>JAFGCA010000821.1 GCA_016932895.1 Sedimentisphaerales bacterium | reverse complement strand
GTGTGCCCCGAATACGTACGCAACGCCACCGCCCTGAGGTGCTCGCCCGAGCCGACCTCGTTGGGGGCTTCTCTGCGATCCGCGGTTTCAGCGATGGGCTCGGTCCTTGTCGTCACCTGATTGTTCCTCGTCCTTGTGAATCTGGCTTGCAATCATCGCTCGGGTGAGAATGGCTGTGATGGCCTGGACGGCGACGTGGGCGGCCCCGTAGGCCACCACGGCTCCCAGCACCGCCCGGCGGCAGCAGACGTCCGGCGAAAGACCGCCGACAGACCCGATGATGCCCAGGGCAAAAAAGCAGATGACTGCGGTAGTGACTGCGATGTATCGCGCGTGCAGCATGCTCACGTGCTCCTTTGGCGTTCGCGGACGTTTTGTGGGGCATCCATGACCCGTTCCCCGGCGGCGAGGGCCGAGGGCCTGAGTTCAGCGCTGTGCGGTTTCCCGGCATTTCGCATTTCTACGTTCTCCATTACGTCTGGGCCGCGGCGACGGCGAGGTTCTCCCGGCCGGCGGTCGCGTCCAAATTGTGGGGGTCGATGCTGATGGTCTCTACCGGCTCGACCTCCACTCCCAAGAGGATTTCGTCGTAGGCCACCACGGCCAGCATGGGCAAGGTCCGGGAGAGCATCTGGGCCAGCGGCGCTCGCAGCCGCGCGTCGCAAAGCAGCACGATTTTGTCGCGGCCCTGATCCAGGGCCGCCTTCCAGGCGCCGGCGGCCCGGCGGTTGATTTCCATGGCTGTCTCCGTGGGCAGGCTGAGGGCCAACTCGCCGTTCTCCTGGCGGAGGGTCGCGATGATCTGATGCTCGAGCGCCGGATCGAACGTGATCGCAGGAATTCCGCCGGCCGGCTCCTTGTGCTGCTCCGTGATGATTCGTTTCAGGGATTTTCGTATCACTTCGGTCAGGGTAGTGGGGTTCTTCGTCTTCGTGGCGTTCTCCGCCAGGGCTTCGAGGATGACCGTTAGTTCGCGAATCGGAATGCCGTCTCGCAGGAGATTTCGCAGGACTCTCTGGAGCAGGCCCACCGAGACGGGACTTTCGGTGCCGATGATTTCTCCGACCAGCGAAGGCTGGGTCTTGCGGAGCCGGTCGATGAGAAGCTGGACGTCCTCGCGGGTCAGCAGTTCGTCGGCGTGTTTCTTGAGCGTCTCGGACAAGTGGGTGATGAAGACGGACTCCGGATCAATGACGGTATAGCCGTTCAGTTCGGCCGTTTCCTTCTTGGTGCCGGGAATCCACAGCGCCGGCAGCCCGTACACCGGCTCGGTCGTCGCGATGCCGGCGACCTTCTCCCGAACCGTTCCGGGATCCATCGCCAGGAACATGTCGGGTTCGAGACGCCCCTTGGCCACCGTGATTTCCGAGAGCCTGATTTCGTAGGCGTTGGGTTCCAGATTCAGGTCGTCGCGCAGCCTCACCAGGGGAACGACGATGCCTAATTGCTGGGCGAATTGGCGGCGCATGGCGCCGATGCGTTCGAAAATGGTGTTGGTCTTGCGGGGATCGACCATGGTGATCAGACGCACGCCGACGTGGACGGAGATGCGGTCCACGTCGAGCAATTCCTCCACGGGTTCCTTGTCGGCCTTCTTCTTCAGGGCCGGAGCCGCCTTGGGCTGAGCCTTTTCGCTGCGAAGGGACGTTCTTGCCACCAGTGCCAGGCCGGCGGCGAGCATGAGGAACTGGATTCGGGGCATGCCGGGGATGAGCGCCATGGCGGCAATGATGCCGGCGGCGGCCATCAACGGCTGGCCTGCCTTGAGGAACTGCTGCGAGAGGTCCTCGGCGACGCTGCGGCTGGAGGAAATCTTGGTCACGAGAAAGCCGGAACTCACGGATATGATGAGCGATGGGACCTGGCTGACCAGGCCGTCACCGATAGAGAGAATCGAGTAGGTCTTGACCGCGTTGCCGATGCTCATGCCATTGGTATAGCCCATGGCAATACCGCCGACGATGTTCACCGCCGTGATGATCAGGCCGGCCTTGGCGTCGCCGCGGATGAACTTGCTGGCACCGTCCATCGCCCCGTAGAATTCGCTTTCCTTGACGATTTTGGCGCGGCGTTCGTTGGCCTGTCTTTCCGTGATGGCGCCGGCGTTGAGATCGGCGTCAATCGCCATCTGCTTGCCGGGCATGGCATCGAGGGTGAAGCGGGCGGACACTTCGCTGATCCGCTCGGCCCCCTTGGTAATCACGATGAACTGGATGATGACGAGGATCAGGAAGATGACCAGGCCGACGACGAAGCTGCCGCCGGCGACGAAGCCGCCGAACGTCTGAATGATCTTGCCCGCGTTGCCCTGCAGGAGAATCAGTCGTGTCGAGGCGACGTTCAGAGAGAGGCGAAACAGGGTGACAAAGAGCAGCAGAGACGGAAAGGTGGACAATTCGAGCGGCTCTCTGGAGGACAGGGTGACGATGAGCACGGCGATGGCCAGAGAAATGCTGCAGGCCAGCAGCATGTCGAGCAGCATGGTCGGCAGCGGGATGATCAGCGTAGCGAGAACGGTGACCAGCCCGATGGCCATGATGGCGTTGCTGTAGGAGGCCAGAGCATTCGTAGACAGACCACCGCCGCCGGGGGTGAGATTCGATGACCTGGACTGATCAGAAGCCATAGTACCTGTGTGTTTCCTTCTTATGCGGCTGCGTTACGCAGTATCGCCATCCGCCGGCTGCTGCGTGACGGCGGCTCCCACGATTTCTTTGATGCGTACGGCGAACTGATCGTCCACGACCACCACGTCGGCTTCGGCGAACTTGGAATCCTTCAAGTACAGATCGGCGGGCGCTTCGATGGATTTCTCCAGCTTGAGGACAGAGCCCGGGCCGAGCTGGAGGAGGCGGCGGACCGGAATCTGGGCCGAGCCCAGGACCGCCTTTACGGGGACATCCATGTCCAACAGGATGTCGAGCTGCCCGGCGGCTTCGGCCGGGCCGTCGGCCGGGGCCTCGGGAAACTCGGCCGAGTGGACCGGCGTCTTGGCATCGGCGGCGGCAGGGGTCTGCACGCCGGCCTGTGGCTCGTTTTCTGTCTCAACTTGGGCGGCTTCGGCCATAATGGTTTATCCTTTCTTTCACTTAGTCTGTGGACGCCGTCTCGGCTTTTTCTTGCCCGGGCCCGTCCGCCGATTGCGTCAGGACCACGGCATAGTGTCCGTCCGATCGGGCGGGTCGGCCCCGAAAGACCACGCGACCGTCGAGGAGAAGCTCGACCGGTTCATCGATGGCCTTGTCGAACAGCAGCACGTCGTCCCGGTGGAGATCCGCGAGCTCTGCAAATCCCAGTCTCGTCGAGGCCAGCGTGGCCGTGACAGTCACCGGCATTCGGTTCAGGTGTTCGGTCAAGATCCGCGACAGCTCTTCGGGGGAAACCGGGGCGCTCTGGGAGGGCTCCTTGCCCACGAGCGGCGCCAGCATGGCGCACGGCAACGCGAAGAGCGCACGGTCGGATTCCTCCGCATCGGCTTGCCGAATCTCGAACACGATCTGGCAGATCTCTTCGGACAGCTCGAATTGAATGGATGGCTGCCCGTCGGTGATTTCCTTTTTCGGGTGCAGGTCGTGACTTGGGCGCAGGGACGCCAGGAAGCCTTCCACCATCGTGGTCCCCAGGTCGCAGAGCAGCGATTCCTCCAGGGCCGAAAGCGCGCGGCCGGGATCGCTGTCGCCTTCGGAATCGCCCAGCAGACGCGTGACCCATTTCAGCGCCGTTGCGCTGGCGATCGCGAGGAAGCCGCAGGGGTGGGCCGATTCGGCTCCAAAGGCCAGGCACCGGCTCTGTTCGATGTCCGTGCGGTTGTACAACTCGGCTGCGAAGTGCTGTGTTATCGCGGTGGGGGCCACGTCGAAATCGTGGCGGAAGAAGTGCGTAAAGGCCTCGGCGATCAATGCCGCGACCTGACTCATCAGCGCGGCCAGCCGATGGCGTTGGTCCTCATTGAAGTAATGGGGATCGCGCCAGTTGTACGCGGCGGCCTCCGGCGCGGCGCGGTCGTCGCCGGGCATCGATCCGACGGCGGCCAGCAGGCGGCGAATTTTCGCTCTATTGAGATATTGAACCGACGGTCCCGTCATTGGATGGAGAGTTCCTTGAAGAGCACGCGTTTGATGTGCTGTTTGCCCTCGGGGAAGAGGCCCTGGTTGAACGAACTGGAGATTTCCGCCTGCACGTGGCGCAGTCTCTTCTCGCCGCGAATATCCTCAATCGTCTGGTTGGACAGGTAGAGCGTCAACCAGTGTTTCAGCAGCGGCGTCTTGCTTTCGAGGAAGGCGATTCCCTGCTTTTGCTCCATACCACTGTCCATCTCGAGCGTCAGGCTCACCCGCACGTAGCGCGACACGCCCGGCTCGTTCAGGTTCCCCACCACCGGCTCCATGTCGTAGTACCAGTTCGTGCCATCCTCGCCTTTGGTGTCCAGAGCGGATTGGGCCTCGAACGAAGCGGATTGCTCGGCGGCCGAGGCGGTCTTTGCGCCGCCGCGCGTGCCAAAGAGCCGACCCACGACGAAGCCTGCACTCGCACAGAGAACGACGACCAGAGCCGGAATCAACCACGACAGAATGCCCCGCTTGGGTCTCTTCTCCGGCTCAGCGTTCTGCGGATTCTCGATGCCTTCTAGATCGGCCATTACCTCTCGTTCCTTCTTTCCTTAGAACAGTAAAGTTGTCGGACGGCGCCTACGATACGGGTTGAAGGCGCTCCTGTTTTCGGTAGCGACGCATCTTCTCCCTGAGCGTCCGGTCGCTGATGCCCAGCACCTTGGCGGCCTTGGTCTGGTTGCCGCTGGTTTGGCGCAGCGTTTCGAGAATCGCCTGCTTCTCCAGGTCGGCCAGCGGTATGCCGCCGACACGCGCGGGGGACGAGACCGCCCCGGGAGAGGGCGAGAGGCTCGTGGCCTCCACGGTGGTCCGGCGACCGGGGTCGTGCTGGGTCAAAGGTTGAAGCTCGTCGAAAAGCCAGGATACGTCGGCCAACGACAGCTTGGGACCGGCGCCCAGGATCAGGGACGTCAGCACGACGTTGCGCAACTGCCGGACGTTGCCCGGCCAGGGGTACCTGGCGAGGATGTCCATCATCGTCGGGTCGAGCGTCTCGATCCGACGATGTGTCTCGCGGGCACAGAGGTTGATGAAATGCCACACCAATTCGGGCAGGTCCTCCGGACGTTCGCGCAGCGGCGCCAGAACGATGCGAGCGGCGCTGAGGCGGTAGTACAAATCGGCCCGGAAGCGCCTCATCTGGACTTCGTGGAGCAGGTCCCGGTTGGTCGTGCTGATGATGCGAACGTTGACCCTGATGTTGTCGTTACCGCCGACTCGTTCGAATTCCTGCTGTTCGATGATGCGCAGCAGCTTGGCCTGGAAGGCCGGCGGCGTCTCGGTGATCTCGTCGAGCAGGAGCGTTCCGCCGTGAGCCATCTCGAAGCGGCCCTTGCGCTGGGCGTGGGCGCCGGTAAACGCCCCTTTTTCATGGCCGAACAGCTCGCTTTCGAGCAGGGTGTCGCTCAGCGCCGCGCAGTTGACGCGTACGAACGGTCCGAGGGTGCGTTTGCTTTTGTGGTGGATCAGCCGCGAGATCACCTCCTTGCCCGTTCCGCTTTCGCCGCTGATCAGCACGGGCACCGACGTCGGCGCGATGCGCTCGGCCAGCGTGATCGTCCGGGCGAGCTTGGGACTTTTGCCGACGATCTGGTAGAGGACGTGATCGCCCCGGCGGGCGCAGGCGACGGTGGCAACTTGTCGGTTGGGCAGCAGGGCCGCCAACAGATCCTCGACGGCGTGGCGGTCCAGCGGCTTGACCAGGAAGTCCCGGCAGCCGGCCTGAATGGCATGGACCGCCGCCCGGGTTCCCCGCTGCAGCCAGCTTTCCGGATGGCTTTGGTCCGACAGCTTGGCCATCATTACGATGGGCATTTCCGGGCTTGCGGACCTGATTTCGTTTAGCAGCGCGAAACCGTTGCAGTGGCTCGAGGCGCCGTCGATGGGGGTGCTGATGAAGGCCAGGTCACAGGCGCTGTTTTCCAGAGCGTCGAGAGCGGCCTTCTTCGTCGTTGCCAGTTGGGCGCCGATGCCTTTGCGGGCCAGCAGCTCGAGCAGGAGCCGGGCTGTCCGGGGCTCGTCCTCCACGACCAGGACGTTGGCTCTGTCGTATTGTTCCTTGATCTTGCCTCTGTTGTCGGTTTTGGCTTGACTCACACTTGCCGCCTTCCAATGAATCTTCGGGTGCCGCGTTCGGTCCGGTTCGCCTGTCGATCGCCCGGGCTATGGTTTCGGTTCCTTGAGCAGTTGATCGGGTCTGGCCTTCTGATACCATGCGATCAAGCGTCCGTGGGCCTGGGCCAACTCCGTCCACGGGGAATCCGGGTATTCTGCGACCAATTTCACGTACATGTCTCTGGCCCGGATCATGTCGGTCTCTCGCAGGCAGTTGCCGAGCTGAAAGAGAATCCAGGCTCGATCTTCGTGTGCGGTGGGGGCGTTCATGTCCAGGCGGTCGAGGGCCTTCTGGTACAGGACGGCCGCTTCGGCCCGGCGGGAACTGAGGAACAACAGTTCGGCCAGCTCGAGCGGGTCCTCAATGTGGTCGGCGTCCTGGACGAGGCGTTTGAGAGCTTCATCGCTGGGGGCCGGCGGCGCGGTTTCCTTCGCCGGTGTCAAGGCCCCTGGAGTTTCGACGGCAGTCTTCCACGGTTCGATGGGGAGCGGCTCTGACGACTCAGGTTCTGTCGGCTCGTAGGACTCGGGCGGGAGATCGAATGCCGGGCGCTGCTCGCCCGAGGTAAAGTCGACGGAGCGGATTTGTCTGATGAGCTGTGCGAGAGCACGTCGGGTCTCGATATCTTCGTTCGGATCGGGTGCGGCCATGCGGCTTTGCCAGAGTCGCTTGGTCAGTTGGCTGCCGAGCAGCGGGTCCACCGAAGGGGTATCCCGCCGGCCCGGTTGCGCCGTGGGCCCCAATGTTTGGGCCGCTGCGCGGCTGTCACTGGGTGAGGCGGACGGGGACGTCGCCGGCCTCGTCCGAGTGAGGTAATCGGCCGCCGTCGAAATCTCCTCATCGGGGGACGTGGCGCTGGTCACCGTGCGATCCGACGCGGTTTGGCTCCAAGTGGATGCGGTCGGCAGCAGGCCCGTCGCCAGCCCGCACAGAGCGACGACCAAGGCCGGTGCGGCAGTGACGATCCTGTCTGGGTGAGGTTCGCGATGTCGTTTGTCTCTCATTTGCATTCCCGTTCTCTGGTGCAGGTCTTGTGCCCGCTCACCTTCGCGTCAAATCTTGATGTCCCTACCTGGCGTTGCCGGGTGCTGAGGCCGGAGTCGCCGCTTGCGGTTTCATACTGTCACCGTGCTGTTCCAGAAAGCTGGCCACCGCCCGTCCATACTGCCCCTGCAGGCGGTAGGCATCGGTCTGTAATTTCAGCAAAAACTCTTTGTCGGGGCCCGGCTCGGCGTTCTGCAACAGTTGGGCGCATACCGCGATGGTTTGCCTGGGCCGGTTCAAACGCAGGCAGATTCGTGCCAGTTCGCCGCCGAGCTGGCGGGCAAGCGGTCCCGGCTTGACCAGCGTATACGTCTTGCTCAGCGCCTCCCGGGCCGACTCCAGCTCCCCTTTGCTCGTGTAGCAGCGGGCCAGTTCCAGGGCCACCGCCGCCTTGAGATCGGGACTGGGCAGGAACGCTCCCTTCTCGGCCAGCAGGGCGATCGCCCGGTCCGTCAGCCCGATGGACCGAAGGGCCTGGGCCCGCAGCAACAATAGCTCGACGGTTTCCTGCTGCGACAGTTGCCATGCCTGGGTGCGCTCGAGAGTATTCAGGGCCTCGACGAAGAGTTGTTGCTGCATGTACGTTTTCACAAGCGTGGCGACGGTTTCCACGTGCTGTTTTCTCGAGAGCTCACCGGCCAGGGCGAGGTTGAGGGCGGCGTGTGCCTGCTGCGGATTGTTCAACGCGAGATAGGCTTTGCCGAGCAGCAGGCAGGCGGAATGAAACTCCCGTCGGTTCTGGTCGCGTGCGAGGCTGACATAGCGGTTCAACCACTCGGCGGCCGCCTGGTATTCTCCGGTCTCGTAGAAGGCCTGTCCCGCCCCGAGAGCCGATTCCGTCTGCGATTCGACGGACAGGCCCAGTTGGAAGACTTTGCGGTAGAGATCCCTGGCCTCGGCGTAGAGACCGGCTTTCATCGAGGCTTCGGCCAGGTCGAGGCAGGCCCGATCGGACAGTTCCGAATCGGGATAGAGCTCGACAAGCTGTTTGAAGTCCTCGTGGGCCCCGACATAGTCGCGCAGCTTGACCTTGAGTCGGCCGGAGTGAAGCAGCCCGTACGGCGCCAGGGCGTGCTGCGAGGATCGATTGGCCACGAGCTTGTACTCGGCAATGGCCTCATCGAGGCGTTCGCGGAGCGTGTGCAGCAGACCCAGAGCGAAATGTCCGTGGGGCGCACGCTCGTCATTCTCTGCCGTCAGGAAGAGCGTTTGCCACAGGGAGATGGACTCGGTCACCAGCAGCTTGGTGTGGTCCGACAGGGAGGTGTACGTGGATGGATCCAGCACGCTGACGTTTCCTCTCCCGTCCATGCGGGCGAGCAGGCCGACGCTGCCGGCGGTGACGTTGACCACCTGTTGCGGTGTGGCGGAGGCCAGGTACAGGTAGACCGGTCGTCTGCGACCGGCTTCCTCATTGAGGCCGGCGGGGCCGTTGTTGAGCCAGCGAATATTCAGCCTGGCGTTGCTGGCGAAACGCGCTAGAAGCTCGTCCACGGACGCCCCGTTGCAGATCACCGACCAGCGGGCGGAGCCGCCCGGGTCCGTGACATTGCGGATCTGCGGACTCAGAAGAGCCTCGTCCAGTTTCTGCTGTCCCGAACTCAAAAAGACCTTCAGTTGCGGTTCGTCCAGATTCAGGAAGGGGTCGATGTCCGGGTGCTTGCTCCACAGGCAGGGCGGCACGTCGGCATCGGCGTCGCGCAGGGACAGCAGGTGGCGGCTCAGGGCTTCGGCCACGAGGAAGTAGCACTCTTGCTGAACCGCCGAGGCCCACTTGGTGTCATAGTCCACCACTTCGATTAGCGCGACCGTCTGGTACGCCCGGGCGGCCGCTTCGAGGTAGCGTGCCCGCGCCAGCAGGGTTACGCTCTGGTGGTATCGGGCCAGCGCCCGGAGAGCCGGCAGGCGACTCAGCGCCACCGAACGGAACATGCTGTCGGCCTGTTTGGCGTCGCCGCTGTTCTTACTGCACAGGGCCATTCGGAACAGGAGGAACTCTCGCAGGGGTTGGCTTTCCTCGGCAGCGGGAAGCCTCCGGTGCAATTTCATGTAGGTCAGCAACGCGTTTTCGTAATCGCCGGCCAGATAGAACTTCTCCGCCACCTGCAGGGAGAGTGGCTCGGGACGCGGCAGGCTCAGTTGGGTGGTGCCGAAATCGGCATACTCGGCGGTCGGGGGCGGGGTCTGCGGCGGGATGGGTCCGACCGAGGCCGGTGCGGGCGGCTGAACCGGCGCAACCGGCGGGGCGGGCACCGACTGAGGGTCCTTTGCCGGTTGCAGCTTTGTAAACAGGGTCGAAGCAAACAGACCCGCTACCAGGGCGACGCAAACCAGCAGCACCTTTTGCACGGTTGACAGGTGCTGCACGACGGAGCACAAGCTCACGGTCGGCGGCGCCGTGTCCGGCTCCAGGCCGTACGTGTCCTGATCGGGTGCGCGCATGAAGGGCGACAGCGATGCGAAGATGTCGCTGGCGTCCGTCTCCTCGCTGCCCGGGCCGGCGAACAACTCCTCGTCAGACGGTCCCTGGGTGTCCTTCTTCTTCCTGCGCTGCGGTTGTCGTCTGTTTATGGCCATGGTCCTTCTTCTGTCCTGGTTTCCCCTGGCGCCCGCGGTGTTGCGACAGCACGGGCCGGGACCTGCCGTTCTTGGTAGCAAGAGCCGTGCCAGCCCTTGCGGCACCTTGCTCGCGGGCAGACAGGAGCGGATCACGGGATGCAAACGCTCTTTTCGGGGCGGTGTCTCGGCCGTAGTGCCAAAGGCAGCGTGTCAGGATTCTATACGGGGCGGCAGATTTTCTGACATCGGAACCCGTGCTTCACGTGCAGCGGGCCGTTTCCGGTGTCCTGGCCCGGGAAGTCACAGAGGTCGCAGAAGGCTCTGTCCGGATCTGCGCAAGAACACAGGGCGCCGGGCGTTCGGGCCGCAAAGGCCGGCTTCGAGGCGCCGGTGGAGTTTGACAAAGGCGGGGCTTGCGTTTGCAGGAAGATCGTTTGGGCACGAGACGCCGTGGGGCTCAAGCGACCTCTACCGGCTGCCCCTGCTCCGACGGGTTGGAGACGAACTGAATCTCGCTGCGCCTGGGCAGGCTCTTCTGGATATTGTACTGTTTGACCTTGGCGTAGAGCGTCGCCCGGGTAATGCCGAGCAAGGAGGCGGCCTGGGTCTTCTGCCATCCGGTCTCGTGCAAGGCCCGGGCGATGAGTTCACGCTCGGCCTTTTGCAGCGAGAAATCCTTGATTCCCTGACGGAAAAGGGCCCCTCCGGCGCTTTCGGTGTCCGCGGGCTCGATCACGATGCTGTCGAGTCCGATCTTGTCCGTTGCTTCCAGGAGGACGGCTCTCTCGATGACGTTGCGCAGCTCGCGCACGTTCCCCGGCCAGTGGTGTTTGTGCAGGGCTTCCAGCGCGAGTCTGGTGATCGCCTTCTTCTCCTGATTGGGGCTGCAGATGGTTGATGTCTTCAGGATGTACTCGGCCAGCAGCGTGATATCCTCTCTTCGGCCGGGCGACCTCAGAGGCGCCAGCGGAATGGGGCAGATGTTCAGGCGGTAGTAGAGGTCCTGTCTGAATCGCTTCTCTTGCATCTCCCGCTTGAGGTCGCGGTTGCTCGAGGTGATGATGGTCGCCCTGCAGGTGCAATCTCTGATGCCGCCGACCTTTCGGAAACTCTTTTCCTGAAGGACGCGTAGCAGTTTGGCCTGTGGTTCGAGGGCCATTTCACTGATCTCGTCGAGGAAGAGCGTTCCTTCGCCGGCGAACTCGAGCAGGCCCGTCTTGTCCCGGTCGGCACCGGTGAAGGCGCCCTTGACGTGCCCGAAGAGTTCGCTTTCGAGCAGGTTGGCGGTGAGGGCCGCGCAGTTGACGGCGACGAACGGCTTATCCGGATGTCTGATCGCGTGGATGGCTCGGGCGGCCACCTCTTTGCCGGTGCCCGTCTCGCCGACGATCAGGACGGGATTGCACCGGCTCTGGCCGACGAGCTTGATCATTTCGATGGTGCGGCGCGCCGCCTTGCTGCGTCCGACCATCGCCACGGCGGCGGCGATCTCGTCGACGAAGTAGTCCGCATGGGCCGTGGCGGTGAGGGTCTCCGGTTGATCGGCGTCCACTTCGGCGGCGATCTCGTGCAGGCGTGCGCGGTCGTCTTCGCCGGGCAGATGATGGGACGCGCCGGCCCTTTTGTACTCTTCAAATGCAAACGGCGCCCGGGCCGCGGCGACGACCACGGCGCCCCGCGGCCGACTCCCCTCGTTATCGGTCCTCGCGAGGAACTCACGCAGGTCGCCGGGCGTGAAGTGGTTGTCGAAGAGTGTGATCTCCGGGGTCACGGTGTGGGCAATGTCGATCGCTTCGGCGAGATCGTCGGCCGCGAATACTTCGTGCGCCACCTCCTGTGCAATGTCACGAAGCTGCGGGTTGCTGCTGACAACGACAATCCTGCGCAATAGACTCATTTCGTTTCCCAAATAAATGCCCAGTTCATGCTCTTCGACAGTTCCACTTTTGGATACGTGACAAATCGACAGTCTATTTCCAATATCTTTAATTTTTATTGGACGCCGTTCCATGTCACGCTGGACGCGACATATCCGCTGCGGACTGGGGACCGCCTTTTTATGGGACAAACACGAGAGGCGTCGCGCTTTGTATCGGACCTGTATCCGGACAGGAACTCGGCTCTGCTTTTTATGGGACGCGCCGGTGTCACTGGCCGGCGCCGGAAAACGCAAGAGCACGTCGGGCCCGGCAAGACCGGGGCAGGCAGAATCTTCCTGGCGGGCAGGAGAATTGTTCCTGTTCGGGCGAGGGTCGGACGGCGCGCCCCGGCGGCGCGAAGAAATCCATGTCATGCTAACTCCTTGCTCTCGCCAAGGTTAGACTTGCGCCGGTCGGTTTGTGTTTCCGGGTGGCACGCGAATTGCTCGGTACCGGTTCGACGGGTCGCACCGCAGCGGCCGGTACGCAGGAAAGGATATCGCGGGTGGATCGCTCGGTTCTTTGTGGAAAGGAAGTCGGATGAGTTCGGTGTCGACGGTTTCATCGGCAAGTGACATCCAGATGGATTACATGAAGCTCCTGGTGACGCAGTTGCAGAACCAGAATCCGCTGGAGCCGCTGGACAACAACGAAATGGCGGCGCAGTTGGCGCAGTTCTCCGAGCTGGAACAGTTGGAGAACATGAATGCGTCCTTCAGCCGAGTGCTGGACTCGGTGCAGCAGAGCTACGCGAGCTCGTTGATCGGCAAGGACGTCTCTTTCAACGCGCGGGCGGACGACGGTACCCCGGAGATGCAAACGGGTGAGGTGGAAGAGGTGATCATGGGAAACGATGGGGACATCACCCTGGTCGTGGACGGGCAGAATGTTCGTTTGGCGGACGTGACGGCGATTCGAGAATAGGACGCTAAAGAGCGTCTTCAATAGTAGGAGACGGGCAAAATGAGTTACGCGTTGTCATCGGGAGTGACGGGGCTGCAGGCCCATCAGAAGATGCTGGACGTGGCGGGCAACAACCTTGCGAATGTGAACACCACCTCGTTCAAATCCAGCTCGATCAGTTTCTCGGAGCTTCTGGGTCAGACGCTGCAGGATGCGACGCAGCCGACCGACCAGATCGGCGGGACCGACCCCCTGCAGATGGGCAGCGGCGTGGGTGTCTCCAGTATCACGCCGAACATGACCCAGGGCAGCATCGTGAACACGGGCAATCCCCTGGACATGGCCATCGAAGGAGAGGGCTACTTCGTTGTGGACAGCAGTGAGGGGCCCGTGTACACGCGCGCCGGCATGTTTGGAGTGGATGAGAGTGGTTATCTGGTGGATCCGGCCACCGGCTATCGCGTGCAGCGCATGGGATTGACGGGTGAGAGCGACGGCTTTCAGATCACCGGTGACAGCAGCATTCGTATTCCCTACGACGTTGCCCTGCCGGCCCGGATGACGTCGGAGATTACCATCACCGGCAACTGCAGCTCAGACGCCACACCCATCGCCCAGGCTCAGGTCCTGGTGTCGGAAATTGACTATACATACAATGGCGGTACCGACGCCTCCGATACCGTGGAGATCGACCAGCTTGACCAGTTCAGCGGCGGTTCGGGCGTCAACGGGGAACTGGGTGCCGGCGAAACAGGCACCATCACCATCGCCGGCTACGATAAGGACGGAGACGCCTTGAGCAGCGGCCTGACCTTCACGGTCTCGGACACCACGACCCTGGGAGATTTCATCAGCCATCTCAATACGAACGTTCTCAACGGCGCTACCGCGTCGATCGCGAACGGTCAGATCTGCATCACGGATGACGAGACGGGCTACAGCAAGTCCGATATCAGTCTCTCGTACTCGGGCGACGGTTCCCTGACGACGCCGGCCTACTTCGAAGTCCCCACGGTAGGGGGAGACGAAGTGAAGAACATCAACATCGCCATTTTCGATTCTCTGGGAGGCAAGCATGTTCTGTCGGCGGCGCTGGTGCGCACCGATACGATCAACACGTGGGATCTGGTTCTCACCTCGGTGACGGGAGACGTCAGCGCCATCGGCCTGGATAACCGTCGTGTCAACGGCATTCAGTTCGATCCTGAGACGGGTGCCTTTTCCGGCATTCCCCTGACCGAGACGGCCGAGTTTACCATGACGTTCGGTCACGATACGACTCATCCGCAGAGCATCTCTCTGGACTTCGGAACGATAGGTTCGTTTGACGGGCTGACACAGTTTGCCGGCACGTCCACCGCGGTGGCGCGCGACCAGGATGGGTACGATGCAGGCAGTCTTTCCACGGTTTCGGTCAACGGTGAAGGCGTGCTCATCGGTGCCTTCTCCAACGGAATCAAGAAGGACCTCGCCACGATTCAGATTGCCACGTTCAACAATCCGGCGGGTCTGCAGAATATGGGTGGCGGATACTTCGCCTCGTCGGCCAACTCCGGCGGGGCGGTGGCCGTTCAAGCGCAGACCGCAGGCGCCGGTTCCGTGCAGGGCAGCGCTCTGGAGAAGTCCAACGCGGATGTGGCCACCGAGTTCGTCAATCTGATTCAGGCCCAGAACGGATTTCAGGCGAATGCTCGCACCATCACAGTGGCAAACCAGATTCTTCAGGAACTCACGAATCTTATCCGGTAGGCATCGTTTTTGGCTCTAACAGTACTGTTAGCGGGGATGTACATGGCAATCGGCAGCACAACCTGGGACCTGCGGGACATCGCCCTGGCGGTGATGACGCCGAAGGAGAGGTGGTCTGCGGCCCGGCAGATCGACACCGGGTTTGTGTCGGAGTATGGCCTCGTGCTGCTGATCGGCTTCGTCCTTTTCGTGCTGGTTGTTCTGCTCTGGTGGGTCAGCTCGCGGCGTCATGGGCCCCGTCGGGAATCCGGGCAGGAACGGTTCGTCCAGAATGCGATCGACAGGGGACTCAGCGTGCGGGAGCGTCGGATTCTGCTGGCGGTCGCCGTGCGTAGTGGCTTGCGGCACAACGAGAAGGTGTTGGTCTCTTCGACGGGTTTCAATAAGGGCGCAAAGAAGTTGCTGGCCGAGTTTGCCCACACCCGGACGCCTCAGGAAAACAGGCGTTTGGCAAAGGAAGTCGAGTCTGTCCGCGAGAAGCTGGGTTTTGCCAGCGTCCGGCGGTCGGCTGAACCAGCGGAGCAGGCCGAGCCGAGCAGCCGGAGTATTCCCGTGGGCAAGAGGGTCGAACTCCTCCCGCAGGGGCAGCAGGACAAGATCGCTTTGGAGGGGACGGTGGTCCGCAACGATGATATCGAACTGGCTGTGGAGTTGGGCTCGGCCGTCGAGGATGGAGCCGGGGCGCCGTGGCGGGTCCGATATTGCTTTGGCACGTCGGTCTGGGAGTTTGAAGCGGCGGCGATGGGTTGTGAAGGCACCAGACTGACTTTCAACCACAGCGAAAAAATTCGTTTTCTCAATCGGCAACGGTTTCTGCGCAGGGCAGCAAACCGGCAGGCCCTCGTGGCGCTGTTTCCTTTGGCGCGAGGTATTGTCTCCGGCGTTGTTTCGCCGACAAAGGTCCCGGGATGTGTCGAGCCGTTGGAGGAAGGCCGTCCCGGTGGGCTTGCGGTGCCTGAATTTGCCGACGGGGTCGTGACGGAAGTGGCCGGGCCGGGCCTTCGGATCAGGTCGTCCCTGCGGGCCCGCGAGGGGGATCGGGTCCTGGTTCTGTTCGGCGTGACGGACGACCGGGCTGTTGTGGAAGAGCAAAACGACAGCGGGAGGCCCCCGTGCATGGTACAGCATATCGGGTATGTTCGGCACTGCGAAAACGTCGGCGACGAACTGTCACTTGCGGTCGAGCTGACCGGCCTCAACAGTGTCGAGATGGACGAGCTTCTACAGATCGCGGGTCTGGCGGAGAATCCATATGACCGAGGGGGGCCCGAGAGCGCTGACGGCGAGGGGCAAATGGACGAACGTTTCGATGCTGGGACAACAGTGAAATCGCGCGTGACGCAGGGAGTGTAGTGTGGCAGATATTGCGGCCCAAGTCAGTGCCAGCCTGGATGCCTTGACGAGAGAGTTCGACGTGATCGCGCACAATCTGGCGAACGTCAGCACGGTGGGCTACAAGCGGCGTTGCAGCGCCTTCAGCGAGGCTCTTGGCGGGCAGGCAACCTCGGGCACTGAGGGCAGTGGTGAGGAGTCGTCGTCGGGCGTTTTTGACTTTTCACAGGGGCACCTCATTCAGACCGACCGAGTGCTCGACTGTGCTTTGCACGGAAAGGGTTTTTTTGTTGTTGAGACACCGGAAGGCCCGTTGTACACGCGGCACGGTGTTTTCGAGACCAACGCGACCGGACAGGTTGTCGATCTTTCCGGCCGGATTGTGGGCGGGACGGCGGGGCCTCTCGTGGTGCCGGCGAATGTGGGTCTTTCCCGCGTGCATGTAAGCCAGGACGGACGGGTCAGCGCCGACAACGCTGCCATCGGTCAGTTCCAGGTGGTGGAATTTCCGGACAAAGAGGATCAGCTCGTTCCCGCCGGGGAGAATTGCTTCTGGGCTCCCGAGGATGTCGATCCCGTGGACGTCGAGAATCCCGTGGTCAAGCAGGGGTTCCGGGAAGCCTCGAACGTCAGGCTCATCGATGAGCTGGTTAACATGATCATGGTCTCCCGCATGTATGAGGCGAACATGCGGCTGGTGAATGTGACGAAGGACGCGACAAACAGTTTGATCGGTGCTGCCTCCGGGTAGCGGCGGCGGGTCCGCCTGCAAGAGAAGGAGAACCTCATATGTTGAGAGCATTTTCCACTTCCGCAACGGGCATGATGGCCCAGCAGAAGTTGGTGGATGTCATCGCCCACAACCTGGCGAACGTCAATACGACGGGTTTCAAACGCAGCCACATCAACTTCCAGGATCTGCTCTACGAGAAAGAGAAGCAGGCCGGTACGGAGATTGCCCCGGGTGTTAACGCTCCGACGGGCTTGGAGGTGGGCAGCGGCGTTCGCGTCGGCTCGACGCTCAAGGTGTTCAGTCTGGGCGAGTTTCGCAGCACGAATCGCAATCTGGATACGGCCATCCGGGGAGAAGGATTTTTCCAGGTGGTCATGCCGGACGGGGCCACCCGCTATACGCGCGATGGGTCCTTGCAGGTCAATGCGAACGGACAGCTCGTCACCATGTCCGGATACCCCATCGAGCCGGCCATTACGATTCCGTCGGACGCCGCGACCATCGACATCGGTGCGGACGGCGGCGTCAACGTCACCGACGGGACGGGCACGCGCTCCGTGGTCGGGACGATCGACCTGGCGCGTTTCGCCAACCCCGCCGGTCTGACGTCCGAGGGCGACAACCTGTTTGCTCCGACCGACGCCAGCGGCGAAGCCGAAGTAGGAACGGCCGGGCAGGATGGGTTCGGAGCGATTCAGTCCGGCTTTCTGGAAAAGTCCAACGTGCAGATGGTGGATGAACTGGTCAATCTGATCACGGCGCAGAGGGCTTATGAGATTAACTCCCGCGCGATCCAGGCGGGCGACGACATGCTGCGCAATACGAACAACATCTTCAAATAGGAGCGGCCATGAATCGTAACCTTCTATTGGTGGTCCTGGTCGGTGGCGCGCTGCTGTCGCGATGTTTCGGTGATTCGGCGCGCAATGCGGCCAGCGACACGCTGGATCGTCCCCTGTTGCAGATTCATCTTCCCCGGGAGGTGACGGTTCAGAGCAGCCTGCTGACTCTCGGCGAGATCAGTATCGTACGCGGTGCGGGCGCGCTGGCGGCCCGGGCGGGCACGATCGGCCTGGGACGGCTTTCCGTGCCCGGGCAGAAGGTGACGGTTGATCGCACGACGATCCTCAGTCGACTGGCTTCGCAGGGAATTCCGGGGGACCGCGTTCGTCTGACCGGGGCGCAAAGCGTGGCGGTGCAGCGACAACAGCAGATCATTGACAGTGATGAATTCATTGCTCTGGCGCAGATGTTCCTGAAACAAAATCCTCCGGCGCGCTCCGTGAGTGAAAGTATCGCAGTGTCCAGGCCGCAGGACCTGATTCTGCCGGGCGAGACCGGAAACATTCGGGTGATCCCCGGATTCGTCAGGAGCGGGGCTCGGGGATTCGTGACGGTCCGGATCAGCGTGGCCGTGGACGGAAAGACCGTGGGATCGCGGGACATTCCCTTTCGCTTGCGGTACCAGTGCCGCAAGGTGGTGGCCGCCCGGGAAATTGCCAAGGGGGCCATCTTGACCCCGGAAAACGTCAAGGTGGAAGCGATTGTCGCAGATCGTCCCGAACCGGCGGACTGGAGACCGCCGTACGGTCTGGTGGCCCTGCGCGACGTGCAGACCAATGTTGAAATCCGCGCGGACATGATCGGGGCTCCCGAATCGGACGTCTCGATTCGACGCAACGAGACCGTCGTCATTCGGTTGGAACGACCGGGTTTGTTGATAAGTGCCGTGGGGATCGCCCTGCAGCAGGCCAGTGCCGGTGAGTATGTGAAGGTCCGCAATACGGACTCGAATCGAGTCATCGTATGCAGGGTCAATGCGGACGGGACCGTCCAACCTGTGCTCTGAAACCGGAATGGGCCGCGTATGTCACAAATGCAGATGAGACGTTCCAGGCATGAGGTTGTCCCGCTACGGCCGCGAAGGCCGCAGCGTTTTGCTTCGATTCGTCTCTGTCTTGGGAAGGGATGCCAGATGAGTAGGAACGCGTTTGTTTTGATCGTAGCGGCTTGCGTGCTGTTCGCGGGAGACTGTTTGTATGCCGGGTCGATCTGGGCCAAGCGGGATAAGAACATGCAGGCCTTGTACGCCGACGACGTCGCGCACAACATCGGTGACATCTTGACCGTCGTCATCAGCGAAGACAGCAAGGTGGACAACAAGGCCAAGCGCGACCTGCAAAAGGAAACCGAGCGTTCGAGCGACTTCAACGGTGAGCTGAACATCGACCACATTCTGCCGAGCATTCCCGGCTTCACGATGAACGCCGAATCGACCAACGAAATGAAGAGCAAGGCCGATTACAAGGACGAGCGCACCTATGAAGATCGAATCAGCGTGGTGGTGGTCGATATCCTGCCCAACGGCAACCTGGTCGTGATTGGCAGCCGGGACCGGAGCATTGCCGGCGACGTGCAGACGATTGAAGTCAGCGGCATTGTGCGGCCGAGTGACATTTCCTTCAGCAACACGATCAAGAGCGAGCAGGTCGCCAACTTCCAGATCGTGACCAAGAACAGCGGGGTGGCCGCCGCCTATGTCAGCCCCGGATGGTTTGGAAAGATCTTCGACGTTCTTTGGCCGTGGTAAGCCGTCGCGTACGAGTTGTCCGTGTTTCCTGGAGATGTACGACCATGAACCGTAGTCTGACATGTGCTTCAGGTCGCCGCCTTGCGGCCGGTCCTGTCCTGGTGGGGCTGATCCTCGTCCTGGTTCTCTCTACCGCCGCGCCGTGCGAGAGGATCAAGGACATTGTGGACATTCAGGGCGTACGAGGCAACCCGCTGAGCGGCATCGGCCTGGTGACGGGGCTGGCCGGGACGGGTGATTCGTCGTTGCTTTCCCGGCAGATGCTCACCAACGTTCTGCGCGACGCGGGCCTGGTGCTCTCTCCGTCGGATGTCACGGGGGGCAACATCGCGGTGGTGATGATCAGTGCCGATCTGGGTCCCTTTGACCGGGAAGGCTCGCACATCGACGTCGATGTCTCGGCCTTGGGCGATGCCAAGACTCTCCAGGGGGGCATGTTGTTGGCGACGCCGTTGAAAGGTCTCGACGGGCAGGTGTATGCCGTGGCCCAGGGCGGCGTTTCGCTGGGTGGCTGGGCGGCCGCGGGCAAACAGGCCACCCTTTCGAAGAACCACCCCACCGTGGGACGCATTGCCGGAGGGGCGATCGTGGAGAAGTCCGAGCTGGCCACGTTCGTGGAAGAGGCCGCCGGCCGCCGGTTCGTCAACCTGTATCTGCGCAACAACGATTTTTCCACTGCCGGACGCATCGGCGAAGTGATCAACGGACTGTATCCTGACTGTGCTCTGGTGCTGGACGCCGGCACGGTGAAGATTCGCGTGCCCGATGACGTGACCCAGCAGGGCATTGTCCGATTCATTGACGACATCACGCAGTTGGACGTGGTGGTGGACGTCCCCGCCGTCGTGGTCATCAACGAGCGAACCGGAACCATCGTCGTGGGCCAGAATGTGGGAATCTCGGCGGTGGCGATCTCCCAGGGCAGCCTGGTTGTCAAGGTCAAGGAAACCGCGCAAGTCTCCCAGCCCACGGCGCCGTTCTCGGACGCCGGCTCGACGGAAGTGATACCGGAGTCTCTGGTAGGGGTCGAGGAGCAGGATGCCCATTTGATTCCCGTGGCCCGGTCGGTGACGGTCTCCGAGCTGGCCAAGACGCTCAACGCCATCGGCGCCTCACCTCGCGACCTGATCGCTATTTTCAACGCTCTGAAGAAAGCCGGGGCTCTGCAGGCGAAGCTGGAGATTATGTAAGGAGTGTCTCATGGATGAGATCGAGTCATTGCCGATACCCGCGGGGGTCGCGTCGCTGGCTATGGAGCAGGCCGGCGGCCTGTCTCTGTCGCGGAGTTCCGGCCCGGAAGGCCTCCTCGAACTGGCGGGGCGGTCCGACGAAGAGAAGAAGAAATTGGCGCAGGACTTCGAATCCGTCTTTATCGCAAAAATCTTCGATCAGGTAAAAGAGTCCATCGGGAACTGGGGCCTCGAAGAGGACGGGGCCTCGCGCCAGATTCAGGGCCTCTTCTGGCATTACCTGGCCCAAGACGTCGCGGACAAGGGGGGATTTGGGTTGTGGCAGGACATTTATCGACAGTTCCAGGAGCTGGAAGATGCCGGTGAGACCGGCGCATCATTGGATGGGACGCTGTGATCATGACCGCATCGACAGCAGCACGAAAGACAGATGAGTTGTTGGAGGTCCTCGCGGAGGACATCCGGCACCTGGAGACGACCTTGTCCACTCTGGATCACCTTCGCGGTCTTCTGATCAAGCGCGACGACGCGGGTTTGCAGGAGCTTCTGGCCCAGATCGCGCATGGGAGTGACGCGCGCGCAGTCCTCGATCGAAAGCGAGAGACTTTGCGGGCGGAGTTGGCGGGCGCGCTGGGATGCGAGGGGGACCGGCTGACTTTGTCCGCCTTGCAGACGCTGGTTCCGGATGGCCAACGCAAGAAACTCAT
Source organism: Sedimentisphaerales bacterium (assembly GCA_016932895.1). The sequence goes on along the minus strand of JAFGCA010000821.1, from coordinate 63,923 downwards.
CGAGAGGCAGAAGAGACTCAAGACGCTTGCGAGCGATCTGAGGCGCGAATACAGGCTCACGGCCAGGCTGGTATCGGATTGCGCCCGCTTCAACCGTTCCCTGATGCGCATTGTTTTTGGATTGGATGGCAAAGACACTCTCACGTACAGCCCCCGAGGCACGGTGAAACACCGCGAGAACGCGGCCTTGATGAATCTACGCCTTTGATGAATGCAAGCGTTGACGGACCGGTGGTGATCCGGTTCTCCGCAGTGCGAGTGATAGGACAAGACGATGGCAGGTTTTGACATAGCACTTAGCGGCATCGATGCCGCCCAGGTGGCTCTTGAGGTGATTGGCAACAATGTGGCCAACGCGGCGACCGAGGGATATCATCGTCAACGTGTGGAGGTCGTTCCGGCCTCGAACACTCAAAGCGATGGTCGGGCGGAGGGTGGTGTGGAGGTTGCCGGAGTCATGCGGCTGATCGATCAGCTCCTGGAGCGTGAGATCATCGGCCAGCAGTCGGCGTACGGCCAGGTCTCGCAGGAATTGTCCGTCCTCAGCACTCTGGAGACCACCTTCGGGGAGTTCTCGGAAGGCATGGGTCTCAACGAGTCGATCGATGCCTTCTTCGACGCGTTGCGTAATCTCGCTGCCGCTCCGCTCGATGATGTGGCACGCAGCGCGACCGTCAGTGCGGCCCAGGCGCTTACCGCTGAATTTCGACGTTTGGGCGCTTCCGTGACAAGCATGGAGGACCAGGTTGTTCTGGAAGCGCAAAACACGGTGGATTCGATCAACCTCCTGATCAACCAGATTGCGGAATTGAACGCCAAAATCCAGAGTGTCGAAATCAGCCACGGACAGGCCAACAACCTGCGCGACCACCGCGATCAGTTGATCAGCCAACTGGCGGAGTTCGTCGATATTGAGACCATGACAAGGGAATACGGGGTGGTGGATGTCTCAATCGCCGGACTTCCCGTCGTGACCAATGCGATCCCGGTGGAGATTGCCGTCGGTCTGCGAAACGATCAGACCCTGAGCGTCATGGCCGCCGACGGCGAGGGGTACAGCCTGGGCGTGCAGGGGGGCAAGCTCGGGGGGTTGCTCTCGCTGAAGAATGAGTTGTTGGCAAAGGTTCGCGGCGACCTGGACACTCTCGCGCAGGCCCTTGTCGCGCAGGTGAATCAGTACCACGCTCAGGGCGTGGGTATGGGCGGGTCCTTTACCGAACTGACCGGGTGGATCATGGACCGCACGGACCTCAGTACCGGTGATTCGGCGATCACCGACGGCGCGTTTTACATCCGGGTAACGAACGGCAGCACCGGCGCCGTGGAAAGATATCGGATCGATGTGGATGTTTCCGGTCCCACGCCGGACACCCTGGAGACCATTGCCGCCAAGATCGATGCCATTGCCGGCCTCAACGCCTCGGTGACGTCCTCGCGACTCCACGTTGCCGCTGATTTGGGGTACAGGTTTGATTTCATACCGGCGGTGTTGCCGGAACCCAGCGTGACGAATTTCACCGCCGGTTCGGCACCCACCGTCGCTGTTTCGGGCATTTACGATGGTACGGGAAACGATACGTTCACGTTTACCGTGGTAGGCAGCGGCTCTGTAGGGAACGGCTCGTTGCGCCTCGAGGTGACCGATCAGGCCGGGAACGTCTGCAACACGCTGAATATCGGCTCGGGGTACGCGGCGGGAGATGTGCTTGAGATGACCAACGGGATCAAGATTGCCGTTGGGTCCGGTGATCTGAACGACGGCGACAGCTTCGACGTCGAGGCGTTTGCCACGACGGACACGTCGGGCCTTTTGGCGGCGGCCGGCATGAATGCCTTCTTCTCGGGAGCGAGCGCCTCGGAGATGCAGCTTTGCCAGGCGATTGTCGATACGCCGGATCGGATCGCCACCGCTGTGGGGGGCGACTTGCTGGACAACGTGGCCGCGTTGCAGCTTTCACAGCTTCGCGAGGAAGAGCTGGACGCCCTCGGGGGGTTGACGCCCGGAGAGTACTACCAGCGAACGGTCGCAAGTTTGGGCCAGCAGATCGCTCTGAAGCAGTCGCAACGGGACAATGTCGAGGCGATGATCCAGAATCTCGAGACGCAGAAAAGCGATTTGAGCGGTGTCGATATCAATGACGAGGCAGCACAAATCCTGGTGTACGAACAGATGTTTCAGGCGATGGCCAAGTATCTGAACACTGTCCAAGACACGATGATGACTTTGATGCAGGTGGTGAGATGAACGGGTGCCGGCCAGGGCTGATTCCTGTCGGGAGGGCCGCCCACGTTCTCAAACGCGAGCAGAGGCCCGCAGGGGCAGAGAGGCGATTATGGCCGGATCACTAACCAGTATCTATCAGAACGTCAGTTACGCTCTGAACCTCAACGCCGAAGCGTTAATGAAATTGCAGGAGCAGGCGGCCAGCGGGAACGAGGTCAACCGGGCTTCCGACAACCCTTCGGATGCGTACCGCATCCTGACGCTCAACTCCCAGGAGCGGTCTTTGGCCAACTATGAGGAACAAATCACGAACCTGATCGGCAACTTGGAGATTGTCTCAACCATCATTGAAGACATGGCCGAGGCGCTCGCGGATACGAAAACCAATCTGACCCAGATTGTCAGTGGCGTCAACGACGAGGAGGGCCAGGCACGCATCGCCGAGTGGATCAACAGCACGCTGGAGCAAATGATTTCGCTGGCGAATACCAAGCACGCCGGCCAGTATCTTTTTGGCGGCAGCGACACCGGCACGGTGCCCTATACGGTCGAACGCGACAACGGCATGGTGACGAACGTGACCTATCGGGGCAGCAGCGAGGCGCGACGCATTGATGTCTCGCCGGCGGTGGACGTGGAGGGCTACTGGGTCGGCGACGAGGTTTTTCGTGTGGATGACCGGGGGGATCCGATCTTTCTGGGCGAGACGGGCGCTGCGGTCGGGACGGGAACGTCAAACGTGTGCGGCGACGTCTGGTTGACGGTCACGCACGACGGGAGCAACTACCAGATCTCGATCGACGATGGAGCCACCGTCGTGACGGTCCCGCCGGGCGGCAATGCCAATCAGGCCGTCACGGACTCGCGGACCGGGAAAATTCTCTATGTGGATACGACCGGGCTCAGCGGCACGGGGGTCGAGCTGGTCCGGGTGCCGGGAACGTACGACGTGTTTGGGACACTCATGAGCCTGCGCGATATGCTGCTCAATGAAAAGGAGATTCCCGGCTCGCAAGTGCTCTCCTACGTCAATCAGTGTGTCGCTGCCGTTGAAGAGGTTCGCAACGGCCTGATGCAGGCCGATGTTACCACCGGATCAAGGATCGGATTCCTGGACACGCTGAAACGGAACGTGGCGAATATGCAGTTCGATACGCAGGACGAGACGACCGGCCTGCAGGAGGCCGACATCGCGCAAATCGCGATCGATCTTTCTCGCCGAGAGGTTCTCTACCAGATGTCGCTCTCGGTGGCCGGGAAGCTGATGACCACCACATTATTGGACTTTATCGGTTAGCCGCTGGGGAGGGACGTGGCGGGGTGGCTGGTTTGCAGACGTTGGTGTTTGATTTCTATCCGGCGTCATGCGGGGAAGCGTCTTGAATGAGACGAAATCGCGTTTTTCCTGGGCGGCATGAAATTTGCAGTGACATGAGGGCAGGATGACCTGGAAACAAGGGTTTGTCAGACGGGAGTACAAGCAATGACAGTGCAGCCACGTTCGGACTACTACGCAAGAGGTTTACAACTGGCCGAGGCCGGCAAGCATCAGGAGGGTTTGAACTGCATACAGGAGCATCTGCGGATCGCCCCGCAGGATGCCGAAGCCCTCAACGACGCCGGAGCCATCCTGCACTGCCTGGGTCGCACGGACGACGCCATTGCCTATTTGACCGAGGCGAGGCATCTCCAGGGCTCCAGCGGGGAGATTCTGTGGAATCTGGCGGAGGCGTACATGGCCGGGGGGCGGGCTGCGGAGGCGGCAGAACTGTTCGACGAAATGGAGCGAATGCGAATTCTCAACGTTGATTTATTGAACCGAGCGGCGACGTTGCTGCTCGACCAGGACCAGAAGGGCCCGGCCATAGAGGTGCTTCTTCGGTCCTACCGGTTGTGGCCCGAGCAGGAGGTGCTGCGGCCGATTCTGGAGGTCGTCCGGAGCAAACGCCTGCGAGTGTCGTTCTTCCGGGGCGGTGTCGGTGAGGATGGGGCTCTGGCCGATATTTGCGAGTTCGTGCAGCAGCGGTTCCCAACCACGTTCTACGACGGACGACGGCCGGATGGGATCTCCGCCCTGATGGAACAATGCGATATCGCGTGGTTCGACGGAGGAGGACGGATGCTTGTGGACGCTTCGCAGCAAGGCGGCCCGGGCAGGATCATTGCCAGCCTGCGTCGCTCGGACGTGCGGGAGAACTGGGCCAGGGACGTGCGGTGGGAGAATGTGAGTATTCTGGTGCAGATCGGCAGCTCCGCCGTGGAGGAGGCATTGTTGCAGGAGGTTCCCGATCTTCGGAACCGCACTCGCCTTGCCGTGATTCCCAACGCGGTCAACCTGGACCGGTATGCCTTGCGTCGGCGCGAACGAGGAAAGCACCTGGCTTGCATGGGGCGTCTGACCCTGGAGTCCAATCCCGCTTTGCTCCTGCAATGCATGCAGAAGCTGCACTATATCGATACGGCATACAAGCTGTTTTTCTCGGGCAGCTTCGAGAGTCCGATGCTGGAGCAGTACGTTCGACATATGGTCGAGACGCTCGGCCTCTCGGGCGTAGTGATCTTTGAGCCGTACCCAAGCGACCTGGACGGCTGGCTGAGTGACAAGCATTACGTTGTGGCCGGGGGCATCGGTGAAAGCCAGGTGGAAGGGCTGTTGACGGGGATGGCGTGCGGCTTGAAGCCGGTCATTCACAACTTCCCGGGGGCCGAGAAGCTCTTCCCGGGCCGCTATCTGTTCAATATCGCCGAGCAGTTCTGCGAGCAGGTGCTCGGCGGCGACTACGATCCGGACGCCTACCGGCGCTTCATCGAAGAGCATTTTGCCCTTGCCGGGCAGTTGCGCAAGGTCAACGGAATTCTCACCCAGCTTGAGAGTGAGATCGAGCTGCCGCCGCGCCGTGGCCTCGACGGACAGGGGGCCGCGCCGGGCGTCGGCATCGGCACTGTGGATGGTTTTGTGGGAGCCGGGCCCGAAGACGCTGTGCGCTTGAGGTAGTGGTTTTTCCCGTGATGCTAAATTCATCCAAGATAGCCGGAGACTTCGGGGCAAGCGCAACACCGGAGGCCACCTGGAACGGGGGAGGACGACGAGGCCCCCTGGTCAGCGTGTTGCTGCCCACGTTCAACCGGCGTCGCTATCTGGCGCAGGCACTGGCGTCTGTGGTGCAACAAACGCACCGCAATCTCGAGATCTTCGTCATCAATGACGGTGGCGAAGATGTCGGCGACGTGGTGCGTTCGTCGAACGACTCTCGTGTCGTTTTCATCGACCGGAAAGAGAACCGTGGCAAGCCGCATTGCCTCAACGAGGCACTGGCCGGAGCCCGGGGAAAGTATGTGGCCTATCTTGATGATGACGACATCTATTACCCCCACCATGTCGAACACCTCGTCGCCGCCCTGGAAAACGGGACCGACTGCCGAGTGGCCTACAGTGATTTATACAAGAGCTATTGCAATGTGCTGCCGGACGGCAGCCGGCAGATCTTGAGCAAGCACGTGGAAATCAGTCGCGACTTTGACCGCTTCCTGATGCTGTACTTCAACCACGCGCTGCACGTCTCTCTGATGCATCGGCGTGATCTGCTGGACAGGACGGGGCCGTACAACGAGAGCCTTACGATTCTCATCGATTGGGACATGACGCGGCGGCTGGCGTTCTTCTCCAATTTCCAGCACGTCTCGTCGATTACCGGAGAGTTCTACAGTCCGGTCGGCGCGTCGGATCGCATCTCCTTTCAACAGCGCAGGGACGCGGAGGTTTATCTGCGGAACATCCTGGCCATTCGCACGACGCGCCCTGCCAAGCCGTGGCCCAAGATCGCCGACTTGGCGATCATCCTGCTGGTTGACAGTCTGGACCAGGGCGTCGCCGATACCATGCTGCGGATCTGGCGCCATACGTTCTATCCGTACAAGCTCTACCTTCCTCTGCTGCCGGCGGAACGTTCGCGTTTGAACGTCGAGATGCCCAATGTGGTGCCGGTGCGGGTGGAGTCTCAGAGTTCGCCGGCCGAACGGGTCGATGTGGCTTTGCAGCAGATTGAGGCCGATTACGTGGCCATCGTGCCGGTAGGCTTCCCCGTCGAGGAAATGTGGGTCGAGAATCCGCTGTATGCCTTGATTAACAGCACCAGCCGGGAAGGGTTCCTGATCGATGGGGCCGCCGGCTTTTCCTGGGCGGCCGTACTGCGACGGACCGACTTGTCTCAGCCGCGAAGAGCCCATCCGCATCTTTCGGTCGAAGCGTCATTGACGGCCGCCAGGATTCGGGTGCGCCGGCCGCGAGAAGAAGAGCTACCCTTTCAGTTCGATGAGTTGTTGCGTCAGGCGAAGGTGGCCATGGACGACGGCAACTGGGGGACGGCGGCCCGCCTGTTCGAGTCCATGGCCGAGCGTCATCACAACGAAATATGGATGAAGACCATGGCGGCCCGCGCGTACTTTGAAGGCGGACATCTCGCCGAGGCGGGCCGGTGCAGTCACCAAGTCAATCAACAGCGGCCCACCGTGGACACGCTGCTTCTCGAGGCGAAGATTTGTCGCGGGAAGAAGAATGTGGCCGCGGCCATTCATTTGCTGGAGCGCGCCGAGCAGTGGCTCTCCAGGGGTCGTCCTTCGACGGCAACCTCAGGGAAGGACTCGCGTCACTCATAACCAGAGCGTTTTCAAAGCTGTAGGACCGGGACGAACATGGATACGGCACGAACGAACGAGGTGGAAAAACACAAGCACACCCAGCATTACGAGGTGTTGCGCGAGATGGGGGACTGCTACACGTCGGTGGGGGATTACGGCCAGGCCCAGCGCTGCTACGAGAAGGCCGCTTCGCTCGGTCCCGACGAGCCCGGACCGTACGTCGGCCTGGGGGTGGCGGCCTTGCAGAAGGACCAGCTCGATGAGGCCGAGATTGCGTTTCGGGTCGCCTGTCGATTGGATGCCAACTGCGCCAAGGCGCACGCCGGTCTGGCCATGGTCGCGCAGCGGCGACAGGATTATCCGCAGGCCTTCGATCTCTACATGAAGTCGTTGGAATTGGATACGGACAACATTTCGGTTCTGCTGGGTCTGTTCCAGGTCTCGTGCGAGATGGGTTCGTTTGCCAAGGTCATCTATTATCTTGAGGTATATCTGCAGATGCACCCGGGTGACACGTCCGTGCTGTTTGCATTGGCGGCGTTGTATCTAAAGGACAGCCGGCCGGAACAGGCCAGAAATACGTTGCTGAACCTGCTCGCTTTGGAGCCGACCAACCGCGACGCCGCAAACCTGCTCGAAGAAGTCGAACACAACCTGGCGGCAGTGCAATGAAGGACTTCGAGATGGACCCAGCCGAGGACCGCCGCAAGCGTGATTGCGCCCAGCAGCTCCTGGACGACCTCCAGGAACTCTTGCAGCGTCAGGTGGACTTGCTGCTGCACGGTGACGTAGCGGCTGCGGAAAGGCTCGCCCAAGAGACCGATACTCTGGTCCTTCGGATGACGGATACGTCGGTGACCGAAACCCCGGCGTTCCATGAGATGCGGCCCAGGCTGGAGACGCTATATAGCCGTCTCGGGTTGGCCCTGGCCACGGCTCGCCGCGAGGCCCGCGGGCAGATCGAGTTGGCGCGTAAAGGCCGCCGAGTCATCCGGACTTACCATCAGAACCTCACATGAATATGAAAGTCCTAATCGTTATAGGAACACGGCCGGAAGCGATCAAAATGGCCCCGATTGTGAAAGCGATGAGCGGCCGGCCGGAGGCGTTCGATTGTTGTGTGTGCGTAACAGCGCAGCATCGCACGCTGCTGGATGACGTTCTGGCCGTTTTCAACATCCGCCCGGATTACGATCTGAATGTGATGGCTCGGGGGCAGAATCCATCGGAGGTGGCCGGACGCGTATTCGTGCTGCTGGACCCTATCATCGAGGCCGAACGCCCCGATTGGGTGTTGGTGCAGGGCGACACGACCACCGCGATGGTGGCGAGTCTGGCGGCGTATCATCGGCGCACGAGGGTTGGCCACGTCGAGGCCGGGCTGCGGACGCACAACAAGCACGAGCCGTTCCCGGAGGAGGTGAATCGTCGCATCACGGGGCTCGTGGCCGATATGCACTGGGCCCCGACCGAGACGGCCCGCGCCAATCTGCTCCGGGAAGGGGTGGGCCGCGACCAGATTCACGTGACGGGCAATCCGGTTATCGACGCGCTGCTGGACGTTCTTCGGCGGCCGTGCGATCTGGATGCGATTCTTCCTCACGCCGCACGCGAGAAGCCAATCCTGCTCGTCACGGCCCATCGGCGCGAGAATTTCGGCGCCCCGATCCAGTCCATTTGCGACGGGCTGGTCGATATCACGAACCGTTTCGCCGGGCGGTTGCATATCGTTTATCCCGTCCATCCAAATCCCAACGTGGCCGATCCGGTACGCCGGCGTCTGGGGAACGTCCCCGGCGTCACCTTGTTGGCTCCGCTGGATTACCTGTCGTTCGCACACCTGTTGAACCGCGCCCATTTGGTTCTCACGGATTCGGGCGGACTTCAGGAAGAGGCTCCCGGTGTAGGCAAGCCGGTCCTCGTATTACGCGATACTACGGAGCGGCCGGAGGCCGTGGCGACCGGCGCCGCCCGGCTCGTTGGCACGCGATCGGAGCACATCGTCCAGAACGTCACGGCGTTGATGAAGGACGCGGTGGCCTACGAAACCATGGCGAACGCCGAAAACCCCTACGGCGACGGACACGCCGCCGAGCGAATTTGTGAAAGTCTCCTGGCTGCCGCCAGACGAGCGGAGGTTTGCGTATGATCCCGAAGGGTATCGAGTGGATTCGGAACCATATCATTGACAACGAAGGCGTTGCCGTCAGTTCGCGCCGCCGAATCGCGTATCCGGAAGTGACCGGATATCTCATTCCGACGCTGCAAGCATGCGGCGAACATGAACTGGCGCGCAACTTCGCTCGCTGGCTTCTTGGTGCGCAACAGCAGGACGGCGCGTTTACGGCCCCCGGGACAGCGGATAGATATGCCTTTGATACCGGTCAGGTGATACGCGGTTGGGTCAGTCTTCTCGATCGTCTTCCAAAACTGGAACGGTCGTTGCGTCGCGCTTGCGATTGGCTGATCGGCACTGCCGATGCCACGACCGGTCGCTTGCGTGTCCCACGATCGAAATCAGCTTGGAGTCTGGGCCCTCGCGGCGAGATCAGCGAAGGAATTCATCTTTATGCTTTGGCTCCGTTAGAGCAGGCCGGGCACGCTCTTAACGAACCTTCGTACATCCAATTCGTCCGCCGGAGCCTTGATTACTACCTCAAGAAGGTTCGCCTTACCGATTTCAGGCAGCCCAATGCCTTGACACACTTCTACGCGTACATCCAGGAAGCCTTACTCGAGCTTGGCTGCGAGCAGGAGGCTCGAATCGGAATGGCCTCCGTGGCGGCTTTCCAGAAAGCCAACGGTGCCGTACCCGCCTATAACGATGTCGATTGGATATGCGCTCCCGGATTGGCCCAACTGGCTCAGGTGTGGTACCGCTTGGGCGAAATCGACCGGGCTGAAGCAGCGATGAAGGCTTTGTCGGCCCTACAGAATCCAAGTGGCGGATTTTTCGGTTCCTATGGTGTTGGAGCGGCCTATTTTGAGGATGCAGAAATCGCCTGGGCGGTCAAGTATGCGATTGAGGCCGCTCAGCAGCAGATTCGTAGCCACTTCGATCAGACGGTCGATATCTATCAGGCGACGATCCCGGAGACGGACGGACGTGTTCAGGCGGTCATTCGTCACCTGGGAGATTTGAACGGAAAGCGGGTATTGGATGCCGGGTGTGGCAAAGGGCGGTACGCGAGCATGCTCAAACGCCATTATCCGACCGCTGAGATCACCGCCATGGACATCTCGGCCGCCATGCTTAGCCATGTGCCGCCGGGGATACGCACGGTGCTGCATGGTATACTGGACATGCCTTTTGCAGAGGGTTGCTTCGACGCGGTTCTCTGTATTGAGGCCTTGGAGCATGTTGTCCAGGTTAAAGAAGCGGTCCGGGAACTGACTCGGGTCCTCGCTCCAGGCGGAACCCTGGTTATTATCGATAAGAATGAGGAACGCCTTGGTGCCTTGGCGATGCCGAACTGGGAGCGTTGGTTCGATCAAGAGGAACTGCTGAGTCTGCTTCGTGACAACGGCCTCCAGAGCCAGGTGCATTTCGTCGGCTACAAGAACAGGCCGGCCGACGATGGTTTGTTCCTGTGTTGGGCGGGACATAAGACGCACGCGGCGAGTGTAGATCGGCCGAGGGATAACACGGTTTCACTTCCATCTGCCAAGAAATCCGTCGGGTCGGTTCTCACTCCAGGATCCCGCGACGGATGTGTCGTTGGTGCCGTGGATATTCCAGCGGCGAGTATCGCACAAGTGGTCGCCGACGGTCTTTGTGTCGGATGCGGGGCCTGCAAAGGGGTGTGTCCTTATGACGACGTGATTCACCATGAGATTGTAGGCGGCATCTTCGCGCCGGTGGTCGATGCGTCCGCGTGTCGCAACTGCGGGCGTTGCCGACAGGTCTGCCCTGGCTTGCGGGCGATTCCTCCCGCCCACGAGGCTGCGGACGAAGGGGGCTATGATCCCCATGTGGGTCCATACCTGTCTTTTTGGGAAGGATATGCGACCGATGAGAATGTACGTCGTGATGCGGCTTCCGGGGGGGTGGTAACCGCGATTCTGTGTTCCCTCTTGCAACGGGGGCAACTGGATTACGTCGTTTGCGCCGGTTTTTCAGAAGATTCATCGCTGAAAACCGCTGTGAGCATTGTGGACAATGTCGAGGATCTGGAGCAGGCCAAGGGCAGCAAGTATTTGCCTGTGCCTATAGCCGAAGCGATAAGATTCATCGGCCAGACGGACAAGCGTTTTGCGGTCGTGGGTTTGCCGTGCTATTTGCAGGCGTTCCGCGCCGCCGAGCATTTGCAGTCAGAGATTGTAGACCGAGTGAAGCTGTACGTGGGGCTGTTCTGTCAGAACGTGTCGAACTATACGGGTCTTCAGTTCCTTCTGAAGATGGCGGGGATATCGCCACACGAGATCAAACGTTTCTCTTTTCGTGGCAACGGCTGGCCCGGCGGGATGACAATTGAATTGATCTCAGGCGAGACGAAGTACATTCCGCTCCAGAAGTACTGGCCGCATCTTCAGTTTTTCCACCCGCGACGTTGTCTGGTGTGCCCCGACGCCCTGGCTGAACACGCCGATATTGCCGTGGGTGACGCGTGGTTGCCTGAGTACCGTGGTGGTGATCCGGGCATGTCCGTTGTGGTAGCTCGGACCAGGAGGGGACAGGACCTGCTGGCGGATGTGGTCACCGCCAAGGACATCGCCGTGACGCGCTCAAGTCTTGAGCGAGTGAAGCAATCTCAGCCATGGCTGTTACGCCATAAGAAAGACCTTTTGCCCGCGCGAAGAGACGTTCTTGGCAAACTGGGGGTTCGCTTACCGGACTGCACATATCCCGAGGTGACGCGTGTGGACTCTTCATCTACCGAAGAGACGTGGACGTTTTTGCAGAAAGCATCGAAGGCATGTGAACTGGCACGTGAAGCGGCTGGAGACAAGACTCAGGATACGATAAGCAAAGTCCTGATCGTCAATCAGTGTGGCATGTGGAATCTGGGAGATGAAGCGCTCTACCAATCCACCTACGAGCTTCTTCGAGAGAGTTTCCCCTACGCGGAGATCGCAACGGCCACGCATACGTATGGTTCCGACAAAGCATCTATCGGTACGCCGCTGGTGGAGCAGGTGCTCGTAGACAAAGCCTTGGTTGATCGATTCAATGGCAGACGCATCGAGTTAGCTAAACGGGGAGAATATCTGGCCGACGCGATCGCGCTGCAGGAGTGTTTTCGAGAGGAACGCATGCGCCGCCTCGTCGAGGCATATGTCTCCGCCGATCTGATCGTGTCGCGTGGGGGTGACAATTTCACGGAGGATTATGGTTATCCAGGCGGCTTCATCAACGCTCTACAGCTTGGCATCTGGCTCAAGAAGAAGGTTGTGATACTCGGGGAAAGCATTGGGCCTTTTCGCTCTCCGAAGTTGCGCGAAGAGATCAAGACGGTGTTGTCCCAACTCTCAGCCGTCATTGTTCGCGAGGAAATTTCCTTCCGTTATTTAACAGAAGAGATAGGGTTGTCGCCCAGTCAGGTGCGGCTATTCCCGGATATGGCTTTCTTCCTCAGAAGGGACCGCCCGGCATTGTTGGGCGAGTTGAGGGAGGCCTTGGGGGTCGATGCGGGGACACGATATGTTGCCCTCTTTCCCAGTTCCCTGGTCCACCGGTGGTTGCCGTTCGGAAAGAATCGAGACGACCGGCAGGAGGCGGTCACGCGATTTCACATTGCCCTTTGTCGTCACCTGACCGAAGAGATGGGGTATCACGTTGTTTTGCTTCCTCATGTCTTCAAAGACGGGAAGTCCGACCGGTTGGAAGCGGAAAAGATAAAACGTGCGCTTGTTGCTGACGACCGTGTTCATCTGGTGGAGAAGGACTATCATTTCTGGGACTACCGGGCATTCATCGAAGCCCACTGCGAGTTCGTGCTCTCCGGGCGTATGCATCCCTGTATATCCTCGCTCTCGGCCGGGAAGCCGGCGATCAATCTTGTCTACAGCCATAAGTCCGAAGGGATCGTCGGAAAGCTGTTTGACTGTGGCAAACTGCTGGTTGACATCCGGCAGGTCGCCGGCGAAGCGCAACTGATGGAGGCGTGTCGACGGGCCGTGAGGGAAGTCCAGGCCAATTACCAGGCGTATACGGAGAAGATAAGGACCGTTTACACAACACTGTACGCTCAGAAACCGACCCTGAGAAAGTTCCTGGTTGGCTTGGCCACGGGCCGGTGTGAGCGAGTCAGGGAGGTTACGTTGCCACAGGATGGGAATGCTCTTGCGGAAACCGAGCGGTTTGTGGGGCAACATCTGGAGGTCCCCGCCCCCCGCGCGGCGACCGAGCGCCGGCCGGAGGTGCGAAAGAGAATACTCTATTATGGTGCGGGATGGCCGACGAACGTGGGCAATGCATTCATCGACATGGGTGCGATGGCGGCGCTTCAGATAGCCTTTCCTGATGCGACCGTTGGATTCGCCAGCGAGATGCCGCGATGGTTCTTCGGCAACTACAAGCGCTACCATGGCGAGATGGAGAGGAACGCGAGTTCCTTCCGCATGGATCGCGCTTTGGATCTTGCGGCCTTGGTCCACTGCGATCTCGTCGCCTTCGCGGGCATGGCGATGTGTGAGGAATTTGTGACGGTCAACGGGCCCACCCTGCTGAAGTTGCGCCAACGTGGGATTCCCGTCATCCTGCTGGGAACGGGCGGGTACCGATACGACGCGCGCGAAAGAAGCATATTCGCGCAATTCCTGCAGCAGCTTGAGCCCGCGGGATTCATTGCGCGCGACGCCCGGTCCTTCGACGCCTACAAAGACGTAGTCGGGCAGGCATGTCAGGGTATCGACAGTGCGTTTTTCCTGCCCGAGGCGTTTGAGCCGTTCCCGTTGGATTTGCCACCGTACGTGGTAGCGAATTTTGACACGACCGCCGAACCGGTTCTGCCGGTTCACGGGCGTTTGCTGCTGCGGACCCACCACAGTTGCTGGTCGGTTCCTGACGCGCATTTTGAGCAGGACAACACGCTGATCTCCGATATCCCCCAGGATTACTTGACGCTTTATGCGAATGCCGATGAGGTACATACCGACCGCGTTCACGCGACAGTCGCAACATTGTCTTATGGAGGCCGCGCCCAGTTCTATCATCCGACACCACGCGGGTCGCTGTTCTCGGTTCTGGGGTTGGACGACATTAAGAAGCGTCCTGTGCGCCTGGACATGGATCTATTGCAGCGCCGCAAATTGCACCAGATAGAGGCTTTGAAGAACATCGCGGGTTTTGCTCTGGACGCTGGCGTCTCTTCTGATGGGAAGCATCGGGTCATGGAGTTCAGAGCCGATAGCAGGAGCACAAAATGCACTGCTTGTACTGCCGCGACGCCAACCCGGTGACAAGGTTCTTATCGCAATGTCAGGTTAGTTATGCTTACAGATGGACATGCTGAGCCCAAGGTTTCGATTGTTTTGCCTACGTACAACGACCTGCGGTTTCTGCCGGGGGCGATTGAGAGCGTGCTCGGGCAGAGCTTTCAGGATTTCGAGCTGGTGGTTGTCAATGATGGATCGACGGACGGGACGAAGGCGTACCTCGACGGTCTCAACGATCCGCGCGTCCGCGTCATCCATCAGGAGAATCGCCGGCTGCCCGAGGCGTTGAATGCCGGGTTCCGGGCGGCGCGGGGCGATCTGCTGACGTGGACATCGGCCGACAACTACTGCGCCCCGGGTTTTCTGGAACATTTAGTGGGGGCGCTGGAGGCGTATCCGGAGGCGGGCTTCGCCTACTCGGACTTCGCCAACATCGACAAGGACGGACAGATCATCTCCGTTCGCGAAAACCCGAGCCTGACCTATCACGATCTGCTGGCCGGCAATCCGGGCGTCGCCTCGTTTATGTACCGGCGAGCCTGCCAGGACAAGGTTGGCTATTACGATCCCTCCATGGAATGTGCCGAAGATTGGGACTATTGGCTTCGGATTCTCGAGCATTTCGAGACGGTCTATGTGCCGCAGGTGCTTTACCATTACCGGCGGCACGAGGACGGTATGTCGCAGCGGCTGCCCGAGCGGGTGTACAGGGCCAGTCGAAGGGTCTTCGACAAGGCGATGGAACGGCGAAACCGCGAGGTCGATTTGAGGGAACTCTACCCGGCGATCCGTCTGTGTCGGTGCGAAGAACTGGCGATGTCTCACGCGGGCCTGGACTTTGGGGGGCGATTGCTTCAATCGCGTTTTGCCGATCCCGCCGTGGCCGTTCGGGTTCTGGAGCAGGTGCGCGGCCGGGAATCCCGGATGGTTCATGTCACCAGCAATCTGGCGGTGGCCTACGCGCGGCTGGGGCAGTGGGATCACGTTCTGCCACTATTGCGCGAGATGATGGGGCACACGGAAGACGGTCGCGTGCTGGACGTGTGCCGGGCGATCATCGCGGCCCAGCGGGCTGACGATCCCCAATTACTGGCGGAGGTCACGTTGTTTCGACCGGACCGTAAAGGCTCCGAGCTGTTTCAGAGTGAGGCACAGAAGCGGCGCGTGTTCCGGCCGAGCGAGCGGCCCCCTGTGGCCGCGAGAGGGCAAAATGCCGGACTTGTCTCACAAGATTTGCGGATCGAAAAGGCCGAACAATGCCGTGCCCGTTCCGGAAACCTCGCTGAAGAAGGATCAGTCAAAGAGCTAACGAGAGGTAGTCTTGTGGATATCGCCCGCAAAGGCGGTACAGACAAATGTGCGTCGGGACACGACGACACGCCGTGTCACAGCAAATGCTCTATGCCGTTGCGTGACGAGTCTTCGAAAGCTCTGAAGATCGCCGTTTTGCCGCACAGAAACAACCTTTCCTTTATGGGGGAGATCCTTGCCCGGATGCGCGCGACGCACGAAGTGCGCATCGTGGACTGCAACGATCAGGAGGGGATTGCCGAAGCGCTGCTGTCGGCCGACGCGTGCTGGATCGAGTGGGCGACGGATTTTGCCGTGCGTGTCACGGCATTGCCTCGCCGCTGCAAAACCATCCTTCGCCTGCACAGCTTCGAAGCGTTTTGTTCCTCGGTGCAGCAGATTCACTGGGAAAACGTTGACGATCTGGTGCTTGTCAGTCCGTACATACGCGACGTCTTGAAGGACCGGGTGCCGGATATCGAGAGCAAGGTTCGAACGCATGTGGTGCCGAACTGTATCGATCTGGACAAGTTCCGCTTTCAGGACAGGCCGCGTGGCAAGCAAGTTGCTTTCGTAGGTGCCTTGCGTCCGGCCAAGAATATCCCTCTTCTCATGCAGTGTTTTCGAGAGATTCATGCCGCCGATCCTGAATACACGCTTCATGTGGCAGGGGAGTTGTTCGGCCAGGAACTGCACCGCAACGAGCTGTACTACTACATCAAGCACATGGAGAAAGAGCTTGGGATCCAGGGCAGCGTGCGCTTCTACGGCCACGTCCAGGATATCTCCACCTGGCTCGATGACAAGGACTTTATCCTTTCGGCCAGCATCCGCGAGGGCCATCCGGTGAACATCGCCGAAGGGATGGCCAAGGGTCTCAAGCCCGTGGTCCACAATTATCCGGGTGCCCGGGCGGCCTACCCGGACGAATGGATTTTCGGTACGGCGCAGGAGTGTCGCGATATTGTCCTCGCGTCGCATTTTGACCGGCGCGAGTACCGCGCCTACGTGGCACAGCGTTGGTCTACCGAGAAGGTCCTGCCTCAGATAGACGCGCTGTTGCAGGGATCGCCTGATGCGAGCCTTTTCGGGGGCAGCCCCCGGACGGCGCCGTTGGCTGAGAGGCCGGCCCGTGGCGCCGCGAGCCATGTATTGGCAGCGACTCCAAAGGTTTCTATCGTTACGGCATGCTACAACGCGGAAAGGTTCCTGGCCGAATGCCTGGACAGCATTCTCAAGCAGACGATGGCGGAGTGGGAGCTGTTCCTGATCGACGACGGCAGCACGGACGGCACGCGAGGTATGATCGAAGAGTACGCCCGCCGGGATGCCCGGATCAAGCCGTATTACTTTGACGACAACAGAGGGCCGTACGTCAGACGCAACTTCGCCATCGAGCGGGCGAACGCGCCCTTCATTGTGATCCACGATGCCGATGACATCATGTGTGAGGAGAAGTTGCAGCGGCTGCACGCAGCCATCAGCGCCAACGAACGTCTCGGCGTCGTCGGCTCTTTCTATCGCATGTTCCTTGATAATTTCGAAGGCATCGAGCACTGCGAAGATGTGACGTTGGCGACGAGCCAGGAAGAGATTTTGGAGGCGTACCGCAACTTCGGTGCCTGCGATTTCTGTCCGCATGGTGCGGCCATCATCCGCAAGAGGCTGTTTGAGGAAATTGGTGCGTATGATGAAAACCCCTTTGGCTCCGATTCTTTCTGGCTGGCCAAGGTGGCGGAGTATGCGTGCCGGAGCGATGAGATTGCCCTGAAGAATGTGCCCGAGTTTCTGATGCTGCGCCGCATGCACGCTGCTTCGCAGACGGCCACGCTGCCGACCTTTGACTCCCGCAGTCGGAGGGCCCGGTTCGTGGCGCATTGGCGCGGTCAACTTGCCGCGGCGATGCGCGGGCTTCGAAGCGATTCGCCTGCCGAGCTCAAGGCGCAGTTGCGCCGGTGCGTCTGCGGCGACTTCGTGGAGAGAAACGCTCAGGTCTTTGCGCAGTGGGAGAGCGAGCCGCTCACGGATCAGATGGTAGATGGCTTCCTGGCCAGGATTTCCGCGCAGTTTGCCCGGGGGCAGTACGTTCGATGTATCGTGACTTGCGGCATCGTCGAGCGCCTGGTAGATGGCATTGCGCGTACCATGCCGCGCTACGATCTTATGAGGGGACTGGCCTATTTCGCCCTGGCCCTGCCGGACCGTGGCCGGATGTACCTGGAACGAGAATGGCAGGCTCACGGGACGCCGGCCGCTCGGGATTTTCTCCGGACACACCTTCAGGGCGACAAAGCCCTGCGCCGGACAAGAGCCGATCGTGTGGAGATCATCCGCGCTGCGATCTCCCGAGATGGGCAAGAAGGGCCGGCAACTGCACCGGATCGATCCGCACAGGTTGGGCGTCCATTGCTGCCGCAGGGCGTGCAACTGGAAGAGCATAGACGTCACGTCCTTGACGATCTCGAAGCCAAGTATCGGCGGATGCCTGACGACAGTCCCGCGAAACGGCTCGTTGCCCTGCGGCTCAGTGAGTTGCTGCGTAGAGTGGGTCTGGCGGAGAGGAGCCGAAGGCTGGCTCTGGAGGCCTCGGCAGTCAGGAATGACTGCGACGGAGAGTCCTGCAACAGCCGGTCAGATGCCTCTGCGCCGGGGCTGGCGGTGTCTGCTGCACGGGAAGAGAGGCCGGGTGCCGATGCGCCAAGTGTCACTGTCGTCACGGTGTGTCGTAACGGCGAGCGCTTTCTTCCGGAATGTCTCGACAGTCTTTTGAACCAGACTCTGCCGACCTGGGAGTTGTTCCTGCTCGATGACGGCAGCACGGACGGTACGCGGCGCATCATGGAGGAGTACGCGGGGCGGGACGCCCGCATCAAGCCGCACTTCTTCGACGACAACAGAGGACCGTACGTCAGGCGCAACTTTGCCATCGAGCGCGCGAATGCCCCGTTCATTGTGATCCAGGACGGCGACGACCTCATGAGCCCGGTCAAACTCGAGACGTTGTACAACGAGATCTGCCGCGATGACTCGTTAGCGATGGTGGGGTCGTTCTATCGGACTTTCCTGGAGCGGTTCACGGGTCTCGAACGCACCGATCCCATCGAACTGCCGCTGGCGCACGAGGAGATCGCCGAAAGACTGTCAACCTGGCGTCACGGGGTCAGCCACATCTCCGGAATCATTCGCAAGTCGATGTTCGAGCGGATCGGACCCTATGATGAGAATCCGTTTGCCTCGGATTCCTTCTGGTCGGCGAAGCTGGCCGAGTACGCGCGGCATTGTCCCGACGTGCGATTCAAGAATGTCCCTGCGTATCTGACCCTTTATCGCGTTCACGGGACGAGCCAGACCCAGGTCTTGTCCACCGTGGATCCGCGCAACAGACGTGTCCGCTTCCGACAGTACTGTGAGTGCAAACTGCGGGAGATTCGCGAAAAGGCCGCTATGCGTCCCACCTTGGATGTTGCCGCGAAGTTGAGAGCGTGCGACTGTTCCGATTTCCTGACGCGGTTCAAGGCCCAGATCATCAAGTGGGAGAGCGAGCCGGTGTCGCCCGAGGTTACGCGGCACCTGCTGGAAACGGTAGCGGCGCTTTTCAACAATCGTTGCTACGTGAGCTGCGTGAGTTTCCTCAACGGGATCGAGGCGATGGATCGGGGGATTGCCAGGCGTTTCCGTAACTTCGATTTGCTGAAAGCGATGGCTCTCTGGGCTTTGGATGCCAGGGAGTCCTCTCTCTCGTGTCTCCATCGTGAGATGGAGAATCACGACAACCCGGCGGCCCGGGAATTCCTCCGGGACTTTTTTGAGAAGGGCCAGGCGCAAGATGTGCAGGCATGGTGCGCAGAACGTGCCGGGCAGTTCCGCCTGGAGATTGGGGAGACGCGGTGCAGCGGTTCGGAAAGCCTCTGTTCCCCTGCCGTCGCGTCACAGAAACTCGGACGTCGCCTTTAGGAGGGCGGCGGTTTGAGCGATAATGGTTATGGGTCGGGCCGTTCGAGCCGACGTGAAGGCGGATGGCCCCATTCGTCATAGCCGTATGAAGGACGAACCATTATGGGCGGCATACAGCTCACCGGAATCAGTACCGGCATTGATACCAGTGCGATCGTACAGCAGTTGATGGCTGTTGAGTCGAGGCGACTCAATTCGTACAACGTGGAGCTGGCCGAGCAGGAGGAGGTCAGGGATGCCCTGAACAGCCTCCAGACGAACCTGGAAACGCTACAAAGCGCTGTCGGGGCGCTTTCCGACGCCAGCAAGCTACGCGACTATGAAACGACTTCCAGCGACGAGGACGTACTGACGGCGGAGGCGTCCGATAAAGCCTTTGAGGGCAACCACACGGTCGTCGTCGACCAGTTGGCCAACTCCGAACGGTGGGTTCACTCCAGCGGGATGGAATACCCGGAAGACTATGTTGGGGCCGGCACGTTCATCTACGCGTACAACAACGAAGAGTCGGTCATTACGACGACCGAGGACACGACCCTGGAAGACCTGGTGGGGCTGATCAACAACGACGCCGGCAACCCGGGAGTGACCGCGAGTCTGCTGCGCTACAGCGACGCATACCATCTCGTGCTGAGCGGCAATGATGCCGGCTCGGACTACCAGATTTCGATCAACAACAGCAATACGGAGGTCTGGCAGTCCGAATCGTCCTTTACCAACGGCAACAACGACGCTGCGCTCGATACCTTGCTCACCAATCTCGATCAGTTCAGCGGCACGCTTGCAGGAGGTGAATCGATCACGATCAGCGGGACCCTGCACGACGGCACCGCGGTCAACGAGACTTTTGCGATCACGGAAAACAGCAAGCTCAGTCATCTGATCGGCGAGATCAATGACGCCTTTGCCGATACGGCCACGGCGAGGCTGGTCAATGGTGACATTGTACTGACCGACCACACGAGCGGCGTGAGCCAGATGAGCTTGAGTCTGGCGTATAACGGCGCTGGCGGTACCACGTTCGATGTGCCGACCATCAGTCAGTCCACCGAGGGGGGCAGCACCAGTGCGAGTCTGGCGGGTTTTGCCCAGGCGGACTTCCTCGAGACGCAATCGGCTCAGGATTCGCGCATCAAAGTGGACGGCTATCCCACGGGGGCGGACGAGTGGATCAGCCGAAGCTCGAATACGATCGACGACGCGATCAGCGGAGTGACGCTGCACCTGCACGATACGGGAACGGTCCAGGTGGGCCTGACGCGGGATATCGAATCGCTGGAAGAGAAACTCGGCAAGATGATCAATGCGTACAATTCCGTCGTGACTTTCATCCAGAAGAATACGGGCTACAATGAAGAGACGGAAACGGCCGGCCTGTTGATGACCAACTCGACGGTAAGAGACATCAAGAACAACCTGCGTATGCCCTTGATTGAGCGTACGGACGGATTCCTCATCGACATCGATGCGTTTCTCATGCCGGGGCAGATCGGCCTTGAGCTGGACCGCAACGGTGTGTTGGAGCTCGATACCAGCGTTTTCGATGAAGCGGTTGCCGAGGATTACATGGCCGTTCTGGCCCTGATCGGGGCGAATAAGACCGGCAACTCGGACAGCAATACGATTGAGTTCTACGGCGCCTCCGGCAACTATACCTCAGGCGGCACCTACGATGTTCAGGTGACCGTTTCCGGCGGGGCGATTACCAGCGCCCAAATCAAATCCGAGGACGATTCCACGTATCGGAACATGACGATCGACGGAAACATCATAAGCGGTGACGGCACGTTCACCGACGACGGCAACGCGGTGTATCCCGAGAACGGCCTGCAACTGAGCGTGGATCTCAGCCAGGACGGCGCGTTTACCGCGACCGTTCGGGTCAAGCAGGGCTTCACCGGGGCCATGGACGACGTGCTGGATCGAATCCTCAAGGCGACCAACGGCGCGTTGACGTTGAACCAGGAATCCTCCGATGATCGGATCCGCCGGTTGAAGGATGACATCGAGTCCGAAGAAGATCGCCTGACGCGGAGAGAAGCGAGGCTGATTGCCAAGTACGCCCAACTCGAAAGCACGCTGACGTTGCTCCAGAGGCAGATGAACGCCCTCGGTCTGGCGATGGAATAGGGTCCGTCGCTGTGCCGCTGTGGTTCGTCAAGGCTCTCGCACCCGGCCGCTACTGTTGCCCTGGAGTCCTGTTCTTCTGACGGAGCCGGTAGAGCATGGCGAGTACCTCGGCGACGGCAACGTAGAAGGCTTCGGGGATGGGCTCGCCGGGCTTGACGGAAGCGTAGACGGCGCGGGCGACCTCGGGTCTCCGGACAATGGGCACGCCATGAGACCGTCCCAGCTTGATGATCTTCTCGGCCAGATGGTCGGCCCCTTTGGCAAGCAGAATCGGGGCCTCCATCGTCTTGGCGTCATACCGCAGTGCGACCGCCACGTGGGTCGGGTTCACCAGAATCACATCGGCCTTCGGCACCTCCTGCACGAGGCGCTTCATCGACATCTGCATTTGAATTCTGCGAATCCGGGACTTGACTTCAGGGGCGCCGTCGGTCTCCTTGCGCTCCTGCTTGACTTCCTGCCGTGTCATCTTGAGCTGTTGAATGTATTGCCACTTCTGGTAGAACACGTCGGCGATGCCAATGGCAATGATCGCAACGCTCACGCGCAGGCAGAGGCCGAATATGAGCTTTGCGATGGCGACGATGATCTGCGTGGACCAAGCCCAGCGAATGGCGGCCAACGCCTCGGTTTTGTCCCGCAGGTACACCCAGACGATGATGCCGACGAAGAACAGTTTGGCGATGGATGTCAGGAAGCGCACCAGGGAACGCATGCTGAAGAGGTTCTGTACGACGGTGACGGGGTTGATCGCGTTCCAGTTGAATCGAACGGCGCGCGGCGCGAAGCTGTAGCCGCTGATCGTCAGGCCGGAGAGAATGCCGGCGGCCATCAGTGCCGCAAGGACAGGAAGGGCCAGCAGCGTCGCATCGAGGATTTGCGCTTTCATGAAGTGGGCGAAGGTTGCCTGATTGTCAAAGACCCCGGTCTGGCCGGAGAAGCCCGATCGCACCACCGACTGGAACCAGTTCAGCAGCTTCGGAGCCAGCAGCGTGAGAGTGAGGAGCAACGTCACAAGCGTCGCGGCCGCCGCCAGTTCCTGGCTCTGGGGAACCTGGCCCTCTTGCCGCGCCTTATTGAGCCGTCGGGATGTCGGCTGTTCTGTTCTTTCGGCTGCGGGTTTCTCTGCCATTTCAAAACGCCCAGGAGTTCAAGCACCCGATTGTCTTGGCCGCACGCATGTCGGAGTGACTTGAGCGTCCTGCAGCGAGCCTCGCGGTGTTGTTCCAAGTGCGACTCATATCGGCAGGAGCTTTGCCATCCAGTTGGCGAATTCGGTAACATACCCATTCACAAAGGGCATGAACGTTGCGGCCATCATCAGGCCGAGTCCCAGCCTCATCGGCATACTGATAAACAGGATGTTCATCTCGGGAACGAGTCGGGCCAGCAGGGCCAATGCCACCATCAAGATCAGAAACGCGGCCAGCATCGGAGCGGCCAGTCGCAGACTGGCGATGAACATGGCCGAGCCGGCGCGAACGACCCCGTCTGTAAGCACGCCGATGGCGGGAACGGTCCCGGGCGGGAACGCGCCCAGACTCTTCGACAGGATCAAGAGAAACAAGTGGTGACCGTTGGCGCTCAGGAAGATGAGGACGAATATCATCTCCAGAAGGCTGGCAAGCGGCCGGCTCCTCTCCCCGGTCAGCGGGTCCAGCACGGCGGCCATGGCCAGCCCCATCTGGCGCTCGACGATACGTCCGGCGACGATGACCACGGAGAACAACAGCACCACGATCAGTCCCATCGCCAGCCCGTACGTAGCCTCGCCGGCCAACAGCAGGACCGCCTGCACAGTAGAGACGTTCGTCGGATCGATGCCCAGCGGCGTGATGAACGTGAAGAACACGGACAGAAGCACCGTCACGGCCACCTTGATCCGAAGCGGAACCGCCTGCCATCCAAAGACCGGAAGTATCAGGAAGAAGGCCGAAATGCGAGTCAGTATCAGTGTGAATCCAAAAAGTAGCTCGAACATCTTGCCGTCGCACTCAGTGTCCGATGTTTTGTATGTACGCGAAAATCTCTGTGGTGAATCGCAGCGCCACCTGGAGGGCCCAACCGCTGAAGAGAAGCCCGACCGTACCGACGGCCAGCAGCTTCGGGACAATGGTCAGTGACATGTCGCGGATGGACGTTACCGCCTGAAGCACGGTGACGACGATGCCGACCGTCATGCACGTGAGGATCATCGGGGCGGCGAGAAGCAGCGCCGTCTCGAGGGTATGCTTTCCCAAATACAGCGCGAAGCTGCTATCCATGCGATCCAATCCTCTCGATCGAAACAGGGGTGAACAAAACGCTTTGGTCCGGCATCATCTGAACCCGAGACTGAGACTTTTGGCCAACAGGCCCCACCCATCCACGAGAATGAAGAGGATGAGCTTGAACGGCAGTGAAATCATCACGGGCGGAAGCATCATCATCCCCGCGCTGAGCAGGACACTGGCAATGACCAGATCGATCAGAAGAAAGGGGATGAACAACAGGCAACCGATCTCGAAGGCCGTGCGGAATTCACTCACGATGAACGTGGGGACCACGATGTGCATGGCCAGGTCCATGGGCGCCTCGGGAGGCGGAATCTTTGCCATCTGGACGAACAGGGCCAGGTCGGCTTTTCGGCTCTGGCGGAGCATAAATTTTTTGATGCAGTCGCCTGCCTTCTGGGCGGCGTCCGCGAAACCGATCTCGTCCGCCAGATAGGGCTGAATCGCCTCGGCGTTGACCAGAGCATACGTCGGGGCCATCGTGTACAGGGTGAGAAACAGCGCCAGACCGATCATGGCTACGGTGGGCGGTATGCTCTGGGTACTCAAGGCGCGACGGACGAAGGCCAGAACGATGACGATGCGGGTGAACGAGGTCATCATCACGAGCAGGCTCGGTAGAATCGCCAGGGCCGCAAACACGATCACGAGCTTGACCGGTGTGGACCAGTCTTTCGCCTCGGCTTCTTGCGAAGTGGCCTTCTCCAGAACCGTCATCAGTTCGCCGATGCTGGGGACATTGCTGGCAGGCGGGACTTGCGTGCCGCGGGCGTCTATTTGCGGTCCCTCCGGTCGGGGAAGTGTGTTGTTGATCTGCCCGCCTGCAATCGTCGTCGGAAGGAGGATCAAGAGCAATGCAACAACGTTCTTTGCCATCTGGTCCATTTACACTTTCACCATGTCGTCAATGTCTTGCTTCGATAGATCCACCCATCCGTCACTGACGTGCGCCAGCGTCGTGATGTTTTCGTTCGTGCTGGCGATCAACAGTTTCTGGCTGCCCACCTCGACCAGATGGAGCGCCTTGCGGGGGCCGAGATACGCGGTCTCGATGATGTGAATCTCTTTGCCGGGGCGCTTGGCGACCTTGGGCAGCAGGGTCTTGGACACGTAAAGGACGGCGGTTCCCAGGACGACCACCAGGATGACCGACAGCGCCATTTTGGCGAAAAGCTCTTTACTGCTGAGGTCTATCTCCGTTGCGCCGGCAAAATTGGGGTCGTTCAGGAACGACAGGCCCTTCTGGGGCGTTGCGATCGCTTTGTCATGTTCATCGGCGGATCGGGCGGCCAACGCGGCCCACCCACCGGCGAACACAAGAACGATACACAAGCCGGCGATCTTTCTCGTTCGTTGATTCACGAAGCCCTCAGTTTCACGATTGCTCTATCCTCCGGCCCGTTTGCCGCGTACGTCCGGCCGTCGAGCGACGTCTATACCTGTACCTCGAAGATATATGCAAATCGTGTGCCGAGGGGAGAATCGGCCTCCGCGGGCATGCAAAACGGTGCTACGGGCTTGGCGATGGCTGAAGAATGGTCGCCGTGTCGAAAAACTTGACAACTTTCCGATTCAACCGCCCGATTTTAGCACGGCGATCAGAATCTGTGATTGCCCGGGATCGGGGCAATCCTGACCGGCCCAGTTTCCCCCGGGACCGGCGCCCCACCAGAAAACGCGCCAGGGGGGCGAATCGGTGTCGTCAAGTTTCCCTTGGGCCAGCGTTTCTTGTAGAAAACGGGCTACCGTCCGGGCCCGTTTGGCCGACAACATCCATTGCCGCTTCTCCGTGGCCTCGTCTCCGCCCAGGCCCAGAACGTATAACGTGCTGGTTTCCGCATTGAGGTTCTGTTGCAGATCGAAACAGAATCGTGACAAGGATTGTCTGGACTCGGCGTCCAGCGTGGCCTGGTCCTCCGGGAAGCGTACGCCGGTAACCGAGAAATGAAGCTGCTGTCCCACGATTTGCGACGGCAGCGTTGTGGTGGTCTGATTGATCCGCTCGAAAATACGCCGCAGTTGCTCCCGGTATTCATCAATGGTTCGATCTTCGCTCGTCTCGGGCTCCGTCGTGGGATGCTTGGTCTGATCGGCGCCCAAGTCGACCGACACGTCGTTGCCAAGCAGGGCGCCCAGGCCGCAGTAGCGGATGGATTCCCAGAAGGAATCCCGGCCTTTCATGAAGAGTTCGGGGTCCTGCACCTCAGCCAGGGTCAGTAACAGGACGAAGAACGTGAGCAGCAGCGTCACCATGTCGGAAAAGGTGACGATGTAGCCCGGAACTTTCTGCTTCTCTTCCTGCGGTGGGGGAGGTCGTTTCGTCACCGGTATGTACTCCGGTCCAGGACCGTAATCTCAAGCACGCGGTCGCTCCTGGCATCGGAAGCGAACAGGCCGCTGTTTTGTACGATATCGTTGGCCACGGTTGCCTCCGACGAGATGCTGAAACGTGCTTTATCCAACCCGTGCCGTTCGGTGAAAAGTTGCGTGATTTTCCAGGCTCTCTCCAGTCCTGCCTCATCGATTTCCGCACGTGTCTCGAGGCTGCGTTCGCTGACGACGATCCTGTTCGGCATCGTTTTGATGAGAGCGGCGATATCGGCAAACAGTTTTCGGCCGTGGGGTGAGACGAGCGTGCCACGGCCCCAGAAGACTTTGTCCGAGGGCACCAGAAAGACCTTCTGGTTTTGAAAATCCATGAAATCGAAGTTCTCCTTGGGATTGGACTGGTACCGGCCGTTCTGCGTGGGGGTCTCACTGCCACGCTCAAGCTCCTGCTCGTACACGATCTGCGGCGTCTCCCGGATGGCCTCACGCTGCCGTTTCGTTGAGAGGCTGATGGAGGAAAGTCCTTCCGCCAGTGCCGACTCCATCCT
Source organism: Sedimentisphaerales bacterium (assembly GCA_016932895.1). The sequence continues at coordinate 37,161 of JAFGCA010000821.1, read as the reverse complement.
CTTGAAGACTTTCTCGTCGAACGAGGAAAAGCTGATCAGCAGTACGAAGAACGTCAGCAGCAGCGTCATACAGTCGCTGAATGTGACCATCCACTCCGGGGCGCCACCGCTGTCCTCAGGCTCCTCTGGCGTGCGTCGCGGGTTCCTCATACCGTTGCCTTCACCTCCTGGCGTCTCCCGTGAGAGACAAATGCCTGCATGCGCTCTCTGACGATCGTCGGGCTATCCCCCTGGGCAATGGCACAGATGCCCTCCAGCACCATCTCCATGGAGATCGACTCCTCTTTGGAGTAGATGCCGAGTTTTCCCGCCAGCGGGATGAAGACCAGATTGGCCGCAAAGGCGCCGTAGAATGTAGTGAGCAGGGCGGTGGCCATGCCTTGCCCGATCTGATCCGGTGAATTCAGGTTCCGCAGCATTTGCACGAGGCCGATCAGGGTCCCGATCATTCCAAACGCCGGCGCCGAGGCGCCCATGAACTCCAGAATCTTCTTGCCCAGGCCGTGACGTTCCTGCAGGTACTGAATCTCGGGCGTGAGAAGATCGCGAATCGATTCGGAATCCTGACCGTCGACCAGCAGTTGCAGGCTCTTGGCAAAGAAATGGTCGCTAAGTTTGCCGATCTCCGGTTCCAGGGCCAGCGTCCCGTCGCGACGGTTGATCGCGGCGAAGTTGACCATTCTCTGAATGAGATCCGTTTGCGAAGGGATCTTGGCGATGATCGTCTTCTTGATGATCGAGAAAATGCTCAGGAATTGAGGCAGAGAGAAATGGATGAGGGTCGCACAAAGCATACCGCCGATCGTAATCGCCAGCGAGGGGACGTTGAAGAACATGGCCGCTCCGCCGCCGGCGACGATGGCGCCGATCACGACGAGAAAACCCAGCAGCGTGCCGATAATGGTTGCGATGTCCATGTTCTCACCTTCCTTCGTGAATCTGTTTCAGCTTCTGGCACAACATCGCCGCCAGCGTCGGTTCGGCGTTGACCAATTCCGCCAGCACGTTGGCTTTGGTGCGGTCTTGCATGAAGTGGAGAATCTTGACGGCGTCATCGAGGTTGGCGCCCCGGTTGTTGCTTGCGTTTGTCGTTTGTCCGAGGGCCATGCTACTGAGGATTTGACTGGCGCTGGTGGGGTCCATTTTGTCATAGGCGGCGGCAATGGCGACGAGGTTGGCCTTTTCCGTTTGTTCGACCTCAACTTGCGCCCGGGCCAGCATGTCCCGCTCGCTTTTGACGCTGGCCACCGTGGCGGCCAGATCCACCCGCAGGTTGTTGAGGGTCTCCACGTCCTTCTTGAGGGTTTGCTGGGCGAGGCGCAGCCGGTCTTTCTCCTGTTCCAGCCCTTGCAGCTTCTGGTTGTATTCCTGGATCTTCTCGCGCACCTCGTAGATCAGCTCTTTGAGTTGCTGTTCGGTCATGGCCCGCGTGCCGGCGTTGTCTTCGGGCGACGTCGCGGTTGGTCCCAAGAGGTGCGGCTGAAGCGTGCCACCGGGCGGAGATGAGGCGGCGGCAGTGGCCTGATTGGGGTCCACCGAGCCCTTGACGACCGCCGGCTGAGTAAACCAGCCGGCCACGAACGCTCCGCCGAAGCTGAGCACGCCGGCGGCTGCGGCAATCAGTATCAATTTCACATTCACGGGTACTGCTCCCGACCAAGTTCCGCTGGCTTGCGGCACTTATGTCTTACGCACTATGTTTGCCTGGCAGGCTCTCGCTCCAAGCGAGAACCGCACTCGTTCTGTCATCGAGCTCCTTTTGCTCGAGTTTTTCCTGTTCTCGTACAAATCGCTCTCTGGCTTCGGCCCGCAGGCGTTCGAGCCCCTCTTTGAATCTTCTGGTGGCCAAAAGCTCGGCCATCTTCTGTTTCTGTTGGGCTTCCAGTTCTTCGATTTTTCTCTGAAGCGCCCGAATGCGCTCGTCGTTCGTGGCCGCGTGTTTCAGAAAGAACTCCTGAACGCCCAGGCGTCCCGAGGACCTGTTCTTCTTGATGTCGCTCACAATCTCCTGCAATGTCCGCTGCCGCATGAGCAGCTCACTTCGTTTCTCCGCCAGCGTTTCGGTCAGGCGAAACAGCTCCATCTGTTTGGCCTGCTCCTCCTTGGTCTTGACGTCGAGTACCTTCTGCAGTCGCCATACAAACCGCTTCATCTATACGCCCGTTTCATCGTTTCACGTTGAGCAGCGTGTCCCAGGCCTGTGTGATTTCGGCCATTTGCCTGACTGTTTCTGCGAACGTGGTTCGCTGGCGGGACGGTTGTACGAGGAATCCGTTGATACGGTCGATCAGGCTGATGGCCCCGTCGATACGCCGATTGCTGCCCGGTGAGAACGCTCCAATGTTGATCAGGTCTTCCGCGTCAACGTAAGTTGCATAAATTTCCTTGAGTTTCTGCGCCGCGGCCCGATGCTCGTCGCTGACCACGGCGGGCATTAGCCGACTGACGCTTTGCAGGATGTCCACGGCCGGGTAATGTCCTCTGTCGGCCAGTTTTCGCGACAGCACAATGTGCCCGTCCAGAAGACTGCGGGCGCCGTCGGCCACCGGATCGCCCATGTCGTCATTTTCCACTAGGACCGTGAGAACGCCGGTAATGCTCCCGTTACGACTACAGCCGAGCCGTTCGACCAGACGGGGCATCAGAGAAAAGACGCTCGGGCAGTATCCTTTTGTCGCGGGCGGCTCGCCGGCGGCCAGTCCGATCTCCCGCTGGGCCTGCGCGAAACGCGTCAGCGAATCCATCATGAACAAGACGTTTCTGGATTTCTCCCTGAAGTACTCAGCGACCGTGACGGCCATGAAGGCGGCTTTGACCCGCTGAATGGCGGGGGCGTCGGAGGTGGCCACGACGATTACGCTGCGCGCCAGTCCTTCCGGCCCCAGATCTTCTTCGAGAAACTCGCGAACCTCACGTCCCCGCTCACCGATCAGGGCGACCACGTTGACCGCGGCATCGCTGGAGTTGGCGATATCGCCCAGCAAAACGCTCTTGCCGACGCCGCTGCCGGCAAAGATGCCGACGCGTTGTCCCTTTCCGCAGGTCAACATCCCGTCCATGGACCGGATGCCCAGGGCCAAAGGCTCGGTGATTTTCTCGCGGCTCAGGGGCGGCGGGCTGCTCACGTCAAGCGGGCTCATGTCCGTCCCGCCCAGCGGTCCTTTGCCGTCAATCGGCTCGCCCAGGCCGTTGAGGACGCGGCCCAGAGCGGCTTCGCTGAGCATGATGTGCCGGGGGGTGGTTCGGGCCGTTACGGTGTCGCCGGGCGAGATACCCTCGATGTGCTCCAGCGGCAGGAGAATCAAATGATCGTTTCGAAAGCCCACGACTTCGGCCACAGCCCGCCGGCCGTCGCGGATATGGATGCCGCACAACTCGCCCAGCCCGATGACCGGGCCCGCCGACTCCACCGTAGAGCCGGAGACGCGAACGACGTAGCCCTGGCAGCTCATCAGGTCCACCGTCTGTAGAGCGGAGTGGTATTTGTCAAAGTCGATTACCTGTGTTTCGCTATCGGCCATGGATTATTTCACTTTCGCCAGCGCCTCGCCAATACGTTCGAGGTGCTCTTCAACGAATGATTTGACGACTCCCTTGGGGGTCTCCACCAGACAATCGGCGCGGGCGATGCTCCAATCGGCAACGAAGCTCACCTCGCCCAGCGGGCTGTCGGGATGGGTCTGCTGGAGCTGCTGGCATTGCGGAAGGTCCTCGGGGTTCAATCGAATGGTGATCTCCTGCCGGGTCGGCGTACGCTTCAGGGCCTCTTCCACGATGGCCTGGATGTCGTAGTCGCGCTGGTTGGTTTTGTGCATCAGTACTTTTCGCGCGATTTCGACGGCCAGTCGGGCGATCTCGGTGCGGTTCTGCGTCAGCGTGTCCTGGTAGAGCTTGTCCAGCCTGGCGACGATGGCCCCGACCGTTTCACAGGACTGCGTCAGCTCCGCCTTCTGCGCCTCGATCTCTTGCAGCTTCTGATGCTGCGCCGCTTCCAGTGCCGCGGCCAGATGCTCCCGGATCGCCTGTGATTCGGCATCCTCACTCCCACCCGGGATCGCACGGGACGCGCTTGTCGTCTTCGGCGCACCGACCGCCGTGATAGGGCGAGCAAGATGGATTGTGAGTGTTTCCGGCACGGCTATTCTTCCTGGAAGGTCAGTTCCCCGCTCTTATTCAGTTCGCGCAGGACGTTGATGATTTTTTCCCTTGCCTGACGGATATCCTCCTTCTTGGGGGACGACATCAAGGAGGTTTCCTCCTCTACCATGGCGGCGGCACGCTCGGAAATGTTGCCCTTGATCTTACCGGCAATGTCCTCCGCGGTTTCGTGCAAGGCCAGGGCCAGTTGTCGCTCGTCGATGCCGCGCAAGGCCTGCTGAAGGGAACGGTCGGCCACCAGGGGGACGTCGTCCCACACAATCATCAGGTTCGTCACCTTCTCTCCGGCTTCTTTGTCCTTCTGTTGGATCGCCTCCAGAACGCCGTCGCGGACCTCTTTGTCCAGGTTGCGCACGATGACCGCCACCTTGCGAAGCGACTGCTCCGGGCGCACCTGGATGGCTGCTCCACTTTGCCGGGCGGTGCCCAGCGCCTCGATGCGCTTGCGGATCATCTGTGCGATTCGGGTCTTCGCTTCCGGCGTGATGCCGCCGATGCTCGTCATTCTGCTGATCGCACTGACCCGCAAGCCTTCGGCCAGGAGCCCGAGAATCGCCGAACTCTTCTTGGGCGGTAGTTCGGACAGCACGACCGCCACGGCCTGCGGATGCTCCGTCTCCAGCACGGCGGCCAGCGTCTCGAGGTCCGCCGAACGAATCGTGATGAAAGGGTCACGTTTCTGCAGAAGATCCTGGACGTCCCGCTGGATCTGCTTGGCCTTCTCCTCACCGACGGTGTTCTTGAGCATCTCGCGTACGAAACTCTTGAAGTGAAAGCCGGATTCGTCCTGGAGAGACTTGCAGAACTGCCGGGCCACGTCGGCGGTTTCCTTGGCGCTGCGGTAGCCGGCGGCGTCGAGATAGCTCAGCTCGACCGCCAGTTCCTGAACGGTTCGGGTATCCACACCCTTGAGCAGTTCGGCGGCCGTCGCCACGTCAAGAGTCGTGAGAAGAAGAGCCGCCTTTTGTTTCCCTGTCAGTGCCACGTTCGCTTTACTCCTTCTCCTCGATCCAGTTCAGAAACATCTCCCTGACCTGTTCGGGATTGTTTTTCAAGGCATGGGTAATCTGCCTGCGCAGTACCGTCGGCTCGACGGAGGGCTCGCCGGCGGGGAGCAGGCCGCCCACAGCGGCGCCGCCGGACAACTGGCGGGCCTGGGCCTCCGCCACCGCCTTGCTGCGCGCGCGACTGAAGATGCGGAATACCACCAGGGCGCACACGGCCGTCAGGCCAAGAGACAGGTGACGCGCCACCGCCACGTAACGCGTCCAATCCCTCGGTTCTTCCTCGATCAGCGGCTCACTGGATTGGTGGAACCGGGCGTTGACCACTTTGAGCGAGTCTGTTTCCTTCAGTCCCAGGGCGGTACGAATGATCTCCTCCACCTCGGTGACTTGCATGATCAGGGCCGTTTGCCCCGCGGAGCCGACCTGGTTGGCATCCGGCGGCGAAAGGTCAACGAAGGCAGCGACGGACAGCGATTTGATTTCACCAGGAAGAATGGTCTCCTGCTTGATCGTTTTTCCGACTTGGTATTCGGTGAGGATGGTCTCGTCCTTCTTGGTGCCTCCACCAGCGGCTTGTTGCCCGGAACCGTTCGCCGGTGTCTCGGAATTCTTGGTGATTTCTTCCTTGGTCGCCACTTTGGCGGTCGGTTCGTATGTCTCCGTGATCGTGCTGACGCTGTTCATGTCTATGACGGCGCTGACCTGAACGGTGGCCCGGCCGGGCCCGAGCACCGCGATGAGCATGTCCTGGGCCTTCTTGGCCAGGTTCTGCTCGACGCGTTCCTTGTAGTCGTGAACGGTGCCGGCTCCCGTTGCGAGGGTCGGATCGTCCTGGCCCGAGAGCAGGTGACCCTGGCCGTCGACCACGGTGACGTTCTCGGATTTGAGCCCTTTGACGCTTCCCGAAACCATATGGGTAATGGCGGCGATATTGGTGCCGCTGAGTCGGTAGCCCGGCCTGAGCCGCAGGACCACCGAAGCGCTCGTTTGTTCCATTTCCGATGTGAAGACGCCCTGCTCCGGGTTGACAATGTGGACTCTGGCGAGGGCGACTCCGTCGATCATCTGAATGCTCTTGGCCAGCTCGTCCTGGAGCGCGCGCTTGAGGTTGACGTTCTGGACAAAGGGGCTGACCCCGATCTTCTCGTCATCGAAGAGCTTGTACCCGCTTTGCTCGCCCACGGGCAGTCCTTCCTTGGCCAGATCCAGCCGGAGCTGATATACATGTTGCCTCGGCACGTAGATGGTCGTGCCCCCGTCTCGCAGTTGGTATGGGATGCTCTTCTCGCTGATTTTCTCCGTGATTTTGGAGGCTTCCGCCGGCGCCAGTTCCTGATACAGCATTCTCATGTCCGGCCTGCGCGCCCAGTGCACCAGGATCGCGCCAATCAGCGCCGCGGCCACGAGCACCGCCGCCAACAGCGCGCGCTGCACGAGACCGATCTTTTGCCAGACTGAGATGAGCTTCTGTCCAAAATCCATTGAGCCTCGTGACCGGATCACCGCCCACTACGCAAAAGCCCCACACCTCGGGCGGGGCACGATAACGCGAACCCTACAACGGCATGTTCATGGTCTGCTTGTAGGCCTCGATGAGTTTGTTTCTAACGCCGACCAGGACTTTGAAGCTCGTATCCGCTTTTGCCACGGCCAAGACGACGGCGGTGATGTCGTTGTTCTTTCCCGTCAAGAGGTCCTGGACGGATGCGTCCGAGGCCTGCTGGGCATCATCGACTTTGGATATGCACTTGCCGATGGTCTTGGAGATCTCGGAGAAGTCTGTTTTCGCCGCGCCGGGATTCTCCGTCTGTGGCGTCAACGGTCTGGCATTGGGCGAAGCTGCGTTAACGTTCGGATTGAAGTGAATCATTCTTTCGTCCCCACTCACCGAAGTAATTCGAGTGTCGTTTCGACCAGTTTCTGGTAGCGTCGCAGGATCACGGCGTTTGCCTGATAGATGCGGCTGGCAACTGTCAGGTTCATCATCTCGACCGGCAGATGCACATTGGGCATGGTCACGTAGCCGGAGGCATCTGCCTTGGGGTTGCCGGGGTCGTAGACGCGTTGCAGCGCACTGGTATCCTCAACGAGATCGCCGATCGTGACCCCGCTGATGCCTTCACCGTCCGTCTTGAAGATTGCCTCGAGACGCCGGTACGGCTGGCCCTGGCCGGCATCGGCGGTGCGAGAATTGGCGATGTTGGAGGAAATGAGCTCCATGTGCTTGCCATGGGCTCGCATGCCGGAAACCGCTATGTCTATGGGGCCGAACGCGTTGTCTGCATTCATCTGGTGCATCCTTTTGATCCGGCAGCGATGTTCTCCGGGCTGTGCCCAGGCTGTCCGGCGGCCTTGGTTATCCACTGGTGTTTATGGCTGCTTCGCTTTGAGCGGATTTCTTCTGACGGAGTCTGACATAGGCTGTGTGTCGCAGGGAGTTCTTTATAAGTTCTCCCATCTCAACTTCCAGGCTGACGTCATTGCCATTGGACTTCAACGGCGTGTTCTTCGGCTGGTAGAGTTCCGGCCGGGCAGTTTCCAGGTCCACCTCGCCGCCCGAATCCAGCACTCTGGCCAGTAATTCCTCGAATTTGACGTCGATGCGACGGTAACCGGGCGTCTCAAGGTTCGCCATATTGCCGGCGATCGCCTTCTGACGAAGACCTTCGGCCTTGATACCCGCTTCAAGCAGGTCGGTGATGCCGGTTACCGGCGGCATAGTCTTTCCTTTCTAATTTGCCTATCTTCACGCAAGCCTTCTCTTGCATTGGGTCAAAAACTGCAATAACCGTGCCAAATCGCAGGTAGCGACCGTTTTGGGGGCCGGCATGGGGTTTTCCTGCAAGAATCGTTGATTTGATGACGCAAAGCGGTCAGATTTGCCTCTGTGTGGCACCGCAACCCTGTCAGGATTCTATACAGGGGGTCCTGTAATTTGACGCGCTGCCTGGGACCGGCTGTCGGAAGATTTGACTGACTTGACGAACGCCCGGAACAGGAAGATTCTGCCGTGCGGAGGAACATTCCTCCGGATACCTCGTTGGCTGCCGGTCGTTGGTTGGGGTGACAGAGGGTTGATTCGGGTCTAAATATTGTTATGGAAAGCACTTAAGTTCTACTTGCGGGTTGCCTGGGCTACTGGCACGCGGGTTGCAGTTGAAGCAAATAGACAGGTACGTGTGGGCTTCTTGAGGGTATCTGAATATGTCTACTTCTGTAACGATCATCGACGGAGCGGTTGCCGCTGCACGCTCTGACGGGCCGACTGTGCGAGTCTCTGACGGGCAGCCAGTGGACCAGCCCGAGCGGTTGTTCGCCGATGTGCAAGCTGCGGCGCGGGCGCGGGCAGAATCCAAGCCCGATAATAGCGAGGAAAAAGGTGTGTCTGGGTCGTCCTCTGTCGAAAGCGAGGAGTTGCCCGCCACGGTGGGCGAGCCAGTGGCTGACTTGGCTCGGACCGAGCAAGGAGAGGCAGATGGGGAGGAGGGCATACCGGTCCTGGATGGTGGCCCGGAGGTCGTTTCGCCCGAAATCGCTGGAGAAGCTGCTGAGATTGGGGCGGCGACCCCATCCGTGGCGGAGGTGGCTGAGGGCAGGCCATTGGACGGTTCCGGGGTGGCGATGGCAGCAACGGTGGAAATCAAACCGGCCGAGCCAGTCCTTGTGCAGGGGTATGGTGCCGCCGTTGAAGCACAAGCTATTGATACGCAAGGAGTTAGCGATAAGGTGGGGCCTGGGGCAATGGCGGAAAACGTGGTCCCGGGCGAGGGGGGGCGCATAGCGCCGGACACTTTGTCTGCCGACTCGATCCCCGGCGTGCCCGCCAAAGCCGGCGCCGAAGCCCCTACGCCGGTCGACGGTGCACCCGAACAGAACGTTGCAGGGGACAGCAGTCTTGTGAGTGCGGAAGGGCGGATCGATGGTGTCAAAGCCGTCGAAGAGCCGCCAGTCGTGCAGCGAGATGGTGAGGCCGCGGGGTACAGCGTAGGGGAGGATCCGGCGCTCGAAGGGGCATCGGCGGCCGAGCAGAAACCCGGGGAAACCTCACGGCAGCCAGGGCCCGAGGCGGTTGAGCCGGTGCCTGGGGCATGGCGCGAAATTGAGAAGAGCGTCGATGACCGGGAGGGAGAGAGTCGCAGCCGCGACGGGGCCGACAATGGGGCGCTGTTCGCCCAGCCCGGCGGCGTTGCTGCTTCGCAGACAAGTGAGGAACAGGCAGGTTCGTCCAATTTCAGTGCGAGCGTGAATACGGCGGCTTCACCTGGCGGGCTGATGGAGCCGGATTCTCCGGCCGCTCCCCAGCAAAGCGCCGCTCAGATTCTCACCCCGGGCAGCGCCCAGGAGGCGAAACTGGCAAACGCAACGCCGAGCATCCGCGAGCAAATACTTGACTCCATGCAGGTTTCGCTGGCTCGAGGGGACCGACAGCTCGTGGTTCGGCTGCATCCGCCGGAACTCGGAAACGTTGTCGTACGCTTTCAAGGCGGCGATGGCCAAATTGACGCCATGCTCGAGGTGAGCAAGGCGGAAACGAGGTACGAAGTAGAGCAAGCCTTGCCGCAGGTGGTGAAGGGACTGCACGATTCCGGAGTTCACATCACGCGGTTTGAGGTCGTGATGGCGGACGAGTCGGAGAGGGACCTGGCCGAGGAACAAACGCAGCAGAAGGCGTGGTCTGAGCAACAAAACTCCGACCCGGACGGCGATCGGATGGGGCGTCCCGCTGGTCTGGGGCGGTCCGCCGGCGACGGGGGGCACCAAAGGCATGTTGAGTATGCCGGAACCGGTCTGCCCCCGGTCGGTCAGGCGACGGATCATATCGACCTGCTTGTGTGAGCTGGAGGTGGTGTCGCGCGAATCTCACCTTGCGGCAACTGTGGGAATCATGCGGTCGGGACGCAGCGACGAGGGATTCACTTTTCTGGTGTACCATTTGCGCCGCGCGATCTCGATGGAACGGAGGAATGCGTGTTTGAAGCGTCTCAGGGAGAATTGTTCCGCGACGGTCTTGCGGGCTCTCTGCCCCATGAGTCCGGCCAGCTCGCGATCCTCCAGCAAGATCCGGGCGTAGTGCCGCAACTCCTCGGGGTGGTCGCTCAGGAAGCCGCTGGCCCCATGCTTGATCGGAGAGGTCGGGTGGCAATTGCTCAAGATCGGCAACCCGGCGGCCATGGCCTCGGCGGTGGCCATATTGTACCCGGCCTCGAGCTGCGGATCGGCTGTGTGGATGTAGAAGCGGTGTGTCTGTAGAATACGCTTAAGGTCGTCCCAGTCACGGGCCGCCTCGACTCCGGGGATGTCGGGGTTATGACCGACGAGGGTAACCGGCAGGCCGGCGAATGCCCTGTCGTGCCAATCCCAGAGCAGGATCCGACGCCGGCTGTTGATGAAGTTGCAGATGCGAAGGCCGGCCGCTGTCTCACCCGAATACGGGAGGTAGTCATCCACGTCGATCCCGAAGTGTACGACGTCGTCCGTGAACCCCCAGGATTCCCCTTTGTACATGGATGTCGCGACGGCATGGCCGCCGACCAGTCCAAGATACGTCCGGAGCATGTCCTTCATTCTCGCCGGGTCGACGCTGGAGTGTTCCTCCCGGCGCCGGCCTTCGAGCGTGCTGTGCAGGACCAGAAGTCGCGGCTCGGGGCGGGATCGGACATCGAGCAGGTCGGTCGTGTTATGGGTGATGATGCAGTAGTAGCTCCGCGGCGATTGGAGGGCCTCGGCCAGCGTGATGAGCCGAGCGTGGGCCGGCAGGGGACGCATGCGCTCGTCCCACCCTCGATTGTAGCGCCCTTTCAAGGCGACGATCACGTCCAGGGGATACCCGAGAGAGCCGAGTTGGTGTACCCAGGGTTCATGGCAGTTGAAAACCAGGAGCGTCTTGTCGCTCGTGCTTGCTTCTGCCGTTCGTGCTTTGCCGAAGGCGGCACGTCTTTCTCGGTCAGGCATGACGACCCTTATGTCCCACAGCCGGTTGTGTTACTTCCTTTCTCGGTGCCCTGCCGGCAGGCCAGACGCCTGCGAGACGCCGACGTGAGTATTATCGGCACTCGAGGGAGATTGTTGTGAGAAAAATCTCCTCCTGCGCCGGTAGCGGGTTTGTCTGAAACAGAGAGGGTTCCAAACGGGAAAATTCGCGTTTCCGGGGAGGGGCAAGCCAGTGCAGAGAGATTTTTTTCGGTTTATGCCGAAGTGCCTTGGGGACGGAGCCGCCGTATCAGTAACGCCAGCGGGCATATTAGGGGGCCGTTCATGGCCTTGCGATTTCGCGGCCGCAATGGCCTTAAGTCCCAAGTGTATTGGTCGATAATGAGCATGAAAGGTCGAAAGGCCGTTTCTATTGGTGTGGACAAGTGCATGCTTTAGCAAGGGGCCAAATTGGGGTCTTTTTTAAGGAGTTGCGAATATGTTGGCAATCAAGAATAACATGATGGCGGCAAATGCTGCCCGGTATCTCGGGCAGAGCTACGACGCCCTGGCCACGTCGGTCGAGCGTCTGTCGTCGGGCTTGCGCATCAACAGTGCCAGTGATGACGCAGCCGGCATGGCGGTTCGGGAATTGATGCGTGCCGATATCGCCGTGCTGGAGCAGGGCACGCGAAACGCCCAGGACGGCGTCAGCATGCTGCAGACCATGGAAGGGGCCATGCAGGTTATCGATAATCTGCTGGTGCGTATGCAGGAGTTGGCCGAACAGGCGGCGACAGGGTCCTATTCCTCGGCGCAGCGGGTCATCATGGACAATGAGTTCGATGAGATGGCCAACGAGATCGAGCGCATCGCGACCTCGACCGATTTCAACGGGATCAACATGCTCGACAACTCCGCCAGCGTGTCGATTCACTTCGGCGGTTCGAGCGACCTGATCAGCGTTGAGGGTAGCCAGATGACCAAGGCCGGTTTGGGAATTACCACTCTGGCCATCACGACCGCCGCCAGCGCCCGCGCGGCGCTGGGAACCCTGGACAGTGCCATCAACACCAAGGATACCGCCCGGGCCAAGTTCGGTTATATGATCAACCGTCTCGAGTCCACCGGCGAGGTGCTTGGGATTCAGACGGAGAACCTCAGTACCGCCGAGTCACGCATTTCGGACGTGGATGTCGCCACGGAGATGGCGACGTTGACCCGGAATCAGGTGTTGGCGCAGGCCGGTACCGCGATGTTGGCCCAGGCCAACTCGATCCCGCAGATGGCATTGACGCTGCTGGGCTAAGCATCACAGCAGTGCTGAGCTTGACAAGAGACGGGGAGATGACTGCGGTGCACCCCCGGCAGTCATCTCCCCATCAATGACGGTCATCGTATGATGTGCCATCTCTGGAGCCGGTGAGCAGCGGAGTCTGCGATCACAACGGGAAGGCTCGTGTTTATCAGAGGGACGGAACCATGAATGGAATCGGAGCGTATCAGCAGACGGCCATCGGCACGCAAAGCAAGGGACGCTTGATTGTCATGCTTTACGACGGCGCCATCAAGTTCATGAAGCTGGCCGTCAAGGAGCTCGAAGCGGGGGACTACGCCGCCAAAGGGCAGTACATCAACCGCGCCCAGGATATCATCAGCGAGCTCAATGCCGTGCTGGACATGGGTGGGGGGGGAGAGATCGCGGAAAACCTGCGAAAGCTCTACCTCTTCATGAACGGGCGTTTGCGCCAGGCAAATGCGAGCCGCGATCCCGATATGATCCGGGAAGTCATTACTTTGATGGAAGAGCTCAGTCAGAGTTGGAAGGCGATCACCGGGTAGAGTCCACCGGCTGGCGTGAGACAACGGATGTCGCGGATGTGCGGCCGCCGGCACCGATGCCGCCTTCGGTCCTGCGGAGGGCTGCGTTCTTTCAGAATTCCCGGATCAATTGCAGTTGAAAAACATGGTTGTCTTCTTCGCTGGCGCTGCCGTCCTCATACCGATACCCCGTTCTGACCTGCCAATCGGGCGATGCGAAGAGCGTCAGGTCGCACGCGAATACGTTCAACCGGTTCTGTGTATCTGCTGACTGACCGTAGGTCCGCCGGTCAAATCCTGCGTGCACCAGCATGTCATCCGTAAGGTAGTGCGAGAGCTGCAGAAACACGTTGCGGGAGTCGGGGCCGATGTAGTGGCCCATCACGCGGCCCTTGTAGGTGTACCCCGAGGTGTAGAGGCTGTGCTCGTAGAAGACCTTGTGCGTGTCGGCGTACTCGATGCGCAGGTCCGTCTTTCCCGTGCGCAACAGATCGTTGAATTGTGCGCCGAGCAGGTAGCCCCATTTGCTGGGGTAGCCGCCGGCCTCGTCTTCGCCGGCCGCGTCGGCGTAGAGCTTGACCGAACGCAGCGGCATGTTCCGGCCGAGCGGCAGGAGAAACGACACGTCAAAGCCGGCAAGCTGGTTGTTCTCTGACTGTTCGCTCAACGCAAAGAACGCTTTGATGTAGTCGAAGAGGTCCACCCTGGATACGCCTCGGCCGCCGAACATCACCAATCGCGACAGACCCAGCTCGACCTGGGGATGGGGCCGGGCGTTGAGCCGGATGCCGGAGAGCCTCGCCTCGGGAATGTCCCGGTCCTCTTCCAGCTCGGTCAGGAACCATTCTCCCTTGAAAGGCCCCAGACAACCGAATATCCATGGCAGTTGCATCGGTTGTGGATTGCCGAGCTTGACCATCCTCAGCGGCTGGGCGTTGTTGCTCATGAGAATGGAGCCGTGGTAGCCTGGTCCCCACCAGAGCGAGTCCTTGCCCATCTGAAGCTCGTAGTCGCCTACGGCCACCTTGCCGTAGCCTTCGATCAGATCGACGTCGCCGTCGCCCCCGGATGATGCGTCTCCGTACTCCGGATGCAGATAAAAGGCGACGGTGTCGAAGAACTTGCCCCGCGAGGCAAAGCCCGCCCGGTAGTTGGACCCGTCCTCGAATTTGTCGCCCCGCAGATTCTCCAGGTCCGGATCGCTCTTGGCGTAGAGGTACTTGACGTAGGGATTTTCGACGGGCTTGACGAAGGAATCGCCGTGCCACCCGTCGATCTCGCCGATGAGAATCAGTTCCGCCTTGAATTCCTTTGTGAGTCTGTCAAGCAGGGTCGACAGGATTTTGGGAACGTCGTCCTCTCGTTCGAACTGGTGCCTGGCCTGAGTGATGTGCCGGGCCATCTCCACGCGCGTGACGGGCTTCATAGCCAGCATGGCGCTGTCGATGTACCCGTAATTCGCCAGCTTTTCGACCGCGCCATAACTCCAGTGATCGAGCGGCACGTTGGTCGAGACCAGGGCATGACACGGCAAGGTCAGTGCGATTGGTATAAGTAGCGAAACCGCGATCCTTCGCATAGCCCGGTTGTCAAAATAATTCCTGTTGCCATCCATGTAAAACGGCCAGAGGGTACGGCATCGGCGGCGCCGGGTCAAGTGGAATGTGCGCCGCCGGTCAGATTGACGGCGTGAGGGAATATCGAGGTGAAGATTTTCCGCTTGGTTGTCCGATAAAACAGAAGGGGCTGACATTGTTTTGCCTTTGTGACGGCCAGTGCTTTGGTGGCCATGATGATGCGTGGCAGGCCGCGTGTCGCGAAGAGCCAGAAATGCCTTGACAGGGGGGGCGTTTGCGGTACCATGTGCCCGTTGTCAACCGGGCGAGGGCGAAAGGGAAAGGTGGCACCACAGGCCAGGGGTGTGATATCCGTGCCTGTTGAGAGCGTCGAAAAGCCTGGTTGTGCGAATCAGGCGATAGAATAGGATTGGTTGAAACGCAAAGGAGTGTGGAATGAAATCCTGCATACCTCCGCAGAACTCGGACGGTATAGGGGGGCGGCCGGTTTTTCCGGCGGGCAGGCGAATCCGCTCGCGGCGCGTTCCACGAAGCGATCGTGTCCGGCACGCAGCCTTGTCTGTGCTCTTTTTCGCCTGTGTGGTTCTTCTCCCGCCGTTGGAAGCGCGGGCGCAATCGTTGCTCCGCGGAGGGGCACTGCGCTCGGCAGAGTCCCAATCGTTGTCGCGCCAATCGCTGGACCGGCTGTCGCAACGACTGGCGGTGCGGGGACCCAATGAGCCTAACGAGCCCAATCTTCCCCCGGACGAGGAGGAGCTTCCGAGCAGAGATCTCGAGGAAGAGCCCTCCAGGATTGAGCTGCTTCTTTCCCGGCGGCTTTCTCCTGCCGCCTCTGAAGTGGCCCTCGATTTGACCCAGTTTGGGTATGCGATGTTTCGCCAGCCTGTTTCGACGTTTGCGCCGGTGAACAATGTTCCGGTCGGCCCGGACTATGTGATTGGGCCGGGGGATAGTTTCACCCTGACGTTATGGGGCCGGGTCGATGCCCAGTATCCATTGCGCGTGGATCGCAACGGCCAGGTCGTTCTGCCGGAAGTGGGGGCGTTGAAAGTCTGGGGAATGAAGTTCGCCGAGCTGGAGAGCTATCTCCGCAACGAACTCTCCCGCAAGTACACCGACTTCAAGATGGTCGTTACCATGGATCGGCTGCGGTCCATCCGCGTTTTTGTGGTGGGGGAGGCATCGGCTCCCGGCAGTTACACCGTCAGTTCGCTTTCGACGGTGATCAATGCGATCTTCGCCGCCGGCGGCCCGTCCAAGAACGGCAGCCTCAGGAAGATCCGTGTGCTGCGAAACGGGGCGGACCCCGTGCAGATCGATCTCTACGATTTTCTCCTCGGCGGCGACAAGAGCGGGGATCTGCGTTTGCAGGATGGAGATACGATCTTCATTCCTTTGATCGGTCCCGTCACCGGCGTCGCGGGCAACGTCAAGCGTCCGGCGATCTATGAGATGGCGGAATCCATGACCCTGGGTGAGGTTCTCGATTTAGCCGGTGGGGTCACGTTTACGGGATGGCTCCAGCGGGTGCAGGTCGAGCGGATCGAGAATCACCAGAGGCGCATCGTCGTCGATTTTGACATATCACGCGAGGGGGACGTACAGGGGCGCCAGGCGGCGCAGGTGACTTTGCAGGACGGCGACGTCGTGAAGGTCTTTGCCGTTCCGTCGCGGCAGGAGAAAGTCGTTTATCTCGCCGGCCACGTGGTGCGGCCGGGCACGTATGAATGGAAGCCGGGCATGCGACTGCGGGACGTCCTGACCTCCTATGACGTCTTGCGGGACCAGGTCAATCTCACGTACGGCGAAGTAGAACGGCTCATTCCCCCCGACATGCATTCGGTCACGATTCCCTTCAATACGGGTGACTTGCTCGCCGGCGAAGGATCGGAGAACTTTGAGCTGCAGCAGTACGACAAGATCCGCGTGTTTCGCTGGGATGAAAGAATCAGCGAGGCCGTCAGCATCTCCGGTCTGGTCTTTGACCCTAACCAGTATCGGCTGGTTCCGCACATGCGTGTCAGCGACCTGATTGACAAGGCCGGCGGGCTGCGCAAGAACGCCTATCTCCGGAACGCCGAGATCACCCGCAGGCACGTCACCCAGCAGGGGATGACAAGTGAGACCATTGATGTCGATCTGGAAAAGGCGCTGGCGGGTGATGCGGCGCACAACCTGCTGCTGAGAGATTACGACCACCTCGTCATCCGTCCGATTCCTGAACTTGAATTCGACCGGAGCGCCGAAATCCTCGGCGAAGTCCGCTTCCCCGGCACGTACCCCGTGCGAAGAGGGGAGATGCTGAGCTCGCTGATCGAGCGCGCGGGCGGTTTTACCGAGCGGGCCTATCTGCGCGGGGCGGTCTTCACTCGCGAAAGCGCCAGGCAGATCCAGCGACGGCGATTGGATCAACTGATCCGCGAAATTGAGGAGTCGATGCTGGCCGGCAGCGAGGCGCGCATCAGCGGCGCGCTCGACGCCGAGACGGTCAAGGGACAGCAGGCGGCTCTGGAGGCCAAGAAAGAGCTTCTCGCCAAGCTCCGCGCGGCCGAGTTGACGGGCCGCGTGGTGGTGAAGCTGGAGCCTCTGGAGGAGTTCAGAGGGACTCGGTACGACGTGGAGATGGAAGACGGCGACACGCTGACCGTCCCCCAGATGCCCGGCGTGGTGCACGTGGTGGGCGAGGTGTTTAACGCCACGTCCCTGCTTTACGAGGAAGGCAACACAGTCGGCTACTACCTCGGCCGTGTGGGAGGGATGACCAAGGAGGCCGACAAGAAGCAGGTCAGCGTAATAAAGGCCGACGGCTCGGTCGTGAGTATGGAGCAGGGCAGCCGGGGCAAGCTGGTGTCCTGGAATTCCGAATACAATTCCTGGTTCTTCGGCGGTTTCATGAGCCTGCGGATGGAGCCGGGCGATACGATTGTAGTCCCCAGGAAGCTGGATCGCTTCCTCTGGATCAAGACGACGAAAGACATTACGCAGATTATCTTCCAGATCGCTGTCGCCGCCGGGGTGGCATTTGCGATATGACGCATTCGTAGCGGGGTGATTGAGCATGGCACGTGAAGAACGAATACCGCACGAGAGAGCGGGCGGTCCGGCCGAGGAAATCGACCTGTTCGATTACCTGCGCGTGATTCACAAGTATCGGCGCATGATTCTGGCGATTTGCGTTCTCGCCGCCGTCACTACCGGGGTAGTGTGTATCCTGTCGCCGATCACCTTCCTTTCCACGACGTCGATTATGCCGCCCCTGGAGTCGCTGGAGGGCAGCTCGCGCCTGGGCGCCGGCATGCTGGGCGGTGCCGAATCGGCGCTGCTGCGCAACGTCATGAATGTGACCAGCGTGGCGGATGTCTACGTGGGCATACTCGAGAGTCGGGCCGTATCGGACGCCCTCGTCGAAAGGTTCGACCTGACCGGTGTCTATGAGGTAGAGGGGGCCGGATACGAAGCCCGAAATAGGCTCCGCGAGAATACGAAGATCAACGCCTCGGACGAAGGCCTCGTCTACATTACCGTCGAGGACCGCGACCCCAGCCGGGCGGCCGCCATCGCCAACGCCTACGTGGAGGAGCTCGACGAGCAGAACAAACGGCTCTCCTCCGGCCAGGCCACCAGCAAGAGGGTCTTTCTGGAAAACCGCCTGAAGGAAATCGAACAGAAACTCAGCCGGATCGAGAGCATCCCCAGCCGCGAAGCCCAGGTCCAGGAAATGCTGTACGAGCTGCTCATTCGCGAATCGGAGATCGCCAAGATCGAAGAGGCCAAGAGCATGCCGACGATCCAGGTGCTCGACCCCGCCACTCCGCCGGAGCGGCGCAAGGCCCGGGGGACGGTTCGAAAGACCATGCTGGCGGGTATCGTCGCGCTGGTTTTTGGAATCTTTCTGGCGTTCGCTCGCGAATACTGCAGGCAGTGCCGTCGTTCTGAAAACCGATTGCCCGCATTTGAGTCGGATTCGCCATCCTTGCCGCATGCACCGCCGGACGAGAGACGCGTGGGGGGCTCGGCCTTACCGGTCGAAAGTCACGCCCGTCCCGGCCACCGGGATCAGGACGCTGCCGAGACGGTTCGAACGTAAGGAATTGTACCAGGCTCAGCGGCCGTTGGTCCCACAGAACCCTCACGCGTAATTGCTGACGGGGCGCGACAAAGCCGCGAAAACCTGCGACGTCGGTCCAGCGCAACCGACGGGGACGGAGTCTGCCCGAACGGTGCTAAAGCGACAGGCAAGGTCGACGGCGAGCTATGTCGACGCGACGGTTTGACGGTGATGCCGTATGACAGTCACCCAGTCACACCGTCATACTGTCGCAGCCCAGGCTTTCCGTGCATTGACAGCCGCCTGTTGCCGGGAGTAACCGCCAACGACTCGAGAGGAAACCATAAAGCAACTCATCAAGCAGCAACTCCGCAAGGCTGCGCCCAAGCTGGAAGGGTACAGGATTGTCCTGTTTGGGTCGCGAGTTACAGGAAAGGCTCGTGACCGATCTGATTTTGACGTCGGCATCATCGGAGCCCGGCCTGTTTCGCTGCGGACGTTTTACGAAATTGACGATCTGTTAGAGAGCATTGAGACTCTTTATGAGATTAATTTTGTGGATTTGAATCGGGCCGCACCCGCGTTGAGAAGAGAGGCCCTGAAAGCCGTGGAGCCTTTATACGATGGATAGCCAGACACTCCTGGGCGATTTTGAGAAGGCCCTCGAAAACCTGAAGGAGGTCCTTGCCGTTCCCTCGGAAACAGACTTGGAAAAAGCAGGCTGCATCCAGTATTTCGAGTTCTGCTTCGAGCTGGCGTGGAAGAGCATACAAGCCCTGGCTCGGGAGTCCGGTCTTTCAGAATGCAATTCGCCGAAGGCCTGTTTCAAACAGGCATTCGCCCAGCGATGGCTTGACGAGGAGATTCTCTGGTTGGAGATTCTCTCCGATAGGAACCGAATGGCTCATACCTACAACGCCGCGGATGCCTTGAAGGTTTATGAGTCCCTCCACAAGTACGTGCCCGCGTTTGCCAATCTTCTCGAGGCTCTGAAGACCGAACGCGGGAAGTGGCAATAAATGAAGACTCCAAGACCCTGCAGCAAGCGTGCAATGAGAGACAGCAGGATCACTACATGCCTTTTGTTGAGTTGGATGCAGACGAAATCAGGCTACGCTTAGAGCAGTAAGGGAAAGGGCAAGCCAGATTTGCCCAAGAACGCGGCCTTGGGCCCCCTGTTTGGCGATAATCACTTGAATACTACGAAACGAAGCCATTTGGTAATATGGGTAAAAGAAAGCTGGAGACTACGGCTAAGCAAGTAGCCGCCAACCGACGTAACGCACAGAAATCTACGGGTCCGATTACGCCTCTGGGCAAGACCAAGGCATCCCGCAACGCCCTGAAGCACGGCCTGTTGGCAAGCGATGTTGTTTTAGGTGAAGAAAGCGCGGAGGAATTCGAGCGATTCCGAGACGCCATGGCCGAGCGGCGCGCGCCCGAGGGTGAATTGGAAATCATGCTCGCCCAACGAATCGTCGCTGCGGCCTGGCGACTCCGCCGGGCAGGTCGCATCGAACAGGAAATGCTCCAGGCTGTGATGACGATTGCCTATAACGACCGCCAAGACCCGCTGCAATTTCTGGAGACACGTCGCTCCCCAGAAGCCAAGCCCGTGCCTCTCACTCTGGGCAGTGTCTTGACCGAGGAGTCCTGGACCTGGGACCGTCTCAACAACCTGACCCGCTACGAAGGCCATCTCGAACGGATCTTCTATAAAGGTCTCCACGAGCTCCAGCGTCTTCAAGCCGCCCGAAACAACCATCCGGTAGCAGCCCCCTGCCGCTGTTGATGTTAATGTTGATATAGCCAGCGCGGATGCGCAGTAAACCTTTCACTGCACGGGATGCAGCACGCAACGGCGACACCGAGACGGGCCCCGACTGCGCCCGGACCTTATTCGCCGACACCTGGGACCCGAGAGCCCTCGGCCAAGTCTACGGAACCACCGCCTCCGACTGGCCCCTCGCCCTCGCCGACCTCCGCGCCTACGACCGGGCGCTGACCGACGAAGAAATCCCCGTATTATGCGGCTTGTCCGGCGAGTAAAAAAGGATACGAACGGAGGAAAGCAGGGAGTCTCGACCGTAGAAATTCCCTGCTTCTTGGCTTACTTCGTGGTATACTCGGTTTTATGATTCCTGAGAGCCAAATACGGAAAGTGGCCCTGCAGTTAGGAAATGCAGCAAATGCATTTCAGGTATTTCTCTTTGGCTCGTATGCGCGTGGCGAGGCCGGAGAGCGAAGTGACGTGGATTTGATGGTTGTCGCGGAGAGCGATTTGCCCCGGCATAAAAGGGCTGTCAATTTGTACAAACAGTTCCGGCCGTATCCTTTTGGAATGGATATTGTGGTTTACACGCCGCGAGAAGTTGAGCAAGCCAGACAATCCACGTTCAGCTTCGTGTCCACCGTCCTACGCGAGGGCAAAAAGCTGTATGAACGCAGAGATGGATCTAGCCCGACAGTGGCTGGCCAAGGCGCAGAATGACCTCTTAAACGCCGACAACAATCTCGCCGCTGAAATTGTACCTTACGACACGGTTTTCATTGCCAGCAGGCGGCGGAGAAATTGTTGAAGGCGTATCTCGTCGCTTCGGCTTCGCAACCCCCGTTTACTCATGATTTACTTTTGTTGCTGGAAGAAATCCTGCCTCTCTGTGCCGATGTGGAGACGTTACGGGATGATTTGGCGTTGCTGATGCCTTATGCCGTGGAGGCACGCTATCCTGACGAGCTATTCGTCCCGACTGCAGAAGACACACGCGAAGCAAGGCAAGCTGCCGAAAATGTATTACGATGGCTTGGATCTCACCTGGAAAGGCTATTCCCTTGATAGTGGCCCAATTGGCATGAGGGCCAAAGGCTGAGCCTATGACGCTTCAGGCCCAGCGGTTTCCGGCAACTGGGCCGCCCAACCGTCAATAATCACTTATCAACAACCAATAGAAATACGGGCCCCTAACCCTCGCCGACCTCCGCGCCTACGACCGCGCCCTGACCGACGAGGAAATCATCGCCCTGAGCGGCCAGGTGTGATGGTGGCACGGTGGTGGAGTGCGACAATCGAAAAGCCGGGCAGTCAGACGGATATCGGCCGCAGATCGTGGCAAACTGACACAGATTCTATGATCAATAATCAACGGGCTTGCTTGCCCCTTGGCGCGTTACGATGCGGTGCGATAGAATACACTAATGGCCATCAATTCCGTCAAGCTTTCAGACGAGTTGCAGACGCGGATCAGGAACGCACTCGTGCCCGTGCATCCTGTGAAAGTCATTCTGTTCGGGTCCTATGCCTGGGGCGAACCGAGGGAGGACAGCGACATCGATCTTTACGTAGTGACGGCCGACGACGTTCTGCCGGCTACCTATGAGGAGGGCATGCAATATTATCTGAAGGTGGCTTCTCGATTGCGGGAGATCAACAAGTGTGTTCCTCTCGATCTGATTGTCCATACAAAACCGATGCATGATGCGTTCATTCGATTGGACAGCATGTTTTCCAGGGAGGTGATGGCCCGGGGCGAGGTCTTGTATGAAAGAAATATCTAAACACTGGCTTAACGCAGCGCAAGACGACCTGCGGGTGATGTCGAGGATCGTTGCAGATGAATACCTGACCCATATGGTGGCGTTTCATTCGCAGCAGTGCATTGAGAAGTCACTCAAAGCCATCATCGAAGAGTACGCCTTGGGTCACATTCGAATCCACAATCTGGGGAGATTGTTCGAGATTGTCAGGTCGCAGGCGGCGTTTGACAAAGATATTGTGTTGATAGAGAAGCTGGATAAGCTGTACATCGACGCCCGGTATCCGGGCGAACTCGGTCTGCTTGCCGACGGCAAGCCTACGGTCGCGGACGCGTAACGATTTTACGATTTCGCCCAGAGCATCTACGAGCAGGTCGAGCAGTTGCTCCGCAGGGGCCGGTGAATCGGTGCGACTGCGATATGGTCACAGCCTCACACTGTCAGAGTGGCGTTTTCTTTTGCGTTTGGCGCGTTGCGCTTTGCGACGGCTCGCGCGACGCACCCCGGCGGCCGTGCCCGCCAATCATCAATGATCATTTATCAATAATAAATGGAAATGCTGGCCCCTATCCCTCGCCGACCTCCGCGCCTACGACCGCGCCCTACGCGACGAGGAAATTGTAGAACTGAGTCAGTGAAACGATGATGCAGTGAAACGGTGATACTGTATGACGGTAGCACTGTCTCCTGCCGTGTGACGGGCATCGTGTCGCACTCTGAAGCTGTAAGTTAGAATGACTGAACTATCCTTGTGTTCGGCCAACAACAACCGCTGATCAAGGGAAATGCTTAGGTCCTGACCAAGCAATCAGCGAATAATCAGTGAGTGCGGCAGATTTGTCGCTTTTCCGCATCGATGAAGACACTCTCTCGCGATCTCCTTTTCGATTCAGAGCACTTGAGCCAAGACCTTGCGGACAAGTCTGTACAAGGTGGCATGACGACTCTGACTGCTCAGGTGGTCCGATTTGTACTGCAACTTGCAGGTACTATGGTTTTGGCTCGGCTCTTGATCCCGAGTGACTATGGTGTGATCGGCATGGTCATGGTGGTTGTTTCTTTCGCAGTCATGTTCAAAGATGCTGGTCTCACGATGGCAACGGTACAAAGGGAGACCATCTCACATGAGCAAATCAGCACGCTCTTTTGGCTCAACGTACTGATCAGTATTCTTCTCACCCTGGGTGTGCTGATTGGTTCTCCCGTAGTCGCTTGGTTCTACGGCAAGCCCGAACTCACAGCTATCACGGCGGCGCTCTCGTTGTCCTTTCTCGTCAGCGGTTTATCGATCCAGCATCAGGCACTGCTGCGACGGCACATGCAATTTGGAACCCTGGCTGTCATTCAAATCGCTTCCTACTTCGCCAATCTCGTCGTGACGATTCTGCTCGCCCTGGCGGGCTGGCGGTACTGGGCACTGGTGGGGGGGACGCTCACCACAGCTTTATCGGGCACGCTGCTAACGTGGATGTTCTGTCCGTGGCTTCCGGGCCGCATGCACAGGGGAACCGGTGTCCGCGACATGCTCAAGTTTGGTGGCCACCTCACGGGTTTCAACTTCGTCGGTTATTTCTCCCGAAATACCGACAACATTCTCATCGGCAGATTTCTCGGCGCCGATGCCCTGGGCCTCTATGCCAAAGCGTATCAATTGTTTATGCTGCCCATCGGCCAGATTGCGGTGCCAATGACGCAGGTGGCAGTACCGGTGCTGAGCACACTTCGCAATCAGCCGGAGCGCTATACGAAGTACTATCAACGGCTCCTTGACATTATGGCTTCACTCGTGATGCCGGTGACGGTGTATTGTGCAATCGAGGCAAATTTTTTGATTAGAGTGCTTCTTGGGCCTACGTGGGTGGGGGCAGTGTCTGTGTTTCGGATCTTGGCGGTTGCCGGATTCATCCAGGCAATTGCCGGAACACGCGGGTTGGTCCTCTTGAGTTGTGGATTATCGCGTAGATATTTCTATTGGGGGTTGTTTAATGCAATTCTGTGTGTCGCGTCCTTCATTGTGGGCCTTCCGTTTGGCATTGAGGGAGTAGCAGTATCTTACACAATCGCTAACTACGTGATCCTGTTGCCATCTCTCTTCTTTTGCTTTTTCCATACGCCTGTCACGGTTGCTCTGTTCATGAAGACGCTGGTCCCTTCATTTGTTATAAGTGGAGCTGCCGCGGCAGGCCTCGCTTATGTGAAATGGACGTACTCGACCGACACGGTCATGGCCCACGCTTTGTATGCAGGCGTCTTCGTGGTTGTATATGGTGGGTTGGCCTATCGTCGGCAATCAATACGCGAGACATTGAGCCTGATTCTGAAACAGTTCGCATACAAGAAGGAAAGAATGCACCAGTTGGCATCGTAGAATCGCCGTTGAACAACTCTGCGCGAATCATTCCGAGAGTTGTAGGTGGATTAGGCACTACGCGGGCAAGCGAGATTTCTGGGACAATAGGTCAAAGATGCAAGTGCATGTAATCAACGACTGCGGAGCAGAGTGGTTTCGATTGCCTCAGGCAAACGCGAATGTTTGGGTCAGAGGATTTGCTTTCAGGAACGAGGCTTTTGTGGAAGGGCTTAATCTTGCAAAGCTATTTGTTCTTCCTGAAGGGAATCAAGACAAACGAAGGGGCATTGATCACTTCAAGTGCACGCTGAAAGAACTAAACGGAAATTTCGCGGTCATTGTCAAATATGACGGATGGTTGCTTGCAGCGGTGGATCGTGTGCGCAGTATGCCGTTATTCTATGGCAAGACCGGCAACGAGTTCTTTTTAAGCGATGATGCTGCCTGGGTTCGAAGAGAGACGAAGTGCGAGCAGACGGACGCCCTTGCCTGCGCCGAGTTCCTGCTGAGCTCATATGTAACAGGCCGCGACACCCTTTTCGTTAGTGTCAAGCAGATTCAGGCGGGTGAAATGATTGTCGTTGAGAACAATCGTTCTGACGAAGCGATTACAGCCTATAGGTACTACCGTTTCTTACGGGGCGACTATCTCTCGCTGAGCCAAAAGGAATTTCTGGAGCATCTGGACGTTGTATTTGAGGGTGCGATTCGCCGTCTGATCACCTCTGCGAAAGGCAGAACACTGGTTGTGCCGTTGAGTGGAGGCTACGACTCGCGGATCATCGTGCTTCTGCTTCTGCGTTTGGGGTATGACAATGTCGTGGCATTCAGTTACGGTCTCTCAGGTAATAGAGAGTCCAGTATTTCTAAACAAATAGCTGAGACATTAGGGCTTCGCTGGGTATTCATTCCATATAGCCGGTCGCAATGGCAGAATTGGTTTCGTAGCAGTGAGCGAAAAGAATACTATTGTTATGCTGACGGTTTATCGTCGCTCCCCCATTTACAGGATTGGCCGGCAGTGAAGGTGCTCAGGCAAGATAGATTGATACCGGAAGACAGTGTGTTCGTACCCGGACATACGGGTGACTTTATCGGCGGTGGGCATGTGCCACAACGACTGTATAACGGGGTAAAGCACACGGTAGATGCAGGTGTTCTGGCGGTTCTGCACAAACACTTTGCCTTGAATAGTATTCGTGCCCTGGACATCGAAGTCCAATCGGAACTCGAACGGAGAATTAGGAATATCATCAGAGAAGTGCCGCCAGAAACGCCAGACAGGGCGATCAACGCATATGAATCGTGGGAATGGCAAGAACGTCAAGCCAAGTTTATCGTCAACAGTTGCCGAGTGTACGAGTTCTGGCGATATGAGTGGCGCATGCCGCTTTGGGATCAGGAGGTAATCGGGTTCTGGGAACGCGTACCCGTAAGGTACAGAGCAGGCAAGACACTGTATAATACATACGTCGACCAGCAAAGTGTTGCTCTTGGCTTGCCGGATGCAAATCCAAAAGGCACATTTCGCAAACTGAGAGACAGGACTTTGGCTCGATTCTGCCTTACGGGATTGTATCTTCGCTTTATGCAGGCAGTAAGAGCAGCGCAATATAGAAGAGTCTACAACAACCACTTTCTCGGCTGGTATGGCGTAATGCCCGAGCGAGTATTCAAGCACTTTTATAGCGGATCGCAGAATTTGTATTCGTACCTTGTAAACGAATACCTTGGTAAGATAGAATTCTGACGGATCACATCTTGTGATTGCTGCCAAGGCCATACCACTAACACAGCAACTTTCACGGCGAGGTCAAACGCCGATTTGGCACTGTGAAGCATGAACACGCGTGAGACTGGCATGTCAGGGTAGAAAGAGAGTGTAACTGTGAAGATAGTCATTATTGACGCATACCATGATTCTGATCGGGGAGGCGTAGGGATTCTAAGCGGCTTGCTAAATACTCTGCGTGCAGTGACTGCAGAGTCAAAAGAACTCTTTGAAGTGAGCATAGTGTATAGATTTTCTGACGATGACCCCCGGTTCTCAAGTGCCACGAGACATATTTCCAGATCCTATCCGGACGTTCCTATCTATGGGTCCCCTGTCCGAACCACAGGGAAATGTAAAGGACTACGCCATCTTGTTGAGAGGTGTCGTACATACCTGGGGTCCTTTCTTAAACTGGTATGTCCCGCATTGTTCCGTGATCGCGCGGTGGCTGCAATCAACAGTGCTGATATTGTCATTAGTAAAGGGGGACAGTTCTACAGGTTCACCACGACGAGTTCATTCCGCGGGTTCCTCTCGTCGTACATGGCTTTCTACACTGCTCTCATATGCATTCGACTGAGAAAGAGACTGGCGTTTGTCTCTCACACCTTTGGACCGTTTATCAATAGCGGCTCGAAGTGCATCGCGAGATATGTGCTGAACAAGGCATTTTACGTGGGCTGCAGGGAGAGTATATCACGCGAAGTCCTATTAGAACTGGGCATTGAACCGGCAAAGCTCGATGTGATTCCCGATACTGCATTCGCATTATCGCCCGCAAGTGATCAATGGCGGCAGGAGTTCTTAAAGAAGAAAGGAATCTCGCCGGAAAGTTACGCTATTGTGATTGCCAAGAACTGGACTTTCGACGAACACAGTGTCGACCAAAGGCGTGCCCTCTATGAGAGATATGTAAGGGTTATGGCTCGAGTATCAGACTATTTGGGTGTCAAAGCTGACACTGTCTTGCTTGTGGTGCACAATGATGGCAAGCACTCCGATAATGAGAACGACAGTGTACCTGTAGGTGACATTCTTGATCACATGGAACTCAAGGAGAAAGCTGTTGTTGTGAACGATGACCTATCGGCGCGAGAGCAATCAGTACTTTACGGCGGCGCGCAGGTCGTAGTCGCTACAAGGCTGCATGCAGCGATCTTCGCGCTGATTGCGGGGGCACCTTGTGTGGCTATTTCGTATTCCCACAAGACCGAAGGAATAATGCAAATGGTTGGTTTGGGTCGATACGTAGTTGATATTGCAACGTTTGATTATGCGCAGACAGTCCGCCTGATTGACGAAATCAGTAGTAACTGGGAGAAGATTGGAGGGCCGGTGAACGATCGCATAGAGAGCTTCACGGTACAGTTGCGGTCGAGAGTTCAGTCAGTTCTCTCATTGTCTTAGTGTGCGGGGGCCCGCGTGCTGGAAGATTTCTTTCCGATAACAGCAACAGGCTTTGCTGCGATAGTGGCCGCCAGTGTTGTGATTATGCAGACGGGTTTGAGGAAGAGTATTCTCAACCCATACCTGTTCGTGTGTCTGTCCTACTTTCGGTTCTTTGGCTTTCCGCTGGACGATCCGGAGTACGCGTTTGCGGTGGACCTGGCTCATCTGTTAGCCTTCTCTTGCTTTAGCATAGCCTTCTTTCAGGCCATGGGAGGACCCGGACAGAAGACGAAACGGTTTCTCCGACATATCTGGCCGCCTGTCGGTGAGGCAGGAGACCGTGTTCCTGCGCTGTCGCGGCACACGGCAATGCTGCTGGCCCTTGTTGCCCTTGGTTACGCCGCGTTTGATCTTTGGCTAAATTCTCTGGTCTACGGGGGCATCGATGGAGCATTGGTCAGATTCTATGTGTCATCGCCAGACAATGATGTATCTCCCTGGCTGACCAGACTAAGTATTTGGCTGAGCCGTGTTTCTGTGTTGATTGTGTTTGTCTTGCGACTGAATTACAGGTTGTATGGCCGGGGCCGGTTGGCGACGGCACTTGCGCTGTTCGCCAGTCTTTTTGTTGCTTTTCCCACCGGTTCCGCTGGGAAATTTATACTGCCTGTCTTGGTTTGTGTGATCGCGGATATTCTGGCGGCGCTGCATCAGCACAGGAGACTTCGCCCCGGATTGGATGTTGTTGCTCTATGTGCTTTTGCTGTGTGCGGCGGCATGTTCTTACACGTAATACGGGCCACCACTTTTCAGGATGTTTCCCAGGTTGTAGATGAGGCTACCGACGAATATCGAGCAATGCCTGACAAGTTCGTGTTTGTCGCAAATCGCGCTCATAGCAGCGTCTCCGCCAACGCAGCGTTTTGCCTGAAGACGTTCGGAAGCCGGGAAGATTTTCTGCCTGGGCATACACTCTACACCATGTTAGTGAATCCAATTCCACGCGAGTGGTGGCCCGGTAAACCTGTGTCCTTTGGCCGCC
The DNA here is from genome assembly GCA_016932895.1 of Sedimentisphaerales bacterium. The sequence goes on along the minus strand of JAFGCA010000821.1, from coordinate 8,551 downwards.
TTCTTGTTCAGATCAAGCGGGGCACGTACGGGACTTCCCGTGGAACGGCAAGGGGCATATCAATGGCTGCTGGCTTGGCGGGTGAAGGCTATGCAAACGCCGGATACCCCGGAATCTTCGTGCTCTCTCTATGCATAGGGTATGTTTGTGGCAAAGCCGCTAAGTTGGCCCGAGTCTGTTTTTGCATGCCGAGCTATCCGATACTTATACTTGGCCTTGGGGCTTATCGCTTCAGTTCCGCGTGTGTCAGGGGCCAAGTCCATAGCGCATGCCTTTCCACTCTTTATCCATTGGTTGGACTGGCGGTGGTATTTGTCGTGTGGGCCAAGCTGGGTGCTGTCCTGCGAACTGCCGCAGGGTCGAGCATTTGTGTAAGTGAATTCAGGTTGAAGAGGCAGGTGTGAGATCACGAATAATTGCGCTTCGCAAAGGCATGCTCGAGGCATCGTGCGGCCCCTTGAACGCGGTTCGTACTCTTGGACGGCTGGGGTCAGACATTCTGTGTATTTGCTCGGGATGCCTGGCAGAAACGCAGGCAGAGTTGGACGCAAGTGGTATACATGTGGAGCAAGTGTGTCCAGAAGTTGCTCGTGCGGGTTCCGTTTTTGGCAAGCTCCGCCACTATCATGAGTTTCGAAGAAAGGCTTGGCGTTTCATAGAAAACGAGGATCGGGATGCGTTGCTGTGGGTGGCCAAGATTGATACGGCCATGGCGCTGGGCAAACGTTTGCTGAGACGGCGATATATTCTGACCTTGCAGGAATTGCACGACAAGTACTACTTCTATCAAAAGGCTATCCGGTTCTACGCGTCGCATGCCAGTGCCGTAGTTGTTCCTGAATACTGCCGTGCCAACATCCTTCGATGTTGGCACGGCCTGAACACAACTCCGTTCGTGTTGCCCAACAGGCCTGTTGTACAGTCAAGGGATAGATTTCTCCCCGTTTCTGACACGAATACGGCCCAGATCATGGATTCGATTCCGAAGGGCAGGAGAATTCTCTTGTACCAGGGAATTTTGGCACCCGATCGTGACCTCGCGCCGGTGGCGAGGGCGGCTCGTGAGCTTGGAGAGGACTACCAACTGGTGATCATGGGGCGCGATCACGATGGTCATCTCGGACGCTTGCGGGAGATTTACCCGGATCTCATGTGCATTCCTTGGGTGCGGCCTCCTGTCCACCTGGAGGTTACCAGTCACGCGCACATCGGGATTGCCTTCTACAAGTATGATGCTCTCAACTCCATCTTCTGCGCCCCCAACAAGATTTGGGAGTATAGCGCGTTCGGCGTTCCGATGATATGTCAGGATATTCCCGGGCTGCGGTATACAGTGGGTGCGGCCGAGGCGGGGCTCTGCGTGGACTCAGGCAGTACACAGAGTGTGGTTGACGGTATAAAGCAAATCGAAGAGGACTACGAATACTACAGGCAGCGAGCCAGTGAATTTTACGACTCGGTCAATACCATCGATCAAGTGTCTCGCATAGTAGACAGTGTCCTGGCCAACGGGTCGCGCCGAGAGGAAGTCGCAAGTGATTCCAGGTAGCGTTGGCCTGCGATCTTGTCCGTGCCTTTCGGTTTCTATCGGTGGACGCCAGGAACAGAGAACCCGGTGAGAGGAGCGACGCGTAGAGTATAATCCACAGCTTGACCGGAAGCGACGATTCTTAACGCTGTGCTCTCATTGCTCGCATATCACTATGCATTGTCCCAAGGTGCAGAGGAACAATTTAAACGTAGCACATGTTTCAGGCTATATCGGCGCCTGCTACGGCGGGGTACCATTGGCGGTCTTGGCCATGGCGCGGGAGACGGCCACGCGAGGCGTGAATGTCTCCGTGTGGGCCACTGGAAGTGGGGCTGATTGTGAGGAGGCGCGACGGCACGTGACGCGTGTCTCCACCTATGAGGCTCATTGGCCTAAATTGTGGTTTCGATCACCAAGCTTAGTACGCGGCCTTTCGAAGGCGGTTCACGAAATTGATTTGCTTCATTTGCACGGCGTATGGACGCATGTTCAGCAGGCAACAGCCCGACTCGCACGCAAACGAAACGTCCCGTACATGATTACGGCCCACGGGGTACTCTTCCCGTGGAAAATTCGCAGCAAGGGTTTCAAGAAGAGGACGTATCTCTCTCTCATCGGGAGACACATGTTGACCTCATCGGCGTGTCTCCATGCCATTACGTCTGCGGAGGTCGAGGGTTTCCGTCACATCGGGTATGACGGTCCGGTCACAGTCGTTCCCAACGGTGTAGATGTCCCCCAATATCACGGTTTCTCCTTGCGCGACGAGGCGGAAGTTCGTTGGTCCGTTTTGAAAGGTCGTCGGGTAGTGTTGTTCTTGTCTCGCCTCAGTCCAGAAAAGGGGCTTGATCAACTCATTCCCGCCTTTGGGGACTTAGTGAAGTGTAAGGCATACGACGATACTTTGTTGGTGCTTGCCGGTCCCGTCGGCGGGCGGTACTGTAGCAAGGTCAGGGCTCTAATAGAAGAGTCCGGGGTACAAGACTCTGTGGTTATGGTTGGATTTGTGCAGGGTCATGAGAAGGATTTGTTGATGTCACGCGCAGATGTCTACACGCTTCCTTCCTACAGCGAGGGGTTTAGTATCTCTGTTTTGGAAAACCTCGCCTTGGGCACTCCTGTCCTGGTCACAACCGGCTGCAATTTTCCCGAGGTCGCGCGAGTTGGTGCGGGACTGTGTTGCCAGCCGACACGAGGAGATCTGGCTGACGGTCTGAGAGAGCTTCTCGACATGCCTGGTGACGAGGCAGAGAAAATGGGGCACAGGGGGAGAGAACTGGTCCTCAACAACTATACGTGGCCGGTTGTTGCAGCCAAGCTGTTGACTGTCTATGACTGCATCCTCCACGGAAAGCCGATTCCTCTGTATCCCGAGCCAAGAGCAGTCGAAGAGGTGCAGACGTGAAGGTCTGCTATGTATTGTCGCGTTTGTTGCCTACGCCTTCGGGTGGGGTCGTGGGCGGGGCGGCGGCAAATTGCGTTTCGCTGGCATTGGAGTTGAAACGCCGGGGTGTGGAGATCGAGTTGTTCGCTACCGTGTCGTCGGATGGTTTATCTTGGCTGGCTGGCAGGACGCTACGAGAGATACTCAGACCGTTGCAGAGTTGTGACGGTGGGCTTGTCGGCAAGGGCCTTGGCACGATACATGTGCTTCGTCACGACCTCAAGAAACGCTTGCAGGAAACGGATTTTGATATTGTGCACTCGCATTCCGGGACGTATCCTTATGCGGTAGTGCCGTTGGTGGCGGATCGCCGGAGGGCCGTTCGTTTGCACTCCCTCTACTGCCCGCTTGGGGCCAAAGGGGGCGTCTACAGCAGTTGGTGGGAAAAGACGTTGGTTGCGAGGCTAACTTTGGAGCGATTGGATCGGGTCGTTGCCGTAACGGCCAACGTCCAGCAGTCCCTGCATTACGCTGGCGTATCGCCCGAGAAAGTCGAATTGGTTCCGATGTGTGTCGACACTGAGCGCTTTCGGTGGAGGGGCCAGCCTGAACAAACGAAGTACTTTGCGTCTGGCGGCGCGGAGGTGCGCCTGTTGTTTGTTGGTAACGCATCCCAGGAAAAGGGGCTGGCTGAGTTGTTGCAGGTAGTCACGATTCTAACCAACCGGAACATTCCCGTTTCTTTGGTCGCGGCCGTTGAAAACCAGAGCCGCATCAAAGAGTACTCGGCCGGATACGATCTGGCTCAAGATTTCGCCCGCCGCTCTCACCTGGAGAATTCCGTTCGGTTCGTAGGGCTCGTCGAGGCCATCGAGGACTTGTACGCCGAAGCTGATTTTCTCGTGATTCCCTGGAAGACCAGTCGCGGTCCCTCGGATTACCCCATGGTTGCTCTTGAAGCTATGGCCATGGGCAGATGTGTTGTTTCGACTCCGGTAGGGGGGTGCCCGGAATTGCTCGGTGGCCAGGCCGGCGTCATCAGCCGGGATTTCTCCCCCGAAGCCATTGCCTCTGCTTTGGAATTGGTGATCAAGGATCGTGCGCTGCGAAGCAGGGTTGAAGCGACGGCGGTGCAAAAGGCACAGGAGTTCTCCGTTCGCACGTCCGCTGATCGATTGATCAATTTGTATGAAGACCTGCGTGAAAGGAAAACGGCTCGTTATGCCCGTTGCCCCGTCTAACGAAATGGACTATTTGCTCTACACCAGGAGCGCCCGACAGTACGACCGCCTGCGTTTCAGCGGGAAGGCCGGCCAATATGGCCATCGTCGCCAAGCTGAGATTTTCCAAAGTCTCACCGACGATTGGCGGGACAAGAAGATTCTCGAAATCGGCTGTGGCACCGGTCGTATCACCGAACTGCTTGTTCGCTGGGGTGCGGAAGTCACTGCGACGGATATCAGCGCAGAGATGTTAGACGTTGCTCGGGCTCGCCTTGATGAGCAAGAACTGTCAGTCGTGCCGACCTTTCGCCTGATGTCCATCACTGATATCGACATCGATTTACAGCCCTATGATTATGTCATCATGGTAAACGTATTCGGCAGGCTTTCCAATCCGCAGGATGCACTTCGACAGCTCGCCGTACGAATGTCGGTGGATGGCCAACTGGTTTTCACGTTTCCTTGTCTCTCAAGCGTTCTCCTCCCATTTGGCCTTCTGGTCAACGCCAAAGGCAGGAGTCTGTCTCGCAATGTGACGTCGCGCTGGTATACGTCGCAGCAGATCAAGAAGTGTTGTTCTGCAGCAGGTCTGGACATTATGGGATTCCACGGCAATCACTATGTTCCTGTCCCCCGTCTTCTGTTTTGGACGCTGCCATTCTTCGAGATCTGCGACCGGTTGCTGGCGGCGTCTTTCCCCGTACGATGCCCCAGCGTTTTCGCCGTCTGCAGGCGGTCGAGCCGGTGTTCTGAGTGATGTCTTTGTCGCAAACGAGAGGAAATAGAGGGGTGAAGATATCGATAATCACCGTTTGCTACAATTGCGCCGACACGCTTGAGGATACCGTTGAGAGTGTAGGCTGCCAGAGTCATTCCGATGTTGAGCATATTGTTGTTGATGGCGGTTCGTCGGACGGGACGCAGGATCTCGTGGCCGAGCATGATGGCCGGATCAGCAAGTTTGTCTCCGAGCCGGATGAGGGGATCTATGATGCCATGAATAAGGGCATTCGTTTGGCTGAAGGCGAGTTTGTTGCTTTTCTGAATGCCGATGATATGTACGCCGACGACCGTGTGATCTCGGATGTTGTCGCCGCTGCTGAAGCGGGCGATGTCGACGCGGTGTACGGTGATCTGCTGTACGTTCGGCGTGATGATACCAGCAAGGTGGTCCGCTACTGGAAGGCGGGGGAGTATCTGCCGGGGGCCTTCCGCTTCGGGTGGGTCCCGCCGCATCCGACGTTCTTCTGTCGCAGAAGTGTGTTCGAACGGTTCGGGGCTTTCGATTCGGCATACCGGCTGGCCGGGGATTTTGAGTTGATGCTGCGTTTCCTCGAGAAGCACCGCGTCCGCGTTGGGTATATCCCCCGTCCTCTGGTGCGGATGCGCGTCGGAGGCAGGGCGAATACGGTACGTGGTGTCTTGCGAGGCAATCGCGAAATTCTGCGTGCCTTTGCCGCCAATGGCCTGAAGCCGGCGCCGAGGTTCTTCTGGCGCAAGCCGCTGGTGAAGGTTGGGCAGCTTCTGAAACGGCCGAAGGCGGAACGGCCTGTGTCGCCGGCGTGATAAGGAGGGGGTTTCCAGTGAGTAATGGAAAGTGCCTTGAAAGCCACCAATCTGCCTTCTTTAACTCGAGGGCATCCGGCTTGTTTCCCTGTTTTTCAAAAAAGTTCAAGGTCGACCGGGGGTTTTCGTAAGCATCTGTATTCAATGACTTTACAACCGTTTCGGTGGTCGCCGGTGGGCGTTTGGGCGGGCGTGCGGGACGAAAAACTTGACTTTTCCCGCAGAAACGGGTATATTTGGAAGCACTGTCGGGCAGGTGTACTGCCTGTGCAGTGCCTAATGGAGAGTGGGTATTAATTTGGTGTGGTGAGAGCGCAACCAGGGAATGGTATGTCAGTGCGTCTGTGCAGGAGGGGCATAAGCGTTTGTAAACGGAGTGTGGAGTGATAACTTTGGAGTGAGGGTGTTAGAGATGAAGAAACTATGTGCAGTTTTGGTAATTGGTCTGTTGGCGGCGACAGCCAGCTTCGCGGGACCAACACTGAGTCCGACTTCCGGCATCGGTTTCCAGGATGAAGGTACTCTTTCGGCCGATCATACGGTGCTGGTGCAGACGCAGGATGGTGTCTGGGCACCTACCCCTGCCGGTACCGCTACGTCCAGCTACTATGCAAACGGGACTGGTACACTTTGGTTTGACGGCATCTCATTGAGTTTTGAGGGCATTCCGGCCTCTGCCGTAGCCCTGGACTTGGGGTTCTACATCAAGCAGGGTCGTTACTACGACTCCAGTTGGCGCCATTACATGGTCCTGGAAGGGGATCAGAACCCTCTGGATGAGGATGCCAGCCCATTTACAGCCACAGGGCCTATTCAGAGCTTCGATCCGCAGAAGGGTGAGCAGTGGATCTATGAGTCGATTCCTCTGGCCTGGGTCAGCGGCGGTGATTTGGATGTTACGCTACGGCTGTGGAACGTCTACCTTGACTGTGTCAAGCTGGATGTGACTACGCGGGAAACGCCAATGGTTCCGGCTCCGGGCGCTGTGTTGCTTGGCAGTCTGGGTGCCGGCCTGGTTGGCTGGATGCGACGTCGCAAAACGCTGTAAGAGCCTTCGGTGGAGGCACGTTACGGAACTGAGCGGGGTGGGGCGCGAACCTTCTCTGGGTTCGCGTCGAAGTGTAGTTCGTTGCGTGCAGGAGGTGCTGAAGACGGCGTAGAGCCGATCTTCAGTTCTCGGCGCCGATACGATGAAGATCCGCCGGCCGGTGGATGCCGGCGGTTGCCCCCATGGGCCTTACTCATTGCATATGGGCAAGGTTTGTGGGGGCTTTATTTTTGCGCGTCATGCCGGCTCGCGGCTGACGTTTTCGGTTTTTCGGACCATATTTGGCTAATGGTGATCGTTTCGTGTGGCCGATATGGACTGTAGTGCAACGGTCGTCAGTGAGTCTTCTGCGCTCGCGGGGGCGGCGGTTTTTCGCCGTGTCAAGAAGAACGACCGATAAGATCCGGGCTTGTGTGCACTGAAGGGCGTCGACGGCCGCAGGCTGCTTTTGGTCCGAGATTGTGGGCTTTGCCGGGCTGTTTTGGCTTGCAATCATCGGCCGGCTTCTTTTACAATTCGCCGGTGTTCGTGTATGGCCCTGAAGGCGATGGAGTGCCGTCGGGGCAGCCTGCTTGCGGGCACGGAGGGCTGTACGGGGGCCGGTGGACGCGGGCAGGTAGTAAGACGTAGTTGAGGGAACACGATGGAGCAAGGATTGCGTGTGTGTGATGCCGACCTCAGGGAGGCGACAGGGACGGTACCGGGAGTTGGTGCCCGCAAGCGGGTGGCGGACACCGGCCATCGTCGCGCGTATCCGCGCGTTGTTGACGCCGACGCAAACACGGGTGAACTGAGGGTCTCGTCGGACGTTTCGGCGGCTCGCTCGTCGAAGGCCGTGGAGCTGCTGATTCGACTTCTCGACATTTTCGGCTCGCTGGCCATCCTCGTGACGGCGTTTCCCCTGATGGTGGTTTCAGCGCTTCTGGTCAAACTCACTTCGGCCGGCCCCGTACTGTACCGGCAGGAACGCGTCGGTAAGGACGGGAGACTCTTTGTCCTGTACAAATTCCGCACCATGATCGATGGGGCGGAAAAGCACGTCGGGCCCGTGTGGGCCGCGAGGGGCGACGACCGCATCACGTCGCTCGGGAGGATCCTGCGGCGCACGCGCCTCGATGAGTTGCCGCAGCTCTACAACATCCTGCGCGGCGACATGAGCTTGGTCGGACCGCGCCCCGAAAGGCCGTACTTCGTCCAGCGCCACAAGGCCCTGCAAGGCGCCCGCTTGGCGGTCAAGCCCGGATTGACGGGTTTGGCCCAGGTCCGCAGCTTCTACGACCTCAAACCCGCACACAAGGTCAAATACGACTACCTCTACATTCAGAAGCGCTCGCTGCTCCTGAATGTCTACATCCTGCTGCGCACCATCCCCGTGCTCTTCACGAAAAAAGGCTGGTGAAAGCCATTTGGCATTTTCTATTTGCGATTTACTATTGGGCAGTATGCGCAGCCTGCGCGACGCTTCGGCGGTTGCCGCAATCGTAAATAGCAAATAGTAAATACCAAATTCAATCACGCTTGCGGGTAGACCCATGGTTTTCGATACTCCCGGCGCAGGAGTTTGTTGGCCTCTGCGTCGCCGAGGCAGATTTCCCGCGCGCCGTCCCAGGTGACGCTGCGTCCCAGCTTGTAGGAGAGCATGCCCAGCAGGCTGAGGTTGGTCGAGTAGTGAATCGCCTCGATGTCACAGACGGGGCGTCTGTCGGTCTCGATGGCGTTGAGAAAATCGGCCCACAGCTCCTTGATGTTCTGGTTGTCGGGCAGGTTGAGCTGCGGGTCCTCGTGGATTTCCTTCTGCC
>JAFGCA010000820.1 GCA_016932895.1 Sedimentisphaerales bacterium | reverse complement strand
CTGGCCCTGGAAAGCGCCCTGGCGGAAGAGTCCGTGCATGAACACGCTAATGTTGAGGCGCAGTTGGGACCAAAGCGGCTCGTCGTTGGGCTCGAAAACCGCCCACTGGGTGCCTCGATACAGGCTCTCTTCGATATACAGGGCGGTGCGGCGGACGGGAATGTACTTCCACTGGGAGGCGAGTCGGTCGTCCCCCACGATGGTGCGGGCGCCCCAGACCACGTACCCGGCCGCCGGCATCTGGCGCAGACAGTTGATGCCCAGGGGGTTGAGTTCGCCGTTCTCGGCGTCGGTCAGCGGGATGGTCAGGCCGACCACGCCCTTCAGCGTCGCGTCAAGCCCGGCCGGCGCCTTCCACACGCCGCGGGTGGCGTCGGTGCGGGCAAAGATGCCGGCAATGGTGCCGCTGGGCGCAAACGCTTCGACCTGATTGTCGCGCAAGGGGTTGGGAACGTTGATGCGCGGGAAGAAGATGGCCGCGTTGTTGCTGGACAACCCGTCAATGGGGAATCCCTGTTTGGCCTTGTCCCGTCCGGTCCAGTTCTCGGGTGGATCAACCAGCAGCATGGCCCGGCGCTTTTCGCAATATGCGGCCGCGGCGGTCAGGACCGTCGTGTCGACGTCCACACCGCCGTCTTTGTAGGGAGGAATGCAAAGCAAGTTAAAGATGTCCGCGTGTTCCAGAGCATAGATCCCGCTTTTCTGTGCTTCATCGCCTGGCAAATCCTCTGTGCCCAAATCGTCACCATCGGATCCGGAATCAGACTTTGCCTTGCTGTGGGCTTTCTCATCTTCCCACACACCCTTGGTGCCTTCCGGTTGTGGGTGGGGTTTCGGCGGCTTAGTCTTAGCGTCAGGCTTCAACGTACCGTCAAAAGCGATCAACTGGGATTCGTTTTCAAGAACCTTGTCAACCTGGCGCGGCCCATACACGATGGTCAAATCGGCATGGTGCTCCGTCGCGCCGGTTTTGGTGTCGTGGACTGTTAGGTTAAACAGGTCCTTTTCGGTCACACCATACCTTGACGCTATCTGCTCGACATATTGGCCAGGAGAGGTTATGCGTACACACAGGTGATTACCCCATGCCCCCGGGCTCGCGGCTTTGAGGGCCAGACCGTTAGCGTCGATTTTGGCCTTGCCGGCATTGACGCCGGTGGAGTTTTGGCTTTCTGCGCTGGTGGTGGCGCCGGTCTTTTCCTCCGAGGACTCTTGAGGATGGTACAGGCGCACAATGACCGCTTTGCTGCCGCCATTGAGGAAGAACTGATTGACCGCATAGCCCAGGTTGCTCTCCAGCCACAGTCCGCCGAAGACGCGCTGGAAATCGGCGTAGCTGTTACAGATGATCGGCTTGTTCACCGGGCCGCGTAGTGCCCGTCCGATGAAGGCGGTCGTCGCCGTATCCACGGGCACGATGGTACGGACGTCGCTCTCGACCTCCTGGATGTACACGCCAGGATACGTTGGTGTAATAGGCATGGTAGATCCTCTCTTTCCTTAGATTTCCGCCATTGTTACGGCATCCTCGTCCCTGAATGCCACCATCTTTACCCTATATAGGACAGACGGACGGTATGTGGTTCGTAAGGCGTTCCACATCCCGTTTTGTCTGCAAAAAGACAACACTGTCAGTTCCATGATCAACGGCTCGATTCTATCACTCGGATCAGGCGCATTTTGGTGGTGCAAGACGCGATGGTCCCCCTGGGGGCCCCCCTGGCTGACCCAACGAGACTCCGTCCCCGTCGGAGCCCTGTGGACGACGCATCCATCTTCCACTCCTTACTCCTGAATCGAGATAAGACCGCTACACAAAATCCAGGCTGGAGATGCCCGGTTGTCCTTCCACTGATGCAACCGCCGTCGCCCCACAGATATTGACTGTTTGTGGCCCTTTGCCAACATCTTCTCACAACGGTTGATACTCCCAACCCTATGCTCCCACTCGCTCGCCAAAGCTGTCAACTGTTTTCTTCACATTTTGTAGCACTATCACAAGAGTTTTGCAAAATGGAGATTAGGCTTATATTCTTCAAGGAAATCGTTGGTGTGATCTCCTTGAAGAAGGGGCTTATATCCCGATACGAAAAGCACTTACGTTGTCGGGAGGAAAAATCACGAAGGAGATTTTTCCTCCCTAAAGTAAGCCTAATCTCCATTTTGCAAAAGTTCAGACTATCAGTAATATGGACTCTGTCGCCTTTCAAATAGTCGCGTTGGCGACGGCGTCATGCCTTTGGACACGTGCACCACAAAGACACGGGGCACACCGGGCAAGAGGGCTGATTTTCTGCCCCTGCGGATTCTGATCGCGGGAACCACGACGGACACGAAGAGACAATCAATCATCAATTATCCTCAATAATTCCAACGCCTCTTCACGCTTGACAAAAACACCCTTTTCTTCGCGCCCGGATGTACTCTACAATAGGACCGTGCAACCTGAGACTACCGTACTCTGTGAGCTGGAGAAGAATGATGGTTGATCGTAGGCAACCGACGCGTTGCGGTCTCACGGCACAGCGCGGTCCATTCGCCGAGACGCATCTGCGAGCGTTTCGCTCCCGCAGGACGTCATGCGTCGATTAGGAGGTATTTGATGCGTATCCGTGGAATAGGCGGTCGCTGCCGATTCGAGCAGGTCTTCCTGGCAACTCTTGCCATCCTTCTCCAGACGGGCATCCAGTCGAACGTGACGGGGACGGAAACAGGGCTTGCCGGGATCGGCCTCAGCGCCGACGGCGCTCACTTCGTCTCGGTTGCGTCGGGCGAGCGGTTCGTGGCCTGGGGTTTCAACTACGACCACGACGATTCCGGCCGGCTTCTCGAGGACTACTGGGTCGAGCAGTGGCCGACGGTGGCGGAAGATTTCGAGGAGATAAAAGCTCTCGGCGCCAACGTGGTCAGAATCCACCCGCAGGTGGCCCGATTCATGACGGGGCCCGATCGGCCGAACCAGCAGGCTCTCAGACAGCTCGCGCGCCTTCTGGACCTGGCTGAGAAGACGGGATTGTACCTGGACATTACCGGGCTCGGCTGCTACCACAAGAAAGACGTCCCTCCCTGGTACGATGCGATGAGCGAGCGCGAGCGCTGGGAGGTGCAGGCCCGCTTCTGGGAGGCGATTGCCAGGACCTGCGCCAAGAGCGACGCGGTCTTCTGCTACGACCTCATGAACGAGCCCATCCTGCCCGGCGGGAACGAGAAAGCGAGCGACTGGCTGGCCGGCGAGTTCGGAGGCAAACACTTCGTGCAGCGCATCACGCTCGATCTTGCCGGTCGTTCGAGGGAAGAGGTAGCGGCAGCCTGGGTCGCCAAACTCGTCGCGGCCATTCGCAAACACGATGACCGACACCTGGTTACAGTAGGGGTGATACCCTGGGCCCACACGTTCCCAGGCGCCAAGCCGATCTTCTACTCAGCGAGGACGAAGGAGGATCTCGATTTCGTCAGCGTGCACTTCTATCCCAAGAAGGGCGAAGTTGACAAGGCACTGACCGCTCTGGCGGTGTACGACATCGGCAAGCCTCTGGTCATCGAGGAATGCGCCCCGCTCTATTGCGGGACCGAGGAATTCGACGCGTTCGTCGACGGCTCGCGCGAGATGGTCGACGGCTACGTCGGTTTCTACTGGGGCACGACGATAGACGAATACCGTCAGAGAAACGACATCCCGGCCGGAATCATGGCCGAATGGCTCGAGTATTTCCAAGCCAAAGGCCCCAAGATCCTCGCGCCGTAACGCCCGGACACCCAACCACCCACCCCCGGAGAACGCAAATAAGCCGCGCCGCTAATGCTCTGTCTCGCCTCGCTGCAGGGTTGTCATGCTGAACGAAGTGAAGCATCCGGGCCGAGAAAGACAAAATCCGAAATCCCAAGCTCGAAACCCGAAACGACCCCCAATCACCGAAACGGCAAACCGGCACCGCTTCACGACCCACGAACCACCGATTTCAACCGCGAAATACGCGAACCACGCGAAAACCGAATGTTCCGCCACAGAGCCCACCGAGACCACCGAGGAATTCATTCGTAACAGCCCCGCCCCCTTCCGCTTTACAAAACAAAAGCCTTTCCTTCTCACCCGGATTTCCCCTACAATACCAACACCCTGAGGCTACAACGCTCTCTGAGATGTAGAAAAGCGATAATTGATACTCGGCGGTCGACAGACTACGGTTTCACGACACAGGAAGTCTATCCGCCAGAATATCTGTGATGCGATTCTGTCCCCAACTTCGACTGGGAAGGGCCGACTGTGGCGTAGGGCAAGAATGACAAAACCAATAGGGAGAAACTTGGTCAACCTGACGAAAGCCGACTGGCGGCGGGAATAGGAGCGGGGCAGAACTTGGTCTTGAGCTTCATTCTTCAGGCAGTGGACAAAGAAGGAAGGTACGGAAATGTGGTATACAGAAGACACGTTCAAAGTAAGGTTGGGCGGAAATGTATATGTCAATTGTCAGAACCTTGTGGAATAGTAAGAATTCACCGACATGCAAAAAAAGTGGGCAAAATTGCATTAAAAGACTTGCGCCATCCTGAATAAGCGGGTATAGAATCATG
>JAFGCA010000819.1 GCA_016932895.1 Sedimentisphaerales bacterium | reverse complement strand
GGCATCGGCGTATGGACGCGTTCAAGCACTACATCCTGACCCGCTTCAACACCGGCCTGTACGACCCGCAGGCCCGGCTGCGGATCTCGCCCGATCACTGGATGGAACATCGCCTGCGACTGTTTGTCACGATCACGCTCCCGAGCATCGCCGGGCAGACCTGTCAGGATTTCACGTGGCTGGTCCTCATGGACCGGCGGACCCCCGAGCGCTACATCCGAACGCTGGAAAGCAGCGGCTACGCCAACCTGCAACTGATCTACCCCACCAACGGCCAGCTCCCCTGGCTGCAAGGTTTCGCGCCGGGCCGGTACGACCTGATCACCACCCGCATCGACAACGACGACGCCTTCCACCGGGACGCGGTCAAGACCCTTCAGGCCGCCTGGCAGGCCCATCATGCCGAACGGGAGAAACCCTGGGTGATGGTGTTTCCGTTCGGGCTCATCATGGACCTGAGCGACCGGCGCGTGTGGTTCATGGAGTACTGGCTCAACAACTGTCCCACGCTGGTGGAAAGCTCGGAGGATCCGCGAACCATATGCCAGTGGGGGCACTGCCGCATCCCGCGCGAGGTGAAGAAGCATTACATCAAGGACAAGCCGTACTGGGTGCAGGTCATCCACGCGCAGAACCTGCAAAACGTCGTGGACAGCGACAACCCCTTCCGGATGGTCCGCAAGGACGTGCCCGCCAAGCCGGAACATTTGTGGCACTTCGGCATCGACCCGGACGCCCTGCCCGGCGCCGGCTGAAGGAAATACGCGCCGGCGGCGTCAGCGGCAGCGCACGAGCTCGATGTGCTTCTTGAAGTGCTCGTCGTTGGTCCGGGTGTAGTCCATGCGGTAGTGAACGCCCCGGCTCTCCCGGCGCAAGTCCGCGGCGTGGGCCATCAGCAGCGAGACCGCGAGCATGTTCTGGCACTCCCAGCCGTCCGGACCGTCGAAGACCTTGTCCATCACGTAGCGGTGCCAGAACCGGATGATTTCCTGGGCCTCGGCCAGGGGCTGGGCTTTGCGCGTGATGCCGACATTGCGCCACATCAAGGCGCGCAGGGCGTTTCGCACGTCGGCGGCGTCGAGCCGGCTGCGGTCCGAATGGGGGATGCTGTAGAGCATGGCCGGGTGCTTCAGGGACGTGACATCGGCCTTGTCTCCGGCCGAGACCGCCTGCCCGGCCACCGTTCCGAAAACGAGCCCCTCCAGCAGCGAGTTGCTTCCCAGTCGGTTGGCTCCGTGCAGCCCGGTGGAGGCTACCTCGCCGCAGGCGTAGAGATTCGCTATGCTGGTGCGGCCGGTCGCGTCGGTCTTGACCCCGCCGATCATGTAGTGGGCGCTGGGCCGCACCGGGATTAGATCGTGGGCGACGTCGATGTCGAAGCTCTCCACCAGGTCGCTGATCAGCGGAAATCGCCGGGCGAAGAATTCCTTGTCGAGATGACGGATGTCGAGGAAAACGTGGGTCGATTCGGTCTGGCGCATCTGGGCCAGGATCGCCCGGCTCACGACGTCGCGCGGGGCCAGCTCCCCGGCCTCGTGGTACTCCTTCATGAAGCGCTGCCCCTGCGTGTCGAGCAGGTAGGCCCCCTCGCCCCGCAGCGTCTCGGTAATGAGCGCCCGCGAGGCGCCGGCGACGTAGAGCGTGGTCGGGTGAAACTGGAGGAACTCCATGTCCCGCAGAACCGCCCCGGCGCGGTAGGCCATGGCCAGCCCGTCGGCCGTGGCGCCGGCGGGGTTCGTGGTCTCGCGATACAACTGGCCGACCCCGCCGCTGGCTAAGATGGTATTGGCGGCCCAGATGATCTGGAGACCCCGGTCCCTGTCCATGCCGATGATGCCGCAGCAGCGATTCTCTTCGTCGGTGAGCAGATCGACGGTGAAGAAATGCTCGATGATCTTGATGGCGGGCGTGTTCTTGACGGTTTCGATGAGGGTTTCGGCGATGGCCCGGCCGGTCTCATCGCCGTGGGCGTGGATAATGCGGGCTCGCGAGTGCCCGCCCTCGAGGGTCGTGTCGATGCGGCCGTCCACCAGATCGAATTGCGTGCCCCACTGGCGCAGCTCGCGAATCAGCTCGGGACCCTTACGCACGACCTGTTCGACCGTCGCGTCGTCGCAGATGCCGCAACCGGTCTTCAAGGTATCGGCGATGTGCGACTCGAAGGTATCGTCCTCGTTGAGGACCGAGGCGATTCCGCCCTGGGCCTTCCAGGTGTTGGAGTCTTCGAGGCCGCCTTTGCAAACGACGATGACGTTGCGTCGCGCCGCCGCCTCCAGCGCCGCCCGCAGGCCCGCCATGCCCGCGCCGACGACGACACAATCGGCGAAAAGCTGATTCGTCGCCATCGAATCGATGTCAATCAGGTACCGCCGGGGCTGACCGAACTCCACCCGCTCGGTGTCCGCCGACCCGCCGACCTTGTCGTGCTCACCCATTTTCTGCTGGTTTCCCAATAAAACAACGCGGTGGGGCCAACCCCCCACCTGCCAAAAACCTCGGCTCGACGCGCGAGACGATACCCGCACGTTCCGCACGGGAACTTGTATCATACCGACTCGGACCCGTTTTGAAAACCGCCAAACCACTGATTCCGGCTGCGGGTGTGGGCGAAAGTCTTGCGGGCCCCGGATACCGTCCCTCGTCGGGCCCCCAGCCGCTGGTCTACGCCGTAGCCATCTGCCCGACGTAGGTTCTCATCTTCGCCAGTCGCGCCTGGAAGGCGTGGTACAGGCCGTCGGAGGTTTCCCTCAGCATCCGTTGCGAGTTGGTGTGCGGATTGATCGAGGTGGCGTAATCGGTCTGTTTGATCAGCTCCTTCGGTATGGAACCGGCGCCGGAGAGCGCCCCGGAGATCCCGGCGGCCACGGCGGTCAGGCAATCGGTATCGCGGCCCATGTTGACGCCCGCCTTCATCGCCTCCCACGTATCGGCCCCGGTCATCTTGAAGACGCAAACGGCCTTGGTCACGATTTCGTTGGCGTAGCTGTGGGCGTAGGGGACGCCGCGACCGCTGTAGATCGAATCGAACTTCTCGCGCATCTGGCGCACGTCGCTGCATCCGGCGGTGGCCTTGAGCCCGCGCCGCAGCTCCGAGCGGATGCCAGCCTTTCGCGTGAAGCGCGTATCGACCTGGTCGCAGCGATCGAGGATCGCGCCCAGTACGCTGTCGACGGTGGCGCCGGGTTTGGTGGCGGCGGCGATGGCCAGGGCGGTCACCTCGGCCCAGAGGATGCCCCGACTGTTGGCCGTGTTGTAAAGCTGACCGACCTCGCGAATGTCGGCGATCGCGCCGGCGACGTCGCCGGCGTTGATCAACCCAATGGGATGACACGAGCGCGCCAGGGAAACGAGCCCCGAGTAGTCGCAGTACTTGCCGATATCGGCGGCCGCGATGTGCGTGCGCGCGATCGCCGCCAGCTTGCCCTCGAACGGCTCCGAGACCAGCCCCGCGGCGTTGGGGTTCATGTGGTCCACCCACGCGCGGCGCAAGTCCTCGGCGTTGATCCGGTCCTGCTTTTCCATGATGGCGGTAATCATCAGCTTCTGCCGTTCGACGCCGTCCTCGGTCGTGCCCGGCTCGCGCTTCCACCCGTTGCCGTAGTGCTCGTAGGGCAAGAGCTTTTCCAGCAGCCCGTGCTCGCGCTCGATACGCTGCCAGGACCATCCTTCGACAGCGGCCCCCATCGCCGAGCCGATATGGCAGCCGGCGATGCAGCCGAAGAACTTCTCGCGCAACGGGATCCCGTCTTTTCTCCCGGTGTCGGCGCCGGCGGCGAGAGAGTCGCGCGTCGCCGCGGCCGCGGCCGTTACCAGCGCGCCGCCGAGGAAGCAGCGGCGCGCCATCGTACTGCGATGCTCTTTCATGCGTCAGCTCCTTGTCTTCGCCTGCTCGGACCTCGTTGCAGCGCTATTACCGCACTTCGTAGAACGTGCGAGTGTAGATTGCTTCGCTTCGCTCGCAATGACAGGGACGACCCGCATCTGTCATTGCCAGGAGCGTAGCGACGAAGCAATCTCCTCCCGCACACTCGCGGAACCTGCGAAATGCGGTACTATCCCTTGAACTTCCAGAACTCCGATTCGGTCCGCGCGCCGGCGAGGAAGTCTTTGATTTTGGCCACGACCTCGGGGTGACGGTCGGCCACGTCGGTGGTCTCGCCAAGATCGTTCTTGAGATCGTACAGTTCCAGCTTGCGCGTGGCGCCGAAGCGGACGGCCTTCCAGCGCCCGCAACGGGCCGCCTGATTGGTGCCGCGCGCGTGGAACTCCCAATAGAGAAACGAATGTTTCTCCTGCTTTTCGGGCCGGCCCAGGAGCGTCGGCGCCAGGGACAGGCCGTCGCCTTTGGCGGGCGGCTTCGTCCCGGCCAGTTCGGCGAAGGTGGGCAGGAAATCCCAGAAGGCCGAGATATGGTCCGTCTCGCTGCCGGCTTCGATCCGGCCCGGCCAGCGCGCGATCAGCGGCACGCGGATGCCGCCTTCGTACAGGTCGCGCTTGATGCCGCGCAACGGACCGTTGCTGTCGGAAAAGTCCGGGTTCGCGCCGCCCTCGCGGTGCGGGCCGTTGTCGCTGGTGAAGAACACCACCGTGTTGTCGTCGATGCCCAGGTCCTCGAGCTTGCCTCTGAGCCGGCCCATGTCGCGGTCCAGCCGACTGATCATCGCCGCGTGGCCCTTCTGAGGCTCGGGCCAGTCCTTCTGCGCGTAGATCCCGTAATCGGGGACCTCCATGCCCTTGCCGCCCGCCTCGTTGTTGGCGTGCGGGATCGTGATCGCCAGGTACAAAAAGAACGGGCCGGCTTTGTTCTGCTCGACGAACGACAGCGCCTCGGCGGCCATCAGGTCGTAGGAGTACTGCACCTTCTTCGCAGCCACACCGGCGCCGTCGGGTCGGTCCCCCGCCACTTCGTTATCCAACGGGACCCGCTCGTCGTTGCGGAACAGGAATTCGGGATAGTAGTTGTGGGCGTGGCGCTGGCAGAGGTAGCCGAAAAAGTAGTCGAAGCCCTGCTGGTTGGGCGTTCCCGAGCTGCCGGGCCCGCCCAGGCCCCACTTGCCGATCAGGGCGGTGGTGTAGCCGGCATCCTGGAGCATCCGGGGCAACGTCGCGGTGCCCGCGGGCAAGGGCCACTGGCCCATCGGCTTGACCTCCCGGTTGCCGCGTATGTAGGCGTGCCCGGTGTGCAGGCCGGTCATGAGGCAGCAGCGCGAGGGCGCGCAAACCGTGCTGCCGGCGTAGTGGTCCGTGAAGCGCATCCCCTCGGCGGCCATACGGTCGATGTTCGGCGTCTTGATCTGTTTCTGGCCGTAACAACCGAGGTCGCCATAGCCCAGGTCGTCGGCCATGACGAAAATGATGTTCGGCTTGCGTGCGGCCTTGCCCGCGCCGAAGGCGTTCAGGGAATCCCCACAACCACCCAGCGCCCACGTCGCGGCCCCCACACCGGCCCACTTGAGAAAACCACGTCTGCTGCCCTTTTGAGTCATATCGACGCTGCCTCCTTTCGAAGAGGAATATCACCTGCTCCTGGTTCAATCCGAATTCTGCGGCACACGTGGCACCAGGGTACCCCGTGCCCCAGGCAAGGGCAAGGCCCTTCTCTCGCCGGCCGGGTGGCTTAGAGAATGAGGGTGGCGTCGCCGTAGGAGTAGAAGCGGTAGCGCTGCTCGATGGCGTGGCGGTAGGCGCGGCGGATCGGCTCGAGGCCCGCAAAGGCGGCCACCAGGGCCAGCAGCGTCGAGCGGGGCAGGTGGAAATTGGTGACCATGGCCTCGACGATCTTGAATTCGTAGCCGGGCGTGATGAAGAGGTTTGTCGTGCCCTCGCACGGGCTCACTCGGCCGCTCGCGGAGATCGTTTCGAGGACGCGGGTGACGGTGGTGCCGACGGCGATGATGCGACCGCCGGCGGCGCGAGCGGCGTTGATGAGACCGGCGTTCTCCTCGTCGATGCGATAGGACTCGCGGTGGATCGGATGGTCCTCGACGCATTCGGTGGCAATCGGCTTGAAGGTCCCGGCGCCGACGTGCAACGTCACCGCGGCGAAGCGGACACCGGCACCCTTGAGATTCTCGATCAATTCCCGGGTAAAGTGCAATCCGGCGGTCGGCGCCGCCACCGCTCCGGGCCGCCGGGCGTAGACGGTCTGGTACCGGTCGCGGTCCCGCTCGGCCACGGAAGCATCGTCGTCGCGCCGGATGTAGGGTGGCAGAGGCGGAAAACCCACCGCGCCGAGCACGGCCTCGGTGTCCGTCGCGCCCTCCACCT
>JAFGCA010000818.1 GCA_016932895.1 Sedimentisphaerales bacterium | reverse complement strand
GTTGTGCTCGTTCTGGCGGGGCGTGCAGTTGCGCAGGTTGCCCTGGCGGTTGTTCAAGGAGTTGCCGTTGATGTGGTCGACCACCATGTCGTCGGGCGTCTGCATGATCTCGCGGTGCATGAGTATGGTGCCGCCGGGGTAGGAGCGGCGGGCGTAGATCTTGCCCCCGCTGTCGAAGGCGTTCCAGCGATAGCGGTTGAGCCGCTCGTAGTCGGCGGCGTCGACGATGGCGAACTTGCCCCGCGTCAGGGCGATGTAGCGGATGTCATCGCCGGGCGGCTCCGGGGGCTCGATGCGCTCCGGCGGCTCGCGCCGGGCGCGGAAGTTGGTGCACGTGCTGTGGGGCATGACCTCGCGCAGCCGGCCCGGCGCGTCGGCGTGATTGACGCAGGTCATCATCGTGGGCCAGCCCAACGAAAGGTTCCACATCCCCTGGGCGGGATTGCTCGCAGCGTACACACAGCGGTAACACTTTCGATCCATGGCGGATTCCTCCCCTGTCGGGCGTCCGAACGGACCGTCCCCGGCGCGCGTCGCCTGCCGGTGGGCGCAGGCGGCTCGAAAACGGCGTCGGCACGCGATGCCGGCGCGTGGGATGTCGGCCATCCGGATCCATCTCGGACTACGCTATTTGGCTGTGAATGTGTTGTGCCGGCGATGGTGTTGTGCCCGCACACGATGCTACCTGCCGCACCTGGCGGCGTCCCGCTTCGCGGCTGCGAAGCACGTGTATAATAGGCGAGACAGTCGCGATTGTCAACAACAAACACCGCAGATTTTTGACATTTTTTCGAACTCAAACCGCCGGGAAGCGCCTTTGCAGCAGCGTGTAGGATGGGCTTTAGCCCATGCTGCCCCGCTCATCCTACGAAACCTATGGGTGGCAGCGTCAAGGCCACAGGACTTGGCGATGGCGCAAGGCCCGGGGCTCGTATAGCGCTACACGCAGCAGACAAGTCCCCCATCGCCAAGCTCGCGCTTGACGCTGCCACCGGCCGCGCCCCTCGGCGCCTTTTTGAACTCGACCCGCCCGGAAGCGCGTTTACAGCGAGGCCGGCAGATGATATCAATGCACGAGGCAACGAATGACAACAGGGTGACGTTGGAGATTCCGAGTATGCGTGGTATGAGAGCCGGTCGGTGCAAGAGGGGGGCGCTTGCGTTTCTGGCGTTGTGGCTTTTCTGTTCGATCTCGCCGGCGGCGGGACCGGAGGCCGCTGCGCCGCTGCCCCGGGTCGCGCCGGGGCTCGAATACGTTCACCATCGCATCGGGGACGGGCCCTGGTCGATCCACGTGGTGAAGGTCCGGCGCTCGGTCGGGACGTTCCAATTGCACTCGGCTCTGGCGCAGGAGACGGTGTATGGGCTTGCCTCGGTCGGCGAGCAGGTCGCAGCCGCCGGGGCCGGCGGAGGCAGAGCCGTCGCGGCGGTGAACGGCGATTTCTTTCGCATCCGCACCGGGCCGTACCAGGGCGACCCGCTTGGGCTGCACATCGCGCGGGGAGAGCTGATCAGCTCCCCCACGGGATCGAGCTTCTGGGTCGACGGGGAGGGACGGCCCCATATCGGCGAGGTTATGGCCAAATTCCGCGCGACCGGTCCGGGCGGGCTGGACCTGCCCTTCGGCGTGAACCAGGAGCGGGCCGACGATGCGGCGGTGCTCTATACGCCCACGATGGGACCGTCCACGCGCACGCGCGGCGGGCTCGAGCTGGTGCTGCGCCGCGACAGCGACGGCGACTGGCTGCCCCTTCGCGCGGGCCGGCCGTATCGGGCGCGAATCGCGGCGGTCCGGCGCGAAGGCGACACCCAATTGGAACCGGGCGTCATGGTCCTCTCGGTCGGGCCAAAACTGGCTGCGGAGCTGCCCGCGCTGGAAACGGGAATGATGATTTCCCTGCGTCTGCGGACCGTGCCCGATCTGACGAACGCGACAACCGCGGTCGGGGGCGGGCCGGTCCTGCTGCGCGACGGCGAGCCGGGACAGTGGAAAGGCTCGCTGCCAAGGCACCCGCGCACCGTGGTCGGCTGGAACAACCAGGACTTCTTCCTGGTCGTCGTGGACGGGCGGCAGGAGCCGCTCTCGGTGGGCATGACGTACCCCGAGCTGGCCGCACTGATGCTGCGTTACCGCTGCACGCACGCGATGAACTTAGACGGCGGCGGCTCCTCGACGCTGTGGCTGGACGGGCATATCATGAATTCGCCCTCCGACGGCCGGCCGCGACGAGTGGCCAACAGCCTGATCGTAATCTCGAATCAGTGACAGAAGTTTTGCAAAATGGAGATTAGGCTTATATTCTTCAAGGAAATCGTTGGTGTGATTTCCTTGAAGAAAGGGCCCATATATTCATACGAGAAGCACTTACGTTCTCGGGAGGAGAAATCACGAAGAAGATTTTTCCTCCCTAAAGTAAGCCTAATCTCCATTTTGCAAAATTTCACTCAGTAACCGGAGTTGATATGAAAACCGCTGCCGAAAAAGCTCACGAGTTTCTGGAAGAACAGAAGGCGTTTCGCCTCGGGACCTTGCTGAGCGAATCGTCGCATCCCAAGACGCGCGCTCTCTCGCAGACTATGGAGGCCGACGTCGAGGCGGGCATTCGCCTTTTGCAGTCGGTGGATGCGGACATCCCGGCGGCGCTGGAGGGGATCTTCGCGCAGGATTCGTACGCCCGACTGGCCGCGACGCTGCGCGACGCCCTGCGCGACGGCCAGCGCATCTTCTTCACCGGCTGCGGCGCCACCGGGCGCCTGGCCATCCTGCTGGAGGCCGCGTGGCGGCGGTTCTGGCGGGACATGGGGCAGCGGCATCCGTCCGTGCCGTCGCTGGAAGATCGCTGCATCAGCGTCATGGCCGGCGGTGACTTCGCCCTGATCAAGGCGGTGGAGGGATTCGAGGACTTCCCCGACTTCGGGCGCTACCAGCTCGCCGAGGCGGGCGTGCGGGAAGGCGACGTCGTGGTCGCGGTCACCGAAGGCGGCGAGACGTCCTTCGTGATCGGCACGGCCTGGCAGGGACTGGACTCGGGCGCGCACGTCTTCTTCGTCTACAACAACCCCACGGACGACTTGCGTCGCCACGTGCGGCGCTCGCGCGAGGTCATCGAGGAGCCGCGCATCGGCAAGCTCGACCTGACCACCGGGCCGATGGCCATTACCGGCTCGACGCGGATGCAGGCAACCACGGTCGAGCTGCTCGTCGTCGGCGCCGCCCTCGAGACGGCCCTGGCCGAGGTACTCCAAGGCCAACTCCCGGAATCGGCAGTGGCGGAGCTTGGCTTGAAGTCGCGCGATCCCGAAGGGTACCAACGGCTCTTTGTGAACCTCTTCGAGCAACTGACCGGGCGCGAGGCGGTCGAGTCCATGGCCCGGCTCACGCGGTTCGAGGAAGATATTTACCGCCACCGCGGGCTGGTGACGTATGCCGCCGACGCCGTCCTGCTCGATGTCCTCACCGACACCACCGAGCGCTCGCCGACGTTCATGGTTCCGCCGTTTCGCCGGCAGGGTGACACGGCCTCGCCGGTCTCCTGGGCCTTCGTCAAGAATCCGTTTCACGGCAGCGAGGCCGCCTGGCGCGAGATGCTCCAGCGCGAGCCGCGCGGCCTGACGTGGGGGCCGCACGTCTACGAGAAACTGAAGGCCCCGATGTCACTGCAGACGGACCCGCCCAAACTGGACAACGACGAAATCTACCGGTTCCGCATCGGCAACGAGCCCGATCCGTCGCGCACCGACGCGCCGGATGCGACGCTGGTCGTGATAGGCACGTTGGACGAAGCGGACCGCCTGAGCACCGAGTCGCTCCAAGAATTCGGCGGCTCGTTCCCCCAAAGGGCCGCGATCACCGTGGGCCCACAAGCCGGCCCGCTCGACGTGGACGAACACTTCCACTTCTCGTGCGACCTGCCCGCCTCGCCCCTGCGACTCTGGCAGCACCTGGCGGTCAAGCTCGTCTTGAACACGGTATCGACCGCGACGATGGTGAGGCTGGGCCGGGTCATCGGCAACGCCATGGTCTGGCTCTCCCCCAGCAACAAGAAACTCATCGACCGCGGCTCGCGCCTGACGGCGCAGGTGACAGGCTGCACCTACGAGCGCGCCTGCGAAGTCCTGCACGAGGCCATTGAGGAAATCGCCGGCGCGTCCTACACCGGGCAAGAGCCCCCCTCGCCGGTCGCGCTGGCCATCGAAAAGATCTCCGGCCGCAAAACCCCACGCTGAGCGCCGTTTCCGTTCGTTGCGCTACTGGCGAACCAGGGCCGAAGCGGGACAACCCTCCTGCACGCTGAAAGCAGAGGCGGCCCGGCGCAGGTCGTTCGCCTGCACAAAGAGATCGCGGCACTTTTCGCCCCGCAGCCGGAAGAAGGTCTCCGTTCCCGGCGCCGCCCGGCAGCCGTGGATGTACGCGCCCGAGACGTTCCGAAGATCGACGACGGGAGCGTCCGCATGCGGGGTCCGCGTCTGGAAGCCCTCCAGCTCGAGGTTCGCGACGTTCTCACAGATCAGGGCCGGACCGCGCTGCGTATCGATCCGAATGTCATGAAACGAAATGTCACGGGCGTCCTTGCAGGAGAACCCTTTTTCGGCGTCGATGTTGATGTGGCTGAAAGTCACGTTCTCGACGGGCATCTCGGGCAGGCCGAGCACATAGCCGGCGACGGGGGCATCCTTGACCGTGATGTTGCTGAAGTGGATGTTGCGCAGGACCGGTGTGCGCTGCGAGACAGGCTCTGCGGGCACCTTCTGATAAAACATGTTCAAGTAAAACGGCCCTCTGGGGATACGGCTCATGACGATATTGCTGACGCGGACGTCCTCCACGGCCCCACCGCGGCCGCGCGTGGTCTTGATGCGAATCCCACGGTCGGTCCCGTCGAAGATGCAGTTGCTGATCGTCACTTTCCTGACGCCGCCGGACATCTCGCTGCCGATGACGACGCCGCCGTGCCCGTCCAGCATGGTGCAATTGGTCACCGTGATGTTCTCGCAGGGCCACCCGACCCGCCGGCCGTCTTCGTCGCGCCCGGACTTGATGGTGATGCAGTCGTCTCCCACGCTGATGTGGCAGTTGGAGATGTGCACGTTGCGGCACGAGTCGGGATTGATGCCGTCGGTATTGGGCGAATCGTCCGGGTTCTTGATCCAGATGCCCGTGACGGTGACGTTGTCGCAGTACACCGGGTTGATCGTCCAGAACGGCGGATCCTTGATCGAGATCCCTTCGATCCGCACGTTGCGACACTCGAACGGCTGGATCAATGGCGGACGCAGAAAGTTGCCCATCTGCTCCCAGCGCCCCTGCCCGAGCGAGCCCTGATTGCGCTCGGCGAACTGCCTGGCCCATTTTGACGGTGTCTCGATCTTCCCCTTCTCGCTCATCTCGGCCTTGAGCCTGCGGTGCTCGTCCCACCAGGCCTTGCCCCGTCCGTCGATCCGGCCCCGGCCGATGATGGCAATGTTCTCGGCCCGATACGCATAGATCGGCGGCGAGAAGTTGATGCACTCGGTCCCTTCCCAGCGCGACTTGACCATGGGCAGGTAGTCAGCGAAATCCTGACTGAACCGCAGCACCGCGCCGGCATCTAAGTACAACGTGATGTTGCTCTGCAAACGGATGGCGCCGGTGAGATATGGACCGGGGGGAAAGTAGACGGTTCCGCCACCGGCCTTCGTCGCGGCCGCGATAGCCTTGCCGATGGCGGCGGTATCCTTGGTCTGGCCATCCCCGGCCGCACCGTAGTCACGCACGTTGTAGAACACGAACGTCCCGGCGGCTCGGCCCGAAGCAGGCCCGACCACGAGAACTACAAGAACCAGAGAAAGAAAACCCACGCGCCTGCATGCCGGTCTCATTTGCCTGCTCCTTTCACATCGTAGCGCCGCATCGTTTAGACTCATACTATAAGGCCCCGCCGCGCATTTTTCCAGCGGCAACGCCGTTTGCTGGTACCACATTTCGTGAATCGTGCGACTATGGATTGCTTCGCTTCGCTCGCAATGAAAGGGGCAGCCCGTATATGTCATTGCGAGGAACGTAGCGACGAAGCAATCTCCTCCCGCATAGTCGCGGAACTTTCGAATTGCGGTACCCGTCTCTCTCTGATGATGAGCCAATAATCAACAATCAATATCAGCCCATGCAGATTCCTTAACCGCAGAGTACGCCGAGGCACGCAGAGGAAACAGAAAACCACGAAGGCCGCAAAGGTCACGAAGAAGGGCGATCACTCATCAACCAAAATAGGTTCTGTCCCGAATATTCACTGACAACGGTTTGCTCATAGATGTCCCAAAATTGCGAAAAGTCGCTGGTTTTCGACGCTTCTTAACAGTCTAATGGTTGTGATGAAACTAGACGAACTTTCAGCTCTGGAAAATGAATGGCTTGCAAAGCAGGCCTCGGTGCATGGGTCTCACGGTGATCGGGATGCGGTGTACGAGCGGATTGGCGCGTACGAAGCGTGGCGGGAGATCTTTCGTGAATACGTGATGTTAAGCAGAGACGGCGATCTTGAGGCGTTGAAGCGTGCACTCTTCCTCTACTGGTACGAGTACTCCGAGCCCCATTGGCTCAGCGGCATTCTCAAACTTGATTACGCACTCAGCGAAGAGTTGCTGCGCAGGGTCAACGAATTGGCGAGCAAGGGACGGCTTGATGAGGAACTCAGGTGGATGCTTCCCTGGTACTACTCGATTTGCGAGTACTATCTTGATGGCCGCGAAGGAATAGATGCATTGAAGCAGGCCAGCATGCAAGAGACCAATATGAGGGATCCGCAGTGGTGGAGACTACAATGCGGGCGATCATCATTCGAGAATCGCGGCCAAATGGGTGAGTATTGGGGGAGCGCCTGCTCGTCACTGAATCAACCGTGGGCAGACCACGACAATAACGGAAGGCCGGTGATGCAAGTGCCGACATCACAGGGTTTACTGACTGGCTTCATCAGAAGAATATGCTCAATGCTCGGCTTGCCATGGCGGAGACGGATGAAGAGGTAGCGGGAATAACGGGGACAGTCATGAATGGCGGTCCGTTAAGGATATCAAAGAAAGAGGTCTCCCATAGCCGATAGGTATGTTAGCGACACAAACTATCGGAAAGGAGACC
>JAFGCA010000817.1 GCA_016932895.1 Sedimentisphaerales bacterium | reverse complement strand
GCTTCGAGGCCGCCCGTTCCGAGTGCGCGAAGGACACCCTGCAGCAGATGAACAAGCGGAAGCTGCACGCCGCCCGAGAACTTCTCATTCGGCCGCACGCGACCGCACATCCAACAGCAGTGCCCCTTGTCCGCCTCCGTGAATTCTCCGCCAGGGCCCACCCCGACCCGGCTTGGCGCAGGATGGCGCGGACCCGCCTCTTCAAGCAGGCCAGCACATGATCCTCACGTCGCCGCGTGTGCTCCGCAAGCTCAGACTCTGCCCGATGCCATCGACCGCCTGCCCCGAGGCGAGTATCCCGCCTCGCTCCTGCCCGCGGCCCGGAAAACCGACCACCTCGCCCGCCCCGCCCCCCCGCCCAACCGCCCCCCGTCACTCACGTCGGCCCAATCGTCCCGGTGCACACGACCGAGCTCTTACGACCAACGTGCCCGTCGGGATTGACCGCGGCACCCGGCGGGCTTGGTCGAGCGAGATCGCCGGCGTCTTGCCCTCGGAGACGGCGTGCCTCGGCCCGCGGACCGATGCGGCCGGGTTCAGGATGACCACGTGCCGGACGACGAGCCGGTCGAAGAGTTGCCTGATGGCCGCGAGGTGGAGCTTTCGCGTCGGCTTCGACGCCGGTGAGCCGGCGCGTGACGGTCTACATGAAGAAAGAATACCGCGTGTGGATTTCGTCGTCGTTCTCTGGAGCGTAGCGCAATATGCTTCCAACTCCCCGGGCTGCGTCGAGTGTCACGGGCTCGAGCGTGGCCAGTTCAGTGCTGTTCCAGTTCATTTTGGTGAGCGCCAGTATCTCGGCCATCAGGGTTCGGGCTCCCTGCTCGGCTCGGTCGAGGTGAACTTCAAGCGTGCGCGGCGTGTACAGGCCGGGGTAGCATCGATAGAAGTCGATGCTGCCATGCGTATAGAGCAAGCAACCTTCGTCATGAACAACCGCAGTGCCGCGTAACGGCGGGTAGCTGCCGGACCTGTAGAGCCGCGTGCGGCTCCGCCGCAGTGACAGAAGGTCGTAGGCGTCAATCCCCAAGTGCTTCATGGCGGCTTGACCGCCGTTCAACTCCGCTTCGTTGAAGTAGGAGCTCTTGTGGCACACCAAGCGGGCCGGCATCGTGCGATGCTCGCGCTTGTAGATTGCCAGCACCTTCAGCAAGAGTTTCTCGGCGTCGGAAGCCGTCAGGTGGGGCGTTTTGTCCCGCTCGTCGAGCGCCGCGGGGCCGCCGCGGACGATTACTCCCTCGCCGCGTTCGTTGAAGAGCTGGGCGACGCTGGTTTGCAGCGTCTCGGATCGCGGATCATGGTAAAAACTGATCCCCACGAAACACGCGGTGAGGTCGGTCGCCTCCCGCACCAAACGCCATGGCATGCCGCCGGCCTTGTAATAGAGTGCGCAAAAGAGATTCCAGGCGCGAGTTGCTTCATCCTGCATCTCGCTTACAGGTTTCCCTTCACGCGTGAAGCGGTGTACGTCTCCTCCGTACGTCGCCGGCCGTGCGACTTGGAAGGGTCTGGCCAATCGCAGGGACGCTGCTTTGAAAGCATCGTGCCAGACGAAGCGCTCCTGCGTCCGAAAGCGCCGCCTCGACCGCGCTCCGGTTTCTTCTTCCGGCACGTCGATCCGGCGAACAAAGGACTCCGGCAGCAGCGCGAGAACGACCGACGCGCTCGCGTCCTCGATCAGGTTGGCCCCGCCTTCGAGAAAACGCTTGGAAGACGCCTCGTAAAACCCATCCTCGTCGGAAATAGTGGCGATCTGCGACAGTTCCGAAACCGTAATCGTGTCCACGAGTCGGTCATCCACCACAAAATCGCAGAACGGCTTACCGTCGCCGAAGCCGGGAAACCCAACGAAAAGCGTCGTCCGATGCGAGTCCTTGGCCTCGATTCCGGTTTGGCAGGCTTCGATCCACTGCCGCAGCGTCTCGATGTCGGCGGCCGACCCGACAACGCCGACACGCACCACCTTCGGCGCTGAACTGAAACCACGGTCGAGCACGCCGTGTTCAATGAGCCCGTGCCGGGTGTCAATATGCCTTGCACCCGCGCCGAACTCAAGTTCAGGCTCGTCGATAAACAGCGCTTTCATTCCCTTGCCTGCCTGAAAAGCGGTCCAATATCGTCCTCGTCAATCAAGCCGTCATCGTCATGGGCATCCGGAGCACTGGCGCTCGCGGTTATGTCGCGTTTGCGCCACAGCAAATCGTCGATTCCGACCGGTAGATCCACGCCCAACAGGCGGCCAAACCCAAGGTGCGGGTAGTTGTCCGCAAATAGACTGTCGTCGTCTTGCAGGAGCGCAGCGAACATCACCACCAACCCACCCACTGCACCGCTGCCCTCGATGCTCTTGATCTTGGAAAGGTACTCTTCGCGGTACGGGTGCAACTCGTCGCCATCGGACGTGAATCGATACGTCGGGTTGATCTCAAGGCACCACTGACCATCGAAACGGCGGAAGCGCGGCTCGAACCCGACATGCCGATAGTAGGCGATTCGTGAAGGGTCCTTCTTCGCTCTATACTCTCGGAACACGACGCGCGACGTCGTATGCCTCAGGCTCTTATAGGTTTTCTTGCGAGGCGCCAGGTCGTTCGTCTTCTTGAAATAAAGGACGTTGGCGTCCTTGTCGTACCTCATCCCGATGCGTCCACAGAAGCTACGCAGACAAGAGTTCAGCAAACGGACGAAGTGGCGCCGCGTGTCCGGATCTTGCGTTTCACACCAGTCCTCCGTGGCGTCTGTCTCGATCGTGGCGCGATCGCAAACGCTCACCCACGGTTCATCTCGTAGGTCATGTACGCTGTAAACGACGTCGCCATGCAAGAACCACTCTCGCGGTGGGTATTGAACCTGCTCCTTCAGGACTTGAGTGAGCTCCTTGCCGGTTGAATACAGCGCGCGTCCTGTGTAAATGCGCGCCGCAAGGCGTTTCACAGGGAGCAGATTCGAATGAAGATGCTCTCGTTTGGGACAGGGCCGAAAGTAAGTGCCGGCGCCGGAGGCCTGAGCGAGCCCAAGAAGATCCTGTTGCGCCCGAGGCGCGAGGCGATTGGCCTTCTTGTCGAATACGATCTTGCGAGCGTTTTGTCGCGCTGGATCGCGAAAGTAATCCTTGATAGAAATCCACCAAGCGTCATCCGATTCAGGTCGAGACACGACCAGCAAAACGGGCATGTTCCCGCGACGCCAGTATGCAAGGTCTTTCGTTGTGCATGTGAACTCGAACGAATTCTCGGTTTCTTTCTCCAGCCTCGTTCGCGCCTTGCTCTGCACGGCGATCCAGCTATTGGATACCTCGCCCGTCGTCGGGTCGCGCAGCTCGATAAACCCGTCGATCCCTGCGTCCAAGGGGGCATTCGTGGGATGCCAAGGAAATCCCATGTCGAGGAAACGGCGACCAATTAGCTTGATGCCTTGCTCCCCCAGAATCTGCTCACGTGTGATGCGCTTCGCCATGTTGATGCCTGCAGCGAGTCATCGATCGGCGGCCCCACGCGGAACTTCGGCCGAGTTTGTTTCGACGACTCCGCGGGCGGGAGTGGCTCTCGAGTGGTAACACGTGATTAACTCAGGCCATCTACCCTTCCCGCAGACGTGGTGGCCGACTATCCAGCAGCTATTGTGGTCACGCCGGGCAGTTTCCGCCAGCGGGGCGCGAATCTGGAGACACGGCGGCAACACGATTGGCACTCGGCGGGCAGTTGATCGTTTGGTGGTGAGGTACCGGTGGTGCGGGGCCTCGGGAACTGGGGCAAGCCTCCGCGGCGCCCGAGGAACCGTGAGCGCGACCGCCCAACCTGAGTACTTGAGGACGAGGCAGGATTCGCTGGCTTCGACATCGTGTCGGCCCGCCTCGCCCTCCCGCTCCTGAATCTGCTCTGGGCGCAGAACTGGCACGCCCAGACACGCCCCCGGCACGCCCTGGCCGGTTTTTGGGCCTCCCGCGCAGCAAAACAGGCCAGCCGTAAGTGGCTGGCCTGCATCCGGTTACATCAATTAGCGGGGGTAGGACTCGAACCTACGACCTCCG
>JAFGCA010000088.1 GCA_016932895.1 Sedimentisphaerales bacterium | reverse complement strand
TGCTTTGGGAGTTGGTATTTAAGTCCCGTCTTCAAGGAAATCACACCAACGATTTCCTTGAAGAATATAAGCCTAATCTCCATTTTGCAAAACCCTTGTTCTTACAGCCGCACTCGGATGCACCCGAAAAAAAGCAGGGCTGCGATATGGTGGTCGCAGCCCTGGAGAAGGTAATACTCGTCGAGATCGTTTACAGGGTCTTGCGCCGGCGGAGATAGCCGACCAAAGCGGCGCCCAGACTGCCCAGTAGCGCGGCGCCCGGTGCCGGGACCGCAGGCGTCATCGTGGCAAGGTCGCCGCGACCGGAATTGTACGCAGGGATGATATTCGTTTGGAACGTAGTTCGGGCAAAACCGCCGTCCACATCATAGCGATAGATGTCATCGGTGCCGTTGATCTCGTAGCCGAAGAGGATATCGTCCGGTCCGTCCGGCGAGAACGACGCACCGGCCAGGGCGTTATCGAGGGTCGAGGGCAGTGCATACGCCAGAGACAGAACTCCGGTCGTGACATCCACGGTGTACACATCGAACAGGCTGGTGAGGTAGAAAGAGCCGTTACTGCGTTCGGCAATGTCCGTCACGGTAGAGAGATCAAACGCCGCACCCGGTATTGTGAGATTCACAGTGGTTACGATATTGCCGGTGACGGGGTCAATCTTGAGCAACTGATCCT
The DNA here is from genome assembly GCA_016932895.1 of Sedimentisphaerales bacterium. The sequence goes on along the minus strand of JAFGCA010000088.1, from coordinate 5,537 downwards.
GGGCGGCATCGGCGACCCAGAGATCGCCCGTGGCAGCGAAGACCGCGCCGCGAATGTCCCGTGCAACCAGAGGATTTCCGATCGGGGTAGCCACGCCGTTCGTGCTGTTGATCGAGAGCAGCGACGACGTGGGAGCCGCGGCACCGCCCAACTGGTACGCCAGCAAACCGTGGGTGGCCGACCACGCCAGGGCGTCCGCATCGATATCCTGGCCGTTGAGCGTCACGGCTCCAATATCAGACACGGACCCGGGCGTGTTGTCGTCAAATCGGAACAGGTGGGTCGGCGCTCCGGAGGGAATGCTGTCACCGGGAGCCAGCGACTTCAGCCCGTAGGTCGTGCCTGCCGACACCGAGCCGACGGCAAATGCCAGAGACACCGCGGCCACAATCACCAAGAAGGTCGTACGCCGAATCTGCATGTTCATCTCCTCCTGCCAATAGAATAGAGTAGTTCGAATCCCAAGCCACTCTCCACCAAGAGGCCTGGAAGTACGTATTTTATCCAAATTGGCCTCGCGTGTCAAGGCCAGGTGGTGCAAATCTCCAGGTCGCGACAGGGAGATGCCAGGAATATCGGTCGAGAACGGCCCCCCAAAGACACATAAGTGTATTGAAAAAACTCTTTACGCACTTGGCGTTTGCGCCCGGCGCCGTTGGGCACGACACAACAGGGAGCACCGAATCAGAGGCTTGCGGCCCGGGCGGTTGTTTCTTTCGTTTGCTCGATGAGCTGCAGGGCGTGGTCGATCATGGTCTCGGCGGCGCCGGGGGCGAGGTTGGCTCCCGGCCCGGACTCGTAGCCGCCTTCCTCGTAGGCCTGGCGGTGGCAGACGTAGCCGATGCTGTCGTTGGCCAGCGCGATAATCACGAGCTTCTCCACCGGCGCCCTCTTCTTAATCTCCAGGCCCACTTCCACCAGGACCTCGCCCGGCAGCCCGAGAACATAGACGTCCCCGATTTTCAGGACCTGGATTTCGGCGGTCAGGGACTTTGCGTCCGCGCCGGCATTCAGGATGGCGTCGGTGGGAAGGTCTTCTTTGAGCGGAAGCTCGACGTCCGTCTTGCGGCCCAGCAGTGTGACCTCATCGGAGGTGGGAACGAATTGGAGTTTCTTGACGACCTCCCCGGCCAGCGCCCGGCCGATCCAGAAGCGCGGCTCTCTGCCCCGCTTGAGGGGGACGATGTCGCCGGCCGTGCCGGAGGTAAACATACAGATGCCGCCTTCGACCTTCTCCACCACGCGCATCATCTCGCCGGGATAATCGGCCGAGATAGAGTAGAACCAGTCCGGGTACGTGCTGCCGCTGACGGCGTGGCAGGCGAAGTTCACGACGGAGGCGAGCAGGCCGCCGTCCGGCGTCTCAATCCGCAGCACCCAGACCGCCGGGTCGATGGGCCCGAACGTCAGTTGCGGCTGGTCGGCAGGATAGGTGAACGCCGCGCTGACCGCCCCGTCGCTGCTGCGCACAATCTTTCGCGTCGCGACGATCTCGGGCGGCAGGTGAAACGCCATGGTCACGGAACCGTCGGCGCGTTTGGGCCGGCGGTGGTAGACGATCTCCGGGACCGCGCCGCAGGCGGCGCCGATCCGGACCTCCTGCATGTTCCGGTGGGCGAGGAACACAGAGTTCGCGATCTTCTTGACCAGGGTCCGCACGTACGATTCATCGACGCTGTTGTCCGAGACCTCCGGCCCCAGGGCGGTTTCGCTGTAGATCTTCGGGCCGAAATGCGTGTGCGAGGCGCACACCAGAACGTTCCGCGCGGGAATCCCCGTTTTCGCTTCGACGATCCCCCGGATTTCGTTGGTCCGCGCGATGGGGACCCAGAGCAGGTCCGTCGCGATCAGGGCGACGGTCTCGGTCCCGTCGCAGAGGACCAGGGCCTTGGCGAACAGCTCGTCCTCGATATCGTCGCTCGGCTTGTTACGTGCCCCGTAGCCCGAGAGCCAGACGCCCACCGGGGGCGTGATATTCACCCGGGCACAGCCGGCCGTGAGGGCCGCCCGGGCCACCGGCGCGAGGGCCTGGGTGTGCAGCAAAGCGACGATAAGCAACGGAACCTGTCTTTTCATGACTTTCTCCCAGCAGTATCTCACGTGTCGTTGGCCAGCGTGCGGGAATCGCACTCGCTCGCGGCCGCACCGACGGCATCGCACGAATCTTACCATGGATCGGCCTCTGTTGCAGGAAAAAGAGCCGCGTGCGCCGAGGAGCTTGATGGCACCAGTACCGCATTTCGCACGTTCGGCGACTATGCGGGAGGAGATTGCTTCGTCGCTGCGCTCCTCGCAATGACACATACGGGTTGTCCCTGTCATTGCGAGCGAAGCGAAGCAATCTATAGTCGCATGATTTATGAAATGCGTTGCCAGCGATCTTGCCCGACAGGAAAATGCCGACAAGGCCGCCCGGCGTGTCGGGACGCTGATCGGCGAAGTCTTTTTCGATTCCGGTCGCATTTTCAGGGCGGACATGTCTATATGGTAGAAGCGCTTCTGTTGTTTGGATTGTTCGTTTTGAATGGTTGTGTCCCGAACAAAGGAGCAGAAATGCCGGTTTTGGCCTTGAAAACGTGTTCTGTTAGGAGTCTCGCGGTGCTCCAGTCCGACGGTGAGCTGGTTCATGCCGTGCTGGGCGGCGACCGGAAGGCATTTGCCATTCTGGTTCGGCGCTACGAGCAATCGGTCCGGGCCGCGGCGATGTCCGTGCTGCGAGATACTCATCTGGCTCAGGACGCCGCCCAGGATGCCTTCGTCAAGGCCTACGAGAAACTGGGCAGTTTGCGGCGGGCCGGAGCGTTCGGGCCGTGGCTCCTGAAGATCGCTCGCCGGTGTGCGCTGGACATGGTACACAGACAGCGCGAGGCGCCTTTGCCCGATGATGACATCGCGGCGGCACGACCGGCCGGTCTGCTGGACGAAGACAAGGAACTGCTGCTGGCAGCGGTTCTCGGACTTCGCGAATCGGAAAGGCAGGTCGTGACGCTTCGATATTTCGGCGGCTACAGCGTCAAGGAGATCGCCGACATTGCCGGGCGCGGCGTCGGGACGGTTACGAAACAGTTGTCCAGGGCGCACAGGCGTTTGCGTGTGCTGCTCGGGGAGGCTTGAGCTATGAGCGATAAAATGGAAAACAGACTGCAAGATTTAGGCCGCACGATCGGTAGCGACGAAACGATGGCGCCCCGCGTCATGGCCCGAATCGACAAAGCTCTCGGTGACCAACCTTTCGAAACGAGGAAAACGAAGCGTGAATTCGTAGTCAGGAGATTGGTCATGAACAGGATGAGCAAGTTGGCCGTTGCGGCGGTGGTTTTTATCGGTGTGGTCGTAGGATTCCAGGCATTCAGAGGGACCGGCGGTGTGAGCTGGGCCCAGGTTCTCCAGCAGGTGGCTGCGGTCAGGGCGGTGACGTATACGCTCCAGGCAACGGAGGAAACGCCTCAGGGGCAATCACTGGACATCCGCATCGAGACAATTCAGTCGAGCGAGCGCGGGATCCGGATGGACGCGTATATTAACGACGAACTGGTCAACCAGGCGTTCACCCTGGTGAACGAAGGACTCTTTGTCACCTTGATGACGGGACAGAAGCTGTACACCGAGGTCGCGCTCACCGAGGCGCTCCGCGAAGAGGTGCAGCGCAACAGCGGCGATCCGAAGGCCATCGTCGATGAGTTTCTCACGGGCCCATACACGGAGTTGGGGCGCAGCGAGATCGACGGCATCGCGGTCGAGGGGGTGGAGTCGCAGGACGTTGCGCTGGTCTCCGCGTTCCTCAGCGGGCCGATGGGCCGGCTCTCGGCGGGATCGGAGATGCCGAAGGACGTCGTCGGACGTTTGTGGGTGGATGTCGCGACGGGCTGGCCGGTGCAAATGACCCTGGATATCGCCGGCGCCGACGGCGAGAGCAAGACCCGCGTCGTCGTCACCGACTTCCAGTGGGACGCCGAGATCGCCCCGGAGGCCTTTTCGCTGGAGATTCCCGGCGACTACAAGCCTCTGGCACGTGTTGATCTCGGGCAGATGGAACGCGGCGTGCAGATGGTCGAGGCCCTGGCTTACTTTGCCGAACTGAGCGGCGGGACCTATCCGACCAAGCTGACGCCGGTGGATATCGTCGGTGAAGTGGGCGCGATCTATAAGAAGCTGGATGCCGCCGGCGCCGCACCGGAGATGGATGACGATATGCTCATCAAGCTCAAGTATGCGGCCACCTACGTCCGCGAGTTGGGCGACCAAGGCAAGAAGCCGATGTACTACGGCGACACGGTCACGTCGGCCGACGCCGACAAGGTCCTGCTGCGATGGAAGCTTGATGACGGCCGCTACCGCGTGATCTTCGGCGACCTGCGCATCGAAGACGTCAGCGGGTCGCGCCTGGCGGAGTTAGAGGCGAAGTAGTTCATTTAAGACTATCTCAAGTGGGACGGCCACCGGATCCCGATAGAAGGATTCGGTGGCCGTCTCTGTTCGTTCTTTACCCGGCCAGGTTCGGGAAATGTCGCCGGTAGCGGGCGGAGCAACCGTTTTGCATCCCCACTGCTGTTTCATATGCTTTTATTGGACCGGGGCGGCCCCGTACGCGGCCGCCCCGCCGGTTCTTCGGGCAGGAGGAGAAAACGGGAATGAAGACAAGAAACGGTTTCACCCTCATGGAGATTATGGTCGTTGTGGTCCTGCTCGGCATCCTGGCCGTGATTGTGGTGCCGCAGTTCAGCTCGGCCACCATGCAGGCGCAGATGTCGGCCTTGCGCAAGGACCTGCAGACCGTCCGCAAGCAGATCGAATTGTACGAGCAGCAGCACAACGAGACCGGGCCCGCTGTCGCAGGGGAAACGGGCGTCGATTTCGAGCGCCGCATGACCACGCAAACCGACGCTGACGGGGCGGTGGGAACGGACTACGGCCCCTATCTCGAGCGGATGCCCACCAACCCATTCAACAACCTCGACACCGTGCGTGTGGGCGGCGCCCCGGCGGGTATCAACGCCCAGGGCTGGAGATTCGATCCTGACACCGGCCAGTTTCAGGCGGACGACGCCTATGATCGTGATCATGACGGCGTTGCCGATCACGCCTCCCTCTGACCGTACTGGTCCCTGCATGCCTGCCATCGCCCCGCTCTCCGGCGGCCGGAGACGTTGCACTCACGCCGCATTATGATATGGTGGAGGACTCCGTGTGCAGGAGTGCTCTTCCCGAAGCCACACGGGGAGTCTTGGATCAAGGCGGTGTTGCAGGTCAATGATGGAGGTGCAGGATGCAGGAGACCATGACGTTGAAAGGCGGGTGTCTGTGTGGGGCGGTGCGGTATGAATGGCGGGGCGCAGGTGTATCGGCCTCGTATTGTCACTGCCCGGACTGTCAGAAGGCCACGGGGGGCCCGTACACCGTGGGTGTGGGCGTGGAGGCGGCGGGGTTGAGCATCTGCGCCGGAAAGCCCAAGGGGTATACCAAGATCGCCGACAGCGGCAACCCGATCACGCGGGAGTTTTGCCCGGCGTGCGGCTCGCCGCTGTTCACCAGGGCCG
>JAFGCA010000816.1 GCA_016932895.1 Sedimentisphaerales bacterium | reverse complement strand
CTGGTGGAGCCACGTCTTGCATTCAGCCGAGACTCTCCATTTGCCGCTTCCGAGGTCCCAATTGTACCGGCAAAAGGAGCTACCCGCGCTCCAGTTTTTGCGTTTTTGCGCTTTCACCCGTCCCCAGGCCCATTCACGGAGTTCGCCTCCCGAAGGCGGACTTCTTCCGTGTCGGCCTTCGGAGAGAATTCCTGAGGCCGATGGTTCTCTACGGTGGGAGGAAGGGGTTGCAAGGGTTCAGAGCGAATGTGCTTGCCTGCTGGTAACGGACCCGGTCCAGCCACTCCCGCATATCAGCATCGTACCCGTCAATGGACCCAATATACGAACCGACGACGACCCATCCGTCGTCACCAAACGAAACGTCGGGCCCCTTGCCGAGATGCCCGTAGAATGCGCGGATCTGCTTGCCCGTCTTGACGTCCCACAGTCGAATCGGGCCAAACCATGACCCGGTCGCAAGGTATCTGGCATCCGGGGAGAATGCGGCGCACTGGATCGTACCGTCGTACGCTTCAGCCTCCTCAAATGTGCGGACCACCTCGCCCATCGCGAGGTCGATGAGTTCTGCCTTGCATGAGGATTGCCCGGAACTGCGAGTGATCAGCGCGAAGCGTCCATCGGGAGACAAGGCGGACGCGCCGCCGAAGGCTGTGTCCTCTAATCGGCGGATGGTTCGGCCGTCGACCCGATCGACAACGTATACGCAGGTCCAGCTGCGGGCCAGGACGCGTTTCCCATCCGGCGTGATTGCGACCCCGATGACCGTCTCGTCCAGTAATGCCAGCGGCTTTCCGCTCGCGTCATCAACACTCCATATGTGAACCGCGGCGAAAGGGCTTCCAGTCACGATGTACCGCCCGCAGGGAGTGAATGTGGCGCTATTGACGGAGGGCGCCTCGCCCAGGCGTTGAATAACCGCTCCGGTCGCCCTGTCCCACACGATGGCCGGCCCATCCACACAAGCCGTCACGAGGCGCGAACCATCCGGCGAGCAGGCGACCGTCACACCCCCGACGTAGTGCGTGGCATGGCCTGCGTAGCGCTGCACTTGACGTGTCGATATCCCAAAGCCACGCCGCATGCGGTTGAAAATTGTTGCCCATATACGAACCGGCAACGATGTGCTTTCCGACCGGTACGAAAGCCACCGATCCGTATTGGGCCGAGTATCCTTCCGCGCGATAGCGTCGCGGTTCCTCTCCCGTCTCGACGTCCCAGAGGCGGACCGTCCCATCCTCCTCGTCGGTGCCCGCCGACAGGAGAAAACGACCGTCGGATGAGAATGCCACGTCACCGACCCGAGCCCAGAAGCCGTCCCGGTACTTCCTGTAGAAGACGCCGCCCGGATCGGACGGTCTTCTGCCGTTCTCCAGCCGGATCGATCCCTAAGACAAGGCATCCTTCACCGTCCGGGTGTCTGATTTGTCGGCAGGGACAGTCTGGCCCGGGCACGCCAACACCAACCACAAAATGACGGGAATCGTGATGAAAGGTCGCATCGCGTGTTCCTCCGATTGCGTCGGGGCGTCGATCGGCCCACGTGCAGCGTACCGAGAGATTGCGCTCTATTCAACGCTCGCGATGTACCCCCTGTGTAACATGAGGACGCCAACGGAGGCGCGATTAGCGGAACATTACGCATCTGGGCATCATCATTGACAGCCCATCCGTGACTTTCGACAGTTCTCAGAACCGCGGACTCTCGACACCAATATCTGCGTCCGTGAGCGGCGTGCCGGATCCGTCAGGGATCCGCAGTGTACCCGCCGGACTCAATATGAGTGATGGTTCGTTTTGTCTCTCAAAACCCTTGAACACCGGCAGCGAATCGCGGAAGATGGTTGCCGGCCGAATACTGACACCGTGCGAGGCTTACTTCAATGCCAGATAAGACTCACGCAGCAATAACAGCCGTCTTCATGGCCACGGCCACCCTGATTCTGGCATGGTGCGGCGCATGTGCATCATCCGGGCGATTGTCGGATTTCGCCATCGCAGATTCCGGTACCAGCAGCTACGCCGTCGTGCCTTTGACGATTGAGTCTCGCCTTCCGGTCATACCGGTCACGATAGGCGGCGTCGAGGTTCCCCTGACGCTGGATACCGGTGGCTTCGAAGAGATCGCCCTTAGCCCCACCGCGCTGCAAAACCTCGACGTCAGATACACCGGCAGGCGGATATGGAGTGTCGGAGTCCACGGCCTGCTCGCCCCTTCGTTCGCCCGAGAGTTTGTCATCCCCGAGATGCACATCGGCAACATGCGGCTGACCGACGTACCCGGCCACGAGTTCCACTTCTCCGATCTGCGCCTGGCCAATGAGCCGCCACCCGCCCTGAAGAACGGGATCGTCGGACTTGCCCTGTTGGGGCGTTTCAAACTCATCATCGACTACCCGGCCGGTGTCTGCGTGCTGTCAACCGACGGTCGGTGCCCGCCACAATACCGGCCGGAAACCTGGCCCTCCTGCGAAATCGATCTGTCTGACCCGAACATCGGCATCCAGAGCACGGTAGCCGCTGACGGCCGAGAACTGCGCTGCGTTTGGGATACCGGCGCCTCCTACTCCATAATCAGGCCCGGGATTGCCAACTCAGAGATGTTGACCCAAAGAAAGAGCCAACCGTTCGCCAGGTTCTCCAGACTGCTGCTGGCGGACCACGATTGCGGTCCCTTCGAGTTTGCCGAGTTCGACTTCAGGCAACCTCCCGTCGATGCCATCATCGGCTACAACTTCTTCAGAGAGCACATCGTCTTTCTGGATGTTGAGAAGGGAATACTCGCGTTCGATTGACGGCGGGCGCGTCGTACGAGGCGGGTACGCGGAGCGGCTCGACGGCGTCCCCCTCGCCCCTGACTCCCGGCGGCCCTATCTGATCCCGTAACCGGTGTGCTGGACACGGCAAGGATCCGCACTTTCCCCGGCCGGCCTCAAAATCAGTGATGTCCCGTTTTGTCCTGCCCAGTAGGGCCAATCGCCGTCTACGGATGCGTTCCATCCAATCGATGGCCCTGCGCGTCGTACAGACTCAAGTCGACGTTTCGCATCGCCTT
>JAFGCA010000087.1 GCA_016932895.1 Sedimentisphaerales bacterium | reverse complement strand
GGCGAGAGGATGAAGAACACCTTCGTGAAGATGTCCAGAAACAGGCCCATGTGCATTCCTTCAAGCGGACCGTGCGTCAGTCGATTCGGATTCGTGCGTAGCTGATGGTGTTGCCGGAACCCTGTCTGGTCCCAAGCAGCTCCAGTGTTCGGGACGGAAGCGATCCGGCGCGGACCGTCGCGGCGAAGAACTCGGTGAACGGCTTCTGCAACGGCACGCGGACCGCCGGACTGACGCTCGCATCCGGTCCGATCTCCAGCAGGCGGTTCTCCGAGACGCCCTTACCGCTCGCATCCGAGCCGCTGATGTAGAAGAACACGAACAGCCGATGGTCCGGCGTGACGTGGAAGCGACCCCGGCCCGGCCGCTCGTTGGACTTGCCTTCTTCCGCCGCCAACAGGGTGCGGCGAGACTGCACCTGCCCATCGCGCACGACCGCGTAGTTCAGCGAGTAGCTCTGCCTGGCTTCGGGGAAGAACTTCTCGCGGAGCCTTTCGTCCAGGGCCCGCTCGGTCCAGAGCAGGTGCACATCGCCATTGGGGGCGATCCACAAGTCGCCCGGCGTGACCCAGCCGCAGGTCTTCTCTCGGCTGGCGATCTCCACCCACGGACGGAACGGTTCGCTTGTGACGTCGGGCGTCCACGTGTAGAACAGCCGGCGGAAATCGTAGTCCCACTCGCGGCCGGTCAGCTCCTTCTTGAACGCCCGCCAGGTCTCGTTCGGCTCGATGATGTCGCTGACTCCGCAGAAGTGGACCGCCCGGTCCTTCAACACAACGTTGGGATAGCACACGCGGATCGGCTGCGGCTTGCTGTACTCGGCGCCCCACGGCCACTTGAGCTGCCCCTGCGCGCTCCATCGCCCCTCGCGGTCGAGGAACGACCACTCGGCGTGCGTGTAGCCGACGTTCTGCAGCAGGATCAACTCGTGATCCGGTCCATCGGCGGCAAAGCTGCGATAGGAATGCTCGGTGAACTTCGGTTGGCCCTGCCAGGCGGGAAGCAGGGTGCGAGCCGGCGCACGCGGGTCGCTCGCGTCGAACTGGAGCACCTCGGGTCGAGCCGGACCGGAGTAGGCATTCGCGTCGAGCGTCGGGTTGGCCGACAGGAACAATCGGCCATCGGGAAAGCCGACCAGCGGACAGGGCTCGCGCGTCCGTCCTGATTCGTCGATACAGACCTTCTCCCAGCCTTTCTCTCGCCGTGCGAACAGCATCCAGCGGCAATTGTTCAGCGGCTTGGCGTCCGCGATGGTCTCCAGCCCGCTGGCGAAGACTGCCTCGCCGATGCGCACCAGGCAAGTGGATCCGTGGCACCACATGGGTCCGGCGCCGTTGTCGGCCGACTCGTGGCTGTACAGGTCCTCCTCGATCTCGACAACCGGCGCCGCGCCGCCCGTCGCTGCGACGACCGCGAACACCAGACACACACTTGCGATAGAAAAGGTCCTCATGGCTGGGTAGCCCTCATTGCCGTCATCCCGTTTGAAAGCTCACTCGAACGCTCGACGAGGCTGCATTGTAGCCCGTCTCCGAGAGGAATCAAGCGCAGCGCCGAATTGGCAGTTCCCAGTTTTCAGTTGTCAGCTCTCAGAAGCGACGACCCGACTGGCAACCGACAACTGAGAACTGACAACCGACAACTGGCAACCGGCTTGCTCTTTGGGGTGGTGCGGCCCATAATAGCGTCTTTGAGAGCAACGAAGGAGAATGGCTATGAGCAAGGACTGGATGGTTCGCATCGCGTGGATTGGGCTGGTCGTGTGGGTTGCCATCGGGAGCCTGGCCGGCTGTTCGACAGACAAGGAGGTGGCGGAATCTATGGAACGGGATCGTATGATCGTCGATCGTCTGGCGAACGCGGAGAAATACTATGGTATGCATCCGGCGTTCGAGAGGGCCTTTGCGTTCCTGAGGCGCAGCGATCTGGCGGAGTTGCCCGACGGTCGTCACGACATCGACGGAGACCGCCTGTTCTGCCTTATGAGCCACAGCCCGGCCCGCCGCCGGGCCGAGGCGCCGCTGGAGGCGCACCGCAAGTACATCGACATCCAATACGTTATCAGCGGGACGGACGAAATGGGCTGGAAGCCCACCGCAGCATGCGCAATCTCCGCTGTGAGCTACGACTCCGAGAAAGACATCGAGTTCTTCAAGGACGCGCCCGAACGTTGGACGCCGGTTCGGGCCGGCTCATTCGCCATCTTCTTCCCGCGCGACGCCCATGCCCCTCTGGCAGGCACGGGGCAAATCCATAAGGCGGTGCTCAAGATCGCCGTCGAGTGAACGCCCAAGCCCGATTTCGCCCAGAAACGGACGGTCTACTCCGTCGCGCTAACGATGGGGACGGCCCTTGCCTCGGTCTTGCTGCAACGCGACGACTTTCCTCAGGCGGCGCGAGGCTGTGTCGAAGGCATCTCGAATGACGACGTCGAGGGGGTCCTTCGTCTTGCCTCTTCCCGGCTCGTTTCTGACGACGACTTCGTGTCCCGGCGGGACGGTCATGTCGATCCGCACGCGATAGGGATTGCCGTCCTCGGGGTGTTTTGGGGGCCTTTCCACGGCCACACGACAGCTCGACAGATGGTCGCAGATCCGTTCGAGCTTGTGGGCTTTCTGCCGGATCAGCCCTTCAACTACGGTGGTGTTGGGGATACTCTTGAACGATACCTGTAGTGGAACCTGCATCCCATGCCTCCCGTATCTGCCCTCGATTGGAAACATACGTGCAATAGCGTTGTTCCATTGTTCGTCTACCGTTATACGCCGGTCGGCCGCCAATTGTGCGGCGGGATAAACGTTGTCGATGGACACGATGTCCGGTAGACTGCTGCGGCATGGACAATCATGACCTTACTACAGGAGAATGTGTGATGCGACTGAAACCGATGATCCGATGTGTGTGCGTTTTGCTGTTGATCTCCACGGTGTGCTGGGCGAGCGACTGGCCCCAATGGCGGGGGCCCAACCGCGACGGTCGGTCGTCTGAGACCGGGTTGCTCCAGCAGTGGCCGCAAGGCGGTCCGACGCTCGTGTGGAAGGCCACAGGCCTCGGCGAGGGATTCTCCAGCGTTTCGGTCGTCGGCGATCGGGTCTATACGACGGGCGACAGAGGCGGCGTGTGTTACGTGCATGGGCTCAATCGGGCGGACGGCAAGCTGCGGTGGAGCACGCCGCTCGGCAAGGCCGGAGCGCCCGGCTGGGGCGGGTTCGCCGGACCGCGCGGCACGCCCACTGTCGATGGAGACTTGCTGTTTGTCATGGGGCAGTACGGCGAGCTGGTCTGCCTCAAGACCGCCGACGGCGCCAAGGTGTGGGAAAAGCACATGTCCAAGGATTTCGGGGGCGAGCGGCCCGAGTGGGGCTACAGCGAATCGGTGCTGATCGATGGCGATCAGGCCGTTTGCACCCCCGGCGGGTCCAGGGGCGCGATCGTTGCCCTCGACAAGCGCACCGGCCGGCTCCTGTGGCAGACCAAGGACTTCACCGATC
>JAFGCA010000815.1 GCA_016932895.1 Sedimentisphaerales bacterium | reverse complement strand
GCAATCCTTTCGATTAGGGTTACTGTAGTTTGCTCAACACACACACTGTAACGCTACGAAAGAATTGCGTCTCTTTATATCTCAGCGGCAGGCGCCAGCTTGCCGATGGCTTGTGCATCGCCGCGCGTGACGAAAATTGGCTTTGGTTTCTTGCCGATCCTCATTTGTAGCCCCAAAAAGCGGCAAATTGGGTTCGTTTGACATTCTTCGCCCCGACGTTCCCGCTCTGCGCGGCCCCGAATCCCCAGTCCGCAATCCCCAATCGCCAATGGCGGGCCTCCCGCCGACACGGATTGGCTTTGTTTGACACGGCGAGCACGCGCGGGTGAGAAGATGAGCAAGGTCGAGCGTGTAGAGCACCGGCGCCACTGTCGGCGCCCGGGGTGAGCCATGTGAGTTGTCCATGATCGTCCGTCTCAGCTTGACGCTCACTGTAGTTGTCTATGTACTAGATAGGCTCTCCCGTTGGCCGTCAAGAGAAAAAGCCGCATTCTGTCATTGCCGGCGCAGCGCGGCAGCCTCCCGGGCCACGAGTCACGATCGACGGAATCCCGCGTGCAAACCCCGGGGCTGTGCGGTAGAATAGGAATCGCAGGGGGACGGGGCCGCCGGGCTGTGCCGTGAGGGGCAACGGAGCACCGGGTCGCTTCAGTTGCCCTCAAGCGGAGCGTGAGCCGAGGATGGTGTCGCCAGGTTTTTTGACATCGTTTGAGACTATCGCACGATGCGGAAAGGAGAGAAGGAGTATGGAATCATCTGTGGAGCCAGGCACGAGGGCAAAGGTGTTTGCCCCCTGGGTGGGGATTCCACTTCTGGCCATGCTCATCGGATTGGGGCCCGTGATGATCGGGGCGTGCGCATGCAAGTCCGTTTGGATGGGCTGGGCGGGCATCGCTCTCTATTTCGCCGGCGTACTCTACCTGCTGGTGCAGACCATCGGACGCCTGATTCTGCGACAGTGGCTTGGCGCGTTCTGGGCCACGTTGCGTCTGCTGGTGTGTCTGGTCCCGGTCGGCATGGTGGTCATGTTCGTTATGGCCTTCCGAAGTGAAGACGGTTTTGCCAAAGACCTGACGATCCCCGCCGATTTGGAGGTAGCGGAACCGCTGCCCAAACCCACAAAAGGTTACGGAGGCCTGGAAGACCCCTTTCAGCAAGCTCTGCTGGAGGCGTGGGCGGTCGAACCTACGGCTGACCCGTGTGTCGTTCCCTCGATACCGTCACTTCGGACTCTCGGTTCGCAGCACCGTCCGCTGTTGCTACGCTATCTGGCCACCAGTCCGGCGTGGCGCGTTTTTGAGGAGCGGGGCATCCTGTGTGCGACGCGCCGCTGGCGGCTGGGAACGATGTGGCTATGGAAACTGCACGGCTATTACTCGCGGCGCGAGGTGCGCCCCTGGCCTTATCCTGATATGCTTTCCTTGATGCGGGCGAGCAAGCAGGCAGCGGCCGACAACAATTCTTTGAAAGCCTCACCCGACGGGGGAGTGACATGGACCGATGGTCCTGCCGCGAGATTCCAGGTACGAACGACGATCGGTCTCGAGGGCAAGCCCTCGGCCTCTTCTCAACGGAATGATGCCTGGTTGGAGGAAGGGACAGCTCCCCATCCTATAGCGCTGAAGGCGCGATGGCCGTTCGATAGTCACATCGTCATCCGGTGCGGCCCCGTGGTCGTGGAGTTGTTCGAGCAAGCAGAGGGGCCGGAACGCCGACTCACGAAAGCGGCGCTGCGCGCTCTGGAGGCAGAGTTCAAGGCCCTGTTGGACCGGAGAGGATCGATGCCTGCTCTGTTGCCCGTGGATGCCGTACGTCGCGGCGATCCGGTCCTGAATCTCCACGAGGGCATGCAGCCTGGCATTTATGAAGTGGAGGTCTGGATCAACCCGGGCGAAGCAGGCGCCGTTTACCTCAAGGCCTTTGAGGTTACCCGCGGCACCCGACTGTCGTCGCACGATCTCCGCAGATACTCGAACGAGAGAACCGGATGGTCGGAGGACCCCAACGAACTGTTCTACAGCAATACGAGAATCACGATTTACGAGGGCGACTGGGGTGATCCCTACGCGGCCCGATTCGAGCTGTGGTTCGTGCCCGATTCCGGGAAGACCGAGAGAAAACTGCTCGAGCGGGTCTTCAAGATCGAAGGCTGGCAGAGATAGGTCAATGGCACAGACAGTGACGAATTCTAATTGACGTCCCCGATGAACCTGACGATCACGGATATTTGTAGTGGTCCGCCACTTTTTCCTGAACGGCCCAGGCGTCTATCTCCTCCGGCAAGACGCCGCTATACCTGCTATGAAACCCGTTATGGAAATTATTCAGTTTCGCATCCCCGGTTCTTCGCAACATCAACCCTTGAAGCGTAATGCCTCGAAAACCCGATTTGGCTCCGTAGACGCTTTCGTACCACTCTTTCGTCAGTGCCAGCATCGGATCGCTTAGACCCATTTTTCTATTGAGAGCAGTGCTGGCAATATGCACAGGAATGAACAGCGATGACGACAGTTTTTGCGCGGTCATTTGATGACCGACCGCTGCGTAACGAGCCATCTGAAACCACTGCTCACAATGTCTTGCTTCATGATATATCAAAGTGACCAATGTGAGAAAGGCATCCCTGTCCGGTGTCGCATTTTGTCCAAAGCCATTGGGATCTATTTTCAATTTCCAATGTGAAAAGTCAAACAGCCCGCTCGCTCCCCCAAGGTTGGCATCCAATTGTAGACTTGGCCTGGGTACCTGGCATATATCAAGAACCAGGCATGTGATGTCAAAGAGTTTGTTGGCCCGCTGTTGTCCGCTGGCAAAAGTACTCCACTGGGAATGGACGGCGGCTTTGCAGGCATTGGCAAATTGCACCAGCACGGCGTTGTCGGTCATCGTTGGCATAAATCGCTCCTTGCTCTAAAGTCATGTAGAACGATGGGCAGGTACCTGTTTTTCTTCGTCAAAGAAACATGTGGTTGTCACCGTAGTCACCCAATGCCAGCGTATCGCTGCATTTCACAACGGCGCCGTCCATGCAACCATACCAGAATCGCAGAAGCGACAAACGTGTCGGTCTCAGAGGCTCCGACTCCATCCCGCCGATATGCCGCAGAATACGGGCCGCACCGCGAAATCTTCACGTCCGACTCCACCGTTGGCAAATCATCGCTACAGTCCAAGGTATACCGGGCCAGTGAGTTGTGCAAGAAGAGACCGCGTATGGGAAAATCACGGGCCGTTACATTGCAAGTACATCGGCAGCGGTCTTAACGGAATCGTCCCTGGGCAATTCCAGCCCCATTCGATCCTGAACATCGCGGGATTCCAGTTCTGACGGCGTGGGCGACGAGTTGTCCGTCCCGGTGTCTCAAGACCGGCCGGCGCAATGGTCGTTTTTGGCTTTGGCGGCCGCATTTCTTATGCTTTGAGGGGGCCTTCCTCATTCAACCGGCCCATTGGGGGGCGCTTGCGGCGACCCGAGGCAAACGCTTGCGGCAGAACCGAGGCGCCTCCTTGCTTTACCCTCCGGGCCCGGTCAGATGCTTTCTTTCCCTTTCCTCCCGCCTGCACGCGGCCCTTTCTTATATGCCGCGTCAACACCGTGACTCGCCTTTCTTGACAAACGGCTCGGCGGGTGTTATCTGCTTTTGGCAGTCGTGAAGCAAAGAAGCAGAGTAACGCGAATGTGGCGTTGAACATGGCACGCACGCTGGCAAGTATGGTTGTTTTGCTGCCGCTGTTGGTAGGGACGAGCAGGCGGTGCCCGGAACCGAACTATCCGACGGTCGAAGATTGTCCCTTCCCGGTCGATCCGAATCTTGTCGTGGGCAAGCTCCTGGGCTGGGTCCGCCTCGAAGCGGGACAGCCACTCGTCCACACGCGCAGGTGGTGCGATCCGGACGGCGATCCGGCCCGGGTGAAAGTGCTCCAGGGGCCGGAGGGATTGGAACTTATCAACCGGCCCAAGACCGCTTCGTATACGCTGCTCTGGACGCCGAGGCATCCGATGACTACGGCCATCGTGCTGCGCGTCACGGACGAGCCCACTCTGGCCCGGCCCAAGAGTGACACCGGCACGCTGCTTGTGCAGGTCCTCCCGCGGCGAAAGCGATTCGCCCCCGGGCTCTGCGGCGGTCCGTCCCAATGAGCCCCGGCGGCGAGACGCCGGCGTTGGGCCCGCCGAATTGACACCGTCGGCGCACAAAGAGGAGCGTGACATGATCTTCGAGCCGCCGGATCGTCTTGCCTCTATGGCTTCATCAGAAACTCAGCGCCTCACCAAAATACGTATTTTCCCCAATTGACAACGGCGCCGCAAGTGCTACACTGGCCGGCGAATGGTGGGTAGTGATACCATCAGGCTGTGCCTCTCCGGAGGAGAGGACAAGCCAGGATAGCCAGGAGGAGTGGGCTCACCCAGGGAACGGGCCAACCTGCTGGTTACTTTGGACCTTAGGAGGAGGGCCAATGGAAGTAACCATGTGTGCCAAGACGGCGTTTGAGCCGGAGAGGCGGCGGCTCGGAGAAGCGGTTCTTCTTTTTCCATGCCAAGAGGAGCAGGACGGTCCCTTTCTGCGCCTCGCGCAACCGACGACGCAGGGTACGGCCGGGAAGAACGCCGGGATCCGAGGGAGGAGACGAAGAGAAAACGGTGTCACGATAGCAGAATAAAACGTGTCCAAACAGCGTAGCACCCTACCGGAGCTACGATTTCGGTAGGGAGGGTGATGATCCAGGGATGGTCATTGAAGAAGGTATGTCCAAGGATGGACAAAGGGCACTGCTCGGGTCAGAGGCCCCAAGGCCCTGCAGGGGTGCACCTTCCAGGGCAGTGCCCTTCTTAGTTATGACAACTCGTCCAGGCATCACACACTCCATGCCCCGCGTCTTTTCCCCCACGGTCAGCCCTGGACGCGGGGCGACTTGGCCAACGCGCGAAAATACGTATTTTCCCCAATTGACAAATGGTCGTCTGTGCCCCATAGTGAGCATGCTGCTAGTGCAATTTGCTCACAAAAACGGATTGGACTAAAGGCACTGTGCGGCAGGGAGAACAGGGTGATGAAAGAGCTGTCTTCATGGGTGTCCCTGTATCTCCCTTTTTTTATTTGCGGTCTTCCTTCTTCCCTGGGGACAGACGACAACGACGAACACCTCGGGTCGTGCGGAGCTACTGGGTCGAGCGGATCGACGAGTGCCGGTCCGCCGACAGGTACGGAGTCGGCGCGGGACGATTCAAATCTCAAAACAAGATCCACATTCCCGCCTACTGTCGCATGATCCACGCGCCGGAATACCAGGAGTGGTTTTGGATCTGCCACTGACACGAACGCCGCCGGTGATGGCGAGGACGTCATCCAAATTGATGACGGCAAAATACGTAGTTTCCCTGATTGCCCGATGCCGGCGCGAGTCTATACTCTTTCTGTGTGGATGCAAGAGGGGCCGCAGGGCACAGCCCGCTACGCCAGGGGGCCAATGGTTGGATGCCTCCAAAGTACAAGGATGCCAGGATGGCAGTGGTGGCAAACACAGAGCTGATCTCCGAGCAGGAATGGGCCCAGTTACAGCATCGCCTCGGGCTCTCGCCCCGACAGGCCCAGATCGTCAGGGAGATCCTACATGCCAAGTCGGACAAGCAAATTGCGCACGACCTGAATATTGCGCTGCCGACGGTGCGCACGCACATGGGCCGTTTGTTTCGCAAGTTCGACCTCAACGACCGGATCGAACTGGTCGTGCATGTTTTTGTGTCCTTGCGGGCGCACTCCCGGAGAAGCAACGGATCCCTCTCGAAGGGGGCCGCAGTGTGAACCTATGCGACGGACGGACATGCCATGAATGGGCAGCAGAGCAAAGAGCCACAGGCACCCAGTCCCGAGTCCTTCAGCGTGGAACGGTTTCTGGAAACCACCTTCGACAAGCTTCCGGCCGACCATAAAGTTCTCATCGCTCTCTTCGGCGCCCTGACCAGTGCTTCGGGCCTGGCCAAGGGGCTCGATCTGTCGGACAAGGTCTGGAAGATGGTGCGTTTCAACGGGTCCGGTCCCCTGATCGGCCAGTCCGAAGAAGTCAACTGGCTCAAGGGAGTCTGCGACGGCATCCTGCTCATCGCCGATTACTCCTGACGCGGCGGAGGCGTTCGGTGCGTTCTTCCGCCACGATCCCTCCGCAAGGTCCGAAAACCCCATTCCGGCGAATCGTCGTACCCCCTTTTGCCGGCGACGTTCCGTCTTTGCAGGTGTGGGAACGGCCGTTACGGTCGCCGCCTCCTGCGGCTGAGGCGATCGGTTCAAGGTGGCCGGACCGCTTGTCCGAAACATCTTAAACCTGTACAATGGCTGGGGAGATCCCTTATCGGATGACCGCGATTCGCCCGCAGAGAAGCCGGTGTGGCTCTTTGACGCAACTCGGCGAACGGGGTCGCAGTTGGAGTCGCAAGTCCAGTGAGATTTGGCATTATTGCAAATCCTACGGCCGGGACCACCAGCGTAAGCCACAAGGCCCGCGCCTTGCAGCAGGTGAAAGAGATCCTGGGCGACTGTACCATCGGTGGCCTGGACACCCAGTCCAGGGCGGAATTCGCCCAATGCGCCGTGGACCTGGCCCGCAGGGTGGAGGTCCTGATTGTGGCCGGCGGCGACGGGACCGCCTCCGACGTCATCAACGAGGTGGGCACCGATATGATTTTCTCCTATCTGCCCGTCGGCTCCGGGTGCGCCCTGCGGTACGCTCTGGACTTGCCGCCCCAGTTGACGCGTGCGGCCAAAAAGATCAAAGAAGGCAAGCTCCGTTTCCTCGACCTGATCCTCTGTGACGGCGATCGCAAGGCCTTCATGGCCAGCGTCGGGCTGGAAGGCGACATTCTCAACCGCCGCGAGTCGCTGCGCGAAAACGGGATCAAAGGCCCGCAGGCGTATGCCATGGCCACCTTCGGTTCGTTCTTCGCCGATCTCGAGAGAACGAACATGTCGATTCTGATCGACGGGGAAGAGTTGGTCGTGTCCGACGTGGTCACTGCGATCGTTACCAAGATTCCCTACTACGGGTACCACATGAAGGTCGTCCCGAACGCGGTCTTCGATGACGGCTACCTGCATCTGCTCGCCGTCAACTCGGGCTGGGGCGAAATCGTCCAGAACGTCGCCAACGCCTTCCTCAACGAGAACAAGCTCGGCATCTACAGGAAGGCGCGTGACATCCGCATCGTCATACAACAAGAGCGGTACGCCCAGGTCGACGGCAACATCTACCGCCGGGACACCTCGTTTCACTACGAGGTTCTGCCGCGCGATTTGAAGATTTGGTATTGACGCTTCCCGGCGCGTACCGGCCGTTACCTGTCGTTTTTCTTCTCGGGTTTCCGCACGTCCCCGGTCATGGGTACAAAGCGCACCGGCATGACGTTCTTTTTGTGGAGCTTGCCGCGCTCGTCTCGGGTCAGAAGGATCAGGTACTGGAATCCGGTCTCGTCTTCGACCGGGAGAATCATTCGTCCGCCTTCCTTCAACTGCCGGATTAGGGCCGGCGGTACCCGCACGGCGGCGGCCGTACCAATGATCGCATCGAACGGGGCCTTCTCCGGCCAGCCATAAAACCCATCGCCCGCCTTGACGAAGACGTTCCCGTAGCCGAGCTTCTTGAGCCGCCTGGCGGCCGACCGCGCCAGCGGTTCGACGATTTCGATGCTGTACACCTCCCGGGCGACCTCGCCACAGACGGCCGCCTGGTAGCCGGACCCGGTCCCGATCTCCAGCACCCGCGAGTTCGGATCGAGCTTGAGGGCCTCGGTCATGAAGGCCACGATGTATGGCTGGCTGATCGTCTGGCCCTCGCCGATCGACCAGGGCCTGTCCAGGTAGGCGTACCGCTGGTCGCCGGGACGCATGAACGCATGTCGCGGTACGGTCCGCATGGCCTTGAGCACGTTCGGGTCGCGCACCTGCCTCCATTCGATCTGCTGCGTCACCATTCGCTTTCGCTCTTCCACTCGCTCTGCGAACGCGGGATGGTTGTGGTCCGGCCGCGAAGGCTCGTTCGCATCCTTGACGCGCTCTGTGGCCTCCGGCGCATCCGAGGCCAGAGCCGGTCGCTCGCGCACGGTGGTGTCGCCCAGACTGAGGCAGAGAAGCACCAAGAGGATACGAAGTACCCAGGAATACCAGCGCCGACCGCTCCGCGTTCTTCGTTCAGCAGCCATTTCAAATCCCCCGGCAAATCCTCGCCTGCCGAAATCACCCCTCAGTTGATTATTATACCTGCGGCGTCGAGGCAATGCACGGGAAAAAGGGGCTGTCCGGCACCATCGGAAAGCACGCGCGCGGGAGATCCCACGGGTTTGCCGCACCGGGCGATGGCCGTATAGCCTGCCGGTTGGCCGGGTCGTTGCCGCCGTGAATTTGGTCGCCGCGGATGCGGCTCGGAGCCGCGCGCTATTTTGCCTTTCGCCTTCTGGCTGCTCCGCCCAATGTGGCCAGACCGGTCAGGACGAGCATGGCCACCGACGGCGCGGGGATGGTTGTCACCGCAAAGGGTCCCTCAAACTGCTCGGGAATCACCGCCAGGGTGCTGTATCGGTAGAGCGTATACGGCAACTGGACTGGTGCCTGTATCTGGACCCAGGGGTCGAGCGTGAGCCTCTCGGGGAGATACAGCGGCAGGAAGTCCTCGATAAGCATCGGATAGCGCTGCTGCAGGGCGTCGACGCGGCGAATGTACCAGTTGTCGGAGCCGTAGAAATCCTGGAGACGCCAGTATCCTCCGCTCTCGACGATCTCATAGGTCTGGGTGTCGCTGCCGGGGCCGTCGGAGTCGGAGTCGGTGACGGTGATTCTGTAGCCGCCGCCGGCGAGGACCTCGTAGTCCCACATGGTGATAGCGTGACCCATGTTGATCGAGAGGTAGAGACCGTAGCCCTGGTTTTTCAGATTGAACATCTCCGTTCGGAAGGTCTCGGGATCGGCCGGATCGGGATAGAGCTGGACCACGGTAGCGGTCTCGCTCGGGTGATGCCATCCGAAGTAGGCGTCGTACGCTTTGGTGCCGCTGCCACGCTCGTTGGGGTAATTGGCCAGAAATTCGTGATAGACGTCATACTCCTTGCTGTAAGAGTTCGTGGTGTCCTCGACGTACCAGTTGGTGTAGGTCAGGACATTCGAGCCCGTGGCCGCCCAGCACATCAGCGAGTCGGACGTGTCGGTGTCCAGGCCGGTGGGAATGGAGTCCCAGTATTTGTCGACGTCATAGGGCGAACCCCAGACGGGTCCGGAGCACAAGGACATGAGTGTGATCCATACACAGACGGTGGATACGAGTTTGCAGACTTTCGACAGATCCATAGTATTTCTCCTTCATCCAAGCTTAGCCGATGGCTCAAATAAGGGGGGCGTTACCGAGGATCTCCCCACACCGAGTTGGCTCCGTGTCGAGCCAGGTGACAGGAGCCAAATACCATAATACCGGCCTGGGACTGGCGTGTCAAGAACCTGCGGACGGTTTCGGGGCTACTTTGGTGAGAATTTGTCGAAGGTGACGCAAGGGGCGGGCCCAGGTTCGGCGGGGCGCGTGCGCAAAGCGAACGGGCCCCGCACGTGATTTGTGCAGGGTCCGTTACATGGCTCTACTGTACGCGGCGGAACGTTGCGTCCGGCCGGTCTATTCGGTTTCCTGGGCCTTTTTGTGGGCCGCAACGATCTGCTGCTGGACGTTGGGGGGAACGGGCTCGTAGTGGCTAAACGACATGGAGAAGCTGCCTCGTCCGCCGGTGACACTCTTGAGCTGGCTGGTGTACTGAGTCACTTCGGACAGCGGGACCTGTGCCTTGACGGTGATGAAATTGCCGGGCAGCATGTCCTGTCCGACGACGCGGCCGCGTTTGGAGGACAAATCGCCGGTGATGTCGCCGACGTTCTCGGCCGGCACGGTCACTTCGATGTCCACGATGGGCTCGAGCAGGGAGGGCTTGGCCTTCTGCACCGCGTCGATGAACGCGCCCTTGCCGGCGGCCCGGAACGCCACTTCCTTGGAGTCCACGGGGTGGTGTTTGCCGTCGTAGACGCTGACCTTGACGTCCTGCAGGGGGTATCCGGCGACGACGCCGGTCTGCATGACGTCGTTGACGCCCTTGGCGATGGCCGGCTCGAACTGCCGCGGAATGGAGCCGCCGAAGATGTCCCAGCTAAACTGCATGGGCGGGTCGCTGTTGCGCTCGGCCGGCTCGACGCGGAGATACACCTCGCCGAACTGCCCGGCGCCGCCGGTCTGCTTCTTGTGGCGGTAGTGGCCCTCGGCCTTGGCCCCGATCGTTTCGCGATAGGGGATCTTGGGCTCCTTGGTGTTGACCTTGAGCTTGAAGCGGTGCTCCATCTTCTCGAGCATGATACGCAGGTGCAGATCGCCCATGCCGTGAGCCACGAGCTCCTTGGTCTGGGCGTCCCGGCTGACCTTGAAGCAGGGGTCTTCTTCGCAGAGCTTCTCGAGGGCGCCGCTGATCTTCTGCTCGTCGCCGCGGGAGGCCGGCTCCAGCGCCAGCGAGAACATGGGCTCGGGGGCCTTGAGCATGTCGAACGTGCCGGCGGCGTGCCCGTCGTGGACGAGGTCGCCCACTTTGAGCTCATCGACCTTGGCCAGGGTGACGATGTCACCGGCGACCCCGGCGTCGATTTCCGTGGTCTCGGCGCCCTGGGTCTTCATGACGTGGCCGGGACGAAGGCCCTTCTTCTCGTCGTTGCGAATCAGGTTCGTATCCGACTTGAGGGTGCCGCTGAAAATGCGGATCGTGGAGTATTTCATATTCGACCGGGGGTCGAAGGTGATGCGGAAGACCAGGCCCGCCAGCGGACCGGCGCTGTCGGCCTTGACTTCAGTGACGTTCTCGCCGTCGGTGAGCCGGGCCGGTTCGGTCTCGGCCGGCGACGGAGTATAGTTCACGATCAGGTCCAGCAGCTCGGTAATGCCGACCTCGTTGCGGGCGTCGGTGAAGACGATTGGGACCAGGGTGCCGGCTTTGAGGGCCTGCACGAAGACCGCTGCAATCTGGTCCGAGGAGATTTCCTCGCCGCCCAGGTAGCGCTCCATGAGGGCGTCGTCGGCCTCGATGGCGCTCTCGATCAGGTCGGTATGGGCCTGTCCGACGTCGCCCAGAGGTGAGTCGCCGCTGTCGTTCTTGATGCAGTCGATCACGGAACTCTTGTCGGCGCCGGGGAGATTGGCACAGCGACACTGTGAGCCGAACGTCTCCTGGATCGCTTTGATGAGCTCGGGCATCTCGACGTTTTCGGCGTCCATCTTATTGATGACGATGACGCGCGGCTTGTTGGCCTCGGTGGCGAGCTGGAAGAGCTTGCGGGTATTGGTCTCGATGCCGGCGGCGGCGCCGATGACGACGACTGCGGTCTCGGCGGCCGGGATGGACATGATGGCCGGGCCGCTGAAGTCCGGATAGCCGGGCGTGTCGATGAGGTTGATGAGCTTGCCGTTATGCTCGGCGTGCGTGACGGCCGAGAGGATGGAGTGCTGATGCTCCTTCTCCTCGTCGTAGTAATCGCACGTGCTGGTCTTGTCATCGACGCTCCCCAGCCGGTTCGTCGCACCGGTTGTATGCAATATCGCCTCGGCCAGCGAGGTCTTGCCGCTGCCGCCATGTCCCAGAAGCACTACGTTTCGAATGTCGCTCGTTGCTGCCACAGTTTAACCTCCAACAAGGTTTTTCAAGCGAATCACCATGTACGGACTCTCAAAAACCTCCGATGTTACAATGGGTCGGGCGGGGTACTCAAGAGGTTTTTCCCCAAATCGGCGGTTCGGCTCGATTTTTCGGACGAAATGCCCTTTTCGGCGGAGGTTGGGGCGGCCGGGGGCGGGCTTTGGGCCTCGATGCGTCGTCGTCGGGCGTCCGGGGGCGGCGGTGGTGCGGGCTGGTCAATAGGCTTCGACGAGCCGGTGGATCCGGCCGTACGCCGGGAGCAGCAGCGGGGTGATCCGGCACCCTTTGCAGGCCCAGTGGAACAGGATCTTCTGCGTTGCTTCCGGCAAGTCGTTCGGCGCGTACGGGTGCTGAGCGTATTGTTCGACGCAACAGGACGGGTATCCGAACAGAAAGCCTTCGATTCGCACGGTTTCGGGCGACTTGTCCACGGGGCGCTCGGCGAATCGGTCCACGTAGATGTTCAGGCAGGCCGGCGCGGGGCCGAAGATCGCCTCGACGAGGCTGTTTCCTTTCTTGACGGTGCGGCGGAGAAGCCGGGTCTGGAGCCCCATCTGCTGCAACGCGTCAAGGTCCCGCTCGCCCAGGGGTTTCTCCCACCGGCTGAGCGGCTTGAGTCCCTCACGCGTGAGCATGGCCAGATACGCCAGCTCGAAATCCGTTTCCTTCAGAGCCCGAATGTACTCGATAGCCGCTCTGTCCAGTTCCAAGGGCACTCCTTTTGTCCTTTGGCGTTTGCGTTACTTCGCCGCCGGGTCGGTCGATTCCAGCCAGTGCCGGGCCATTTCGGCGTAGTCGGCGAGGTTCACCCTGCAGTCGCCGTTGAGGTCGCCGGGCAGGTACAGCGTGCCGAGATCGCCGCATCGTCCGGGCAGCTCGAGAATGTCCCACAGCGCCGCTACGTCGATGCGGCCGGCGTGAAGGTCTCCGAGGTGGCTGAACGACCCGTGCTGCATGTAGTGCCAGGCAATCACCGGGACCTCGATGAAGGTTCCGGAGGTGGCGTTGACGATACGGTAATAGCCCATATTGACCGACTCGCCGCAGGTGTCACACCACTCCAGGCCGCGCATCATGAAATCGATTTTGTAGACGCCCTTGGCATCGGGCGAATCGGGATCGAACGTCGGCAAACGCTCGATGATCTCGGCGCAGCGCCGGGCCAGCTCGATTCCATCGGGCAGCAGATTCTCGTTCTGGTCCGGGTCGTAGAGATTCAGGCCCGCCGCCAGTTCCTCGCTGTCGGCCAGCAGGTCCCCGTCGAGATCGTTGGCGTCCGGGGCGACGGGATCGCCGCCGGGCGTAACGCGGTCCAACGGCAGTTGATGTTCGTTCGGCTCGCAGGGAAACCGCAGATCGAGCGCGCGCATGAGCCGCGCCACGTCGACGCGTCCCTCGTGCACGTCACCGGCGTAGCCGAAGGAGCCGTGCTCCAGGTAATGGGCCGCGATGATCGGCAGCCGCACGTCCAGCCCAAGGCGGGGATTGACGACGTGCATTTCGCCCATGTTCACCGTCTCGCCGCAGATCGCGCAGGTTTCCAGGCCGAATACGAGCATCTCTTTCTTATAGGTCTGGCTCGGATCGGTCACCGCGTCCTCGGTGGGCAGTTGCGCGATGGCGCCGGCGCACCGGGCCGCCAGTTCGGCGCCGTCGGGCAGCGCGTTTCGGTTCTGGTCTGTCTGGAACGGGCGGTAACCGAGAGCGAATTCCTCCGCGTCGGCCAGAAAGTCCCTGTCGGCGTCCCGAGGGACCGAGAGTTGATGCTTGTCACCCGGCACCAGGCCGGTGGATTGGGCCAGGGTCGTCCCCGTCGCCAGCGAGAGGGCCGCCGCCGTGCCGACGGCGATCACCCGCCGCTTGAAGAGCCGGTTTGCCCTGGCGTACCGTTCCTGTGCCCGCCGAATCCTCCTCATCGTATGTCCTCCCACACGAGGTTCATTGCGAACGCGATTCCCAACAACCGATCATTATATCAAAGTACGCGGCCCTTGTCCATCCTCGCTCTGGTGTTTCCACCGGAGCGAGAGAACCCTGATTTTATAGGCAGAATCGGTTGGCCGGCGGCTTTTTTTCGACAATTTTTTCCGGGGCGCATCGCTCCTTGTGCGTTCGTTTTTATTGGACAGTGAAAGACTCGCGTCTCGGCGGCGGGCGGGGCGGGCCATATGTTGTGGTTCGGCCGCGATCTGTGGTTCCATGTCGTGTCTTCGTTTATGGGGCGTTGCGGACCTCGTGACAGCGGGGCTAAAGAAAACCCCGGGTCGCGGCCGATATGGCCCAAGTCGTTTTTGCAGAAGGTTACTATGCCATAAAGGGTGTCCGGGGATGGATAAGAACGAATTGATCGAGAGCATCAACGAGATTAACAAAACGGCCAAGCCGGAGTTTCTGGCGAAATTCTCCGAGGCGGATTTGGCCACCTACCTCGAACACCTGATGGAACTGAACGTCGAAGAGGTGGCCGTCTGTAGTTGACGGGACCTTTGTCCTGTCGCGACCTTCTCTCGGCCGGGAGCCAGGACGTCACCGCAGCATTCACGTCAGAAAAAACCATTCCGTCGCGGGAAATCGGACTGACGCAAGATCGGGGGCCCCGCCTTTTCACTCGCGGAACCGTGTAAACAAAGGCCCGGGAGGTCACTCTTCATCGAGGGGGCCGGTGATGCTTTGGCTGATATCACTGAGTCCGCGTCGCTCGCGTCCGCCGTCGGGGTCTCGCCGCGTGGTGGGGCGGGTCTCGTCGCTCTGCGGCCGGGGTTTGGCCGGCGATGCTTTGGCGGCGCTGCCGAAGGGCAGCACGGCCGGGGCGTCTTCGCCGGAAACCGGAGCCGGCAGTTGCACCGCATTGTTGAGCTTGAACTCAATCACCGTCGCCGCCATATTCGTCGGGACCGAAAACACCAGGTCGATCGTCTGAGAGTCGCCCGCCATTCCGGAAGCTTCCATCGTGAGAATCTCGGCCAGTGATTTGCGTTCGAGACGCGCATCGGCGCCGATGTACCCCAGGGGGTAGACCGCCTGCCCTTGTCCGATCAGAGGGTTCTCGGAATCGGTTTTCGGGCTGCAGACGAGTCGAACCTGGGAGAGGGTGAACTTGCCCGCGTCCTTGATCGCCCGATTCTTGATCCCCATGCGAACGAGCATGAGGTTCGCGCCGGGCGGGGCCGACACCGGCTTGGCGTCCGTGTCCCGCAGGTTGTCCGGGGCGTACCACACGTGGCCCTTCTCCACCGTTAGCGCCGGGATGCTCGTCGTGAGGGAAACCTCTTGCGCGAGTTTCAGGCGATTGAGATAGAGCTGGTCCACAAAGTCCGCCCGGAGCAAGGCGAAGCTTCTCGGGCTGCTGATGGCCCGAAAGCTGCCCTGGCTGATTTTTCCGAACAGGCCGGTCACAAAGCCGTCCGGACTGAGAAACGGTTTGGTGGCGCTGGATGGATTCGGGTTGCGTTCGGCGAAGCGCTCGTAGGGATACTTATTGAACAGGGGGTACGGGACGGTGGCCAGCGCCACCAGCACGTGGCCGGTCATGATGTAGCCCAGGAAGACTCCGCAGAGGACTCTCCCGATCTGCTCCGGCCAGAACCCGAGATCGGCCTTGTCCTTGCCGAACTGCATCACCATCGCCTCCAGGACGGCAAAGATCAGGATGAACAGCAGCAGGAAAGAGATCATTGGCGCCCAGACGGCGATGCCGGGGGAGTATTTGATCAGGAAGCGGGCCAGCGGCTCGAAAAAGCCGAGCGCCGCAAAACCGGCGAACAGCGCATTGAAAATCAGCACCACCCCGTGCACCAGAGTTCCCTTCAGGTACAAAAGGACGGCGCATCCGACCATGATTGCGAGCATGACCAGGCTGACCATTATCTTCTCTCCGTAACTTCAGGTTGAAATCCAGGGTACCGCGTCCCGTTTTTCCGCGACACGGTGCAACTACGCCTTGCCGGCTCGTTTCTTCGCGGGGCTCAAGACGCGCAGCATTTCATTGATCGCGGTGGTTCCGGCGATGACTTTGCGCAGCGTCTGTTCCTGCAGGTAGAGCATCTTGGCTCGTCGAAACTGCATGCCGAGCTCGGGCAATTGCTTTACGCGTTTGACGGCCTTGCGCAGGTCCTCGTCGAGCACGATCATCTCAAAGACTCCGGTTCGTCCGACGAAGCCGGTGCCCTGGCAATCTTCGCAGGTCGACGGTTTGCCGCGTTTGTCATAGACCTCCTTGCCGGGACGGAACAGGACCTTGGCCTTCTCCGCCGGCAGATTGAACTTCTTGAGCAACTCGGCGTTCGGGGCGTATCCCTGCTTGCATTCTTCGCAGAGCTTGCGCAGCAGCCTTTGGTTGCTGATGCCCAGCAGGGTCTCGGCCACCAGTCTCCGGTCCCCGACCATTTTGAGCCACTTGCCCAGGGCCTGGAGCACGCTGTCGGCTTTCACGACGACGTAAAGGATCTTGCCGTCCATGGCGGCCGTGCTGGCCACCTTGGCGGTCTCCTCGTCCTCGCATTCGCCGATGCCCACGACGTCCGGGCCCATTCTCACCATGGCCTGGAGTTTCTTCGCGTAAGTGGTCGTGCCCGTATCGGTCAGGGCGAAGACGTTCTGCGTGATATTGGGCAGTTGCGCCGCCGGTTGTTTCTCGATCGTGTTGACGTTGTTCATGAAGGCGTCGTGATTGCGCAGAAGGGCGTACATTGTGCTCGTGACGCCGCTCTTGCGGGGGCCGGTGATGAGAAACACCCCCTGCTTCTTCTGGGGAAAGTGGGACAACTGCTCGAATTGCCCCGACGTCAGGCCGAGATCGCCCAGGCGCAGCTCCGTGGATTTGGACACGTGTTTGAGTCGAACCTGCTCGCCGGCGGTGGAGCCGGCCGTGGTGACCTCCCAGTCGGTGTTTTCCTTGTGCTGCCGCGTGCGGAATTTGCCCCTCTGCGGTTTGCGCTTCTCTTTGGCGTCGAGGCCCGCGATCTCTTTGACGAATCCAATGAAGTACTCCATTTGCTCCCGCGGTATCGCCGGCTGTTTCGTCGGGGCGCCGTCGATGTTGTGTGTCACTTCATAGGCGTCGCCCTTGGGGGCAAACGCGACCGTGCTGGCGCGACGATACTGTGCGTCCGTCAGAATCTCGTAGGCGGTGCGGTAGCCGAAGAACGTGGGGGTCCTGGGCTCCGGCGGGGGGACGTCGTTGTTGTTGGTCGTGATGAACATGAATCCTTCCATCGCCTCGAGCTTCTCCGAGGTGCTGAAAAGGCTCTTGATGTGATCGACGGTGAGGACGCGATCGAAATCCAGCACGCGGGCGTTGCGGTGTTTCACAAAGGCCAGCGCCGTGGCGCCGACGGTAAGGACATAGACCAGCAGTCCCACGATGAAAATGGGGATCAGCCACCAGAGCAGGCTGGCGACCGCTCCGGCGCCAAGCAGCAGGCCGACCCACAATCCGACGTTGGTTTCGACGACTTTGGCGTCCTTGGCGGCCCAGGTGACCAGCAGAAACCACAGGAAATAGAGCAGGAGATAGACGATTAGTTTGACGATCGAAACGTAGCCGCCGTACTCGATGGACATCAGCAGGAAATCTGGCATGTAGCGCTCCGTTACTATTGAAATCACGATCATGTAACCACGACAGACGAGATTGCCGTGCCCGCCGTCAGAGGATACCTTCGGTTGTGGTTCGTATACCCTTGAGTGCCATCTTCAGTTCTTCGGCGTTGGGTGCGTACTTGTAGGCATCCTTGGGATCGATCCATCCCTCTTGCACGAGCCGACACAGGTTGTCGGTCAGGTTCAACATGCCTTCGCGCTGCGAGCCCCGGATGACGCTGGGCAGGTCGGCTTCCCGGCCGTCGGAGATGAGCTTCCGCACGGAGGGATTTGCCAGCATGACCTCGACGGCCGGTATGCGGTCGATGTCTTCATGGATACAGGGCAGCAGGACCTGGCTGACGATGGCTCGGATCGCGGTGGCCAGCGCCTGGCGGACCAGCTCGCGTTCCTCCTGGGGGAAGAGGTCCAGCAGCCGGTGTACGGCCTGGGACGCGTTCGATGAGTGCATCGTTCCCATCACGAGGTGGCCGGTCTCGGCCGCCCGCATGCCCGCGGTGACGGTCTTGGCGTCCCGCATCTCTCCCACGAACACCACGTCCGGGTCTTGACGCATGAGGTAGGTCAAAGCGTCTTCAAAGTTCGGTACATCGATGCCGATCTCTCTCTGGGAGACCAGGGCCTTGTTGTCGAGGTAGAGATACTCGATCGGGTCCTCCACGGTCACGATGTGGCACGACCGGGTCCGCGTGATATGATCGATCATGGATGCGATGGTCGTGGTTTTGCCCGAGCCGGTGGGGCCCACGACCAGGACCAGGCCCTGGCGGGCCTCGGCGATCTTCTCCAGCACCGGCGGCAGGTTCAGGCTCTCGAATGTCGGCACGTGGGCGCTGACCCGCCGGGCCACCAGGCTGACCATGCCGCGCTGGCGAAAGACGTTGATCCGGAATCGGTGCTCCTTGCCGATCTCATGGGCGAAGTCCAGCGTCCCGTTCTGTCGGAAGAACTCCTGCTGTGTCGGGGTCATGATCTCAAAGACCAGTTCTTCCATTCGCTCGGGCGTCAGGATCTCACCGGTGGTGTTCTTCAACTGGCCGAAAAGGCGTAGTTTGGGAGGCTGCCCCACTTTCAGATGCAGGTCGTTGGCCTGCGTCTTGATCGCGGCTTTGAAATACTTGTTTAGTTGCGGCTCGTGATCGAGTGGTTTATGTTCATCGAGCGGTTGTTCCGACGTCATGCTCCTGCTGACTCCAATAGCGACGAGGCCGGTTTCTGCTTGTTGGCTGGTGCAACGCGCGGCCCGGTCTCAAACCAGCCGTCTTGTGATAAGATCCGTAACAACAAACCTTTGCAACTCTCTATTATACGACGCGTGGCCCTGTTGTCAAGCTTGATACTTTTCCCTGGCGTGTGATTGTCCGCCTCTTTTAACACTGGCATTTTCCTGGCCTCGTGGTCCCTCCGAGGTCAACGCGACGGCCTATAATATACATCTACACAGTGGCAACAACGCCGTCAACCTTCTTTTGCTTTGATTGGGGCATTTGTTTGGGCTAATGTATGTCTCGTGGCCGGCTCGGACGGGGCGTCGCAGACGTCCCGACCTCCGGTGTGAACCAGACCGACCGAGTGGTGACAGGGCAGCGGTACGCCAATGGCGAAAGGCTTGTTTTACAATCTGGGCAGGAAGGTGGGGCCGAAGGTTCGCAAGGCCAGGTGGATGTGGGAGTCTATGACGGGCACCGAGGCCGATGCGATCCGCCTGGAGCACGGCGTCGGGCGGGACCTGGCGCACGAGGCGCGGCGACAGCTCCAAATAGACTCCGGGCCCCGGACCAGGGAAACGCTGGAGGAGATCGGCTATCAGCTCACCGCTTGCGTGGCCAACAAGCTCCGCACGTTCCATTTCGAGGGCTTCCTGGGCGGGGAGCCCAACGCCTTCGCCTTGCCCGGGGGCTTCGTATTCGTCAGCCGTCCCATCATGGAACTGTGCCAGTGGAGCAACGACCAGATTGCCTTTATTCTGGGCCATGAGATGGCCCATATCATCAAGGGTCACACGTTCGAGCGGATCGTCACCAGCTCGGCGATCTCCACCGTCTCGCGCGCCGCGCCGGTGCGGGGCGTTCTGGGGGGCTGGCTGCGGACGGTCGGGGTACGATTTCTGGAGACGGCGTATTCGCGCGATCAGGAGCTGGAAGCGGACCGTCTGGGCGTGCGGCTGGCTGTCGGCGCCGGGTACCGGCCCGAAGGCGCCGTCGAGCTGCTCTCCCATCTGGCACAGTTGAAGGCCGCACCCGAACCGCTTGACCTGGGCGAGTATTTCTCCACCCATCCCAGCGCCGATGTCCGCATCAAGAGCATTCGCCATTTCCTGCAACCGCGGTCGGGCTCGAGAGGATCCGCCGGGACCTGATCGGATCGGCCGGCAGGAGAGCCGGAAGCGGCGCGGTGTCCTCAACCGGCCAGCAGGACCGCCAGGGTCATGTAAATCGCCACGCTGATTGAGTCGTTCGCCGTGGTCACGAGGGGCCCGGAGCTGATCGCCGGATCGATGCCGATCTTGCGGAACACAAAGGGCAAGAGCAGGCCAAGGGTTGTCGCCACCATGATGGCCGAAAACATGGCCGTGCCGAATGCGAATATGAGGCGCATGGGCTCAACGTTTTCCTCGGGTGTCTTCGTGTGGATCAGAATCGTACAGGCGACGGCGCCCAGCAGGCCGCAACTGAGGGCCACCAGGAAGGCGATACGAACCTCCCGGCTGAACACCGTGCTGAACTTCAGGGCCACCAGGTGGCCGGTGGCCAGGCCGGAGACGACGATGGCCGAGGTTTGCAGTCCCGCGTTGCCGCTGATGGCCGCGATCATCGGGACGAACACCGCCGCTGCGGCGAACACGATCTGGTCGTGGGTTTTGAAGAACGTCATCACCATGGCGGTCACCGCCGTGCCGATCAGGCAGGGCAGCAGCCAGGTCATCCGGATGCGGGCGGCGTGAAAGGCTGAGAAACTCTCCAGTTCGTCCGGGTCCGTACCGGCCATGGTATAGAGGTCCTCGGCGGCCTCTTCCTCGGCGACCTCGATCACGCGGTCGGCGGTGATGCGGCCGACCAGCCGATGGGCCTCATCGAGGACCGGGACGACGATCAGGTCGTTCTTGCTGAAGATGTTGCGCACCTCTTCCTGGTCGGTGTCCGTGGTCACATAGATGGTGTCGGGGTCGATCAGGTCGCCGATGCGGGCTTTCTCCGGGCGCGTCAGCAGGAAGCGCAGCCGGACGTCGCCCACGAACTGCCCGTCGGCGTTGACCACGTATACCGAGTAGAAATCCTCATCGATTTCCGCCGTGCGGATTCGGCTGACGGCCTGGGCGATCGTTGCGTCTTCGGAGACGCTGATGACCAGCGGGTCCATAATACCACCGGCCGAGTCCTCCGAATAACGCATCAGCTTGTGGACTTCCAGCCGGTCGGGCGGCGGCAGGTTGCGCAGGGCTTTGTCGGCGATCTCTTCCGACATTTCGCCCAGCAGGTCGGCGGCGTCATCGTGGTCCAGCTCGGAGATGATCTTCTGGATTTCGGGCTCTTCCAGCAGATCGAAGAGGCACGCTCGCGTGGCCTCGTTGACTTTTTCCAGGACCTCCGCCGCGATCGGCGTCTCGAGAGCGTCGAAAATCAGCCGCCGCCAGTCGTTGTCGACGAGCTCGACGACCTCGGCAATGTCGCTGCTGCGCCGCTCGTGCAGCAGGGGAGCCAGGGACTGCCGATCCTCCGTCTCAAGCAGCGGTTCGATTTCCTGCAACAGGTTCTTCTGCTCTTCAGGCATCTACAAACGCCAATCTCTTTCCCGCATGCCCACCCCATCGCATGCGAACACCGGACACCGGACACGAAACCCACATGACGGCACCACCCCTCAACGGCACCATAATCGAATCGGTCCGGTCCGGCAACAGATTTGTCCGGCGCAGCGCCGATTCCGGTCGCGCCGGTGTCTCTTTCCGCCGTTGGGACCGATTCGATCATGCATGAGGCGTATCGATGACCGGCCGCATGTCCCGCAAGTGTGAGACTGGGCAATTTGCTCGGATTTGCCCTGTTTTTATGCTATACTGCACGTATAGAGCCTGTATGAGGAGAAATGAAAACCGACAGGGGGACAGAACCGAAGATTTCGACGACGTTTGTCTGGCCCCGGCGTCAAGGCCTTTTGAAGGCCTCGGTGGCGTTTGGGTGGGGGCGGACACAGGAACCGGGAGGTGCTGATTTGTTGCCGAAGGCAGAAACGGTGCGCACTGTCTTGTTATTCGTCTTATTCGCTGGTCTTGCCGGTTTGGCGCTTTCGGATGTCGCCGTTGCAGGCGACGACGTGCTGGACCGGCCGCGTGTCTTCGTCAATGAAGTGATGGCCTCCAACGCTACGACCCTCGCTGATGACCAGGGACAGTTCGACGATTGGGTCGAGCTGTACAATCCGGGCCGCGAGTCGATCGATCTGGCCGGGATGTACCTGACGGATGATCCCGCCGAGCCTACCCAGTGGGCGTTTCCCACCGGTGGTGCGCCCACCATCATCGGTCCCCGGGAGCACCTGGTTGTCTGGGTCGATGGAGACACGCTCGACACCGGCCTTCACGCAAGCTTCCGCCTGAATGCCGACGGCGACGAGATCTACCTCTTCGAGAGCGACGGAGAGACCCTGATCGACGGATTCAGTTTCGGCGCGCAAACGCCCGACATTTCCTTCGGCCGCTCGCCCGACGGCGGTGAGACTCTGCGGTATTTCGGGGAGCCTACGCCCGGCGACCAGAACAGTGAAGGATATCTGGGGGAGGTGGCTCCGCTGGTGTTCAGCCACGAGCGCGGATTCTACGGCGCGTCCTTCCAGCTAAAGATAGCTACGCCCACGGAAGGGGCGCAGATCACCTACACGTTGGACGGAAGAATCCCCGACGATCCCGACTACCGCTTCCGCCCCGGCGAGACGTACACGGGCCCCATCCCGATCGACCGCACGACGTGTGTGCGTGCGATTGCGGTCAAGCCCGGATGGAAACCGACGGCACTGACGACCCACACCTACATTCTCGATACGCGCGGGGAGGTTCGGTCTCTGCCCGTAATCTCGCTGGTCGGCGACGAGGCCAAGACCTTTTACGAGCCCATGGGCGTCATGGCTATCGTGGGAGGCACCTACAGCGGTGGCGTCTGGACCTCGAGCGGCGCCGACAGCTACAACAACGTGATGCAGCGGGGGCTGGAGCGGCCCGTGTCGGCGGAATGGATCGATCCCGACGGCCCAAACGGTTTCCACGTCGATTGCGGCCTGCGCGTCCACGGCAGCGACTATATGCGGCCCCGCTACGTCCGCCAGAACGGTTACTGGTCGGGCAACGGAAAATTCAGCTTCCGCTTGTATTTCCGTGGCGAGTACGGCCGGAACCGACTCGAATATCCCCTCTTTCCCGAATCCGACGTCGAGCGGTTTGCCAGCATCGTCCTGCGCGGGGGGCACAACGACCGCACCAATCCCTTCATCAAGGACGAGCTTCTGCGACGCCTGCACAAGGACATGGGCCAGAGAGCCTGCATGGGCACCTTTGCCAACCTCTTCATCAACGGCGAATACAAGGGCTACTTCAATGTCACCGAGCATGTGAAGGCCGAGTCTTGCCAGGACTGGTTCGACAGCGACCAGCCGTGGGATGTGATGACCATGAGTGGCATCCGCGACGGCAACGCGCAGAGCTGGAACGCGATGATCAACTATGCCCGCGGCCATGATCTGTCTGTGGCCCCGTACTACCGGGAGCTGGCCCAGCGCCTCGACGTGGTCGCCTTTGTCGATTACCTGATTATCCAGCTTTGGGCCGCCAACTGGGATTGGCCGACCAACAACTGGTCGGCCGCCGGCGAACGCTCCGAGCAGGGGCTATGGCGTTTCTTCGTCTGGGATGCCGAAGGCACGATGGAGTCGAGCGACTTGCAGCGCAGCGGATTCACCGACATGCCCAGCTATGCCGGCGGCGCCAAGGGGCTGAACAATCTCAACACGCCCATCGCCTATTTGTACCGGGCCCTGCGGGCCAGTGCGGACTTTCGACTGCTTTTTGCCGACCGCCTCTACAAGCATTTCTTCAACGGTGGCGCGATGACCGAGCCGAGAATCGTCGAGCGTTTCGGGGAGCTGCGGGACACCATGCGAGGCGTGATTCCCAACATGAACACGTACGTGATCAATACCTGGGTGCCGAACCGCCGTGACATTTTCATTGACGACTGTACCGCGCAGGGTGTGTACACCTTCGACGGTCCGATCTTCGCCGTCAATGGCGGGGTGCAGCACGGCGGTTATGCGTCCGCGCAGGATTCGCTGCACATCGTTTCCTCCGTCAACGGGGCGGCAATCTACTACACGCTGGATGGGACCGATCCGGGCCGCGCGGCCACGGCGTCCCAGGTGGGCGCCGTCACTCTGGTCTCGCAGGACATGCCCAAGCGCGTTCTGGTTCCCACCGACGTACGGTCCGGGCGTGCCCGGTCCGGCGACTGGCGCGGCGTGCCGCCGTACGACGACTCGGCCTGGATCCTCTCGACCGGCGCCCCCGGCGGAATCGGCTTCGAACGAAACACGGGCTACGAAGACCATATCAGCACCGATCTGGGCGAGCAAATGTACGGGCTCGTCGGCTCCTGCTACATCCGGATTCCCTTCGTTTTCTCGGGTGACGAGAGCGCGCTGGACAACATGGCCCTGAGGGTGCAGTACGACGACGGGTTCGTGGCGTTTCTCAACGGGGTGGAGATCGCCCGGCGCAACTTCGAGGGTGAGCCGGCCTGGGACTCCACGGCCTCGAGCACACACAGTGATTCGGAGGCGGTCTTCTTCGAGCACCTGGACGTTTCCAATGCCATCGATTTGTTACATGCCGGCGACAACGTGCTGGCCATCCAGGGTTTGAACGTGTCTCCGACCAGTTCCGATTTGCTGATCAATGCGGAGCTGGAGGCCTCTGGAACGACGTGGGAGGAAACGGAGCCCAATGCCCCGCAGTACGACGGCCCGATTGTCCTGACCACGAGCACGCAGGTGAAGGCCCGTGCCTACGTCGGCGGCCTCTGGAGCGCGCTGAGCGAGGCGACGTTCGCGGTCGGGCCCGTGGCTGAGAGCCTTCGCATCAGCGAGATCATGTATCATCCCGCCGAACCCAATACCGAATATGTGGAGTTGACCAACGTCGGTGCCGAGACCATTGACCTGAACATGGTGCGATTCGCGGACGGCATCGATTTTACCTTCCCGAGTATCGCATTGGCGCCGGGCGATTTTTGCCTGCTCGCCGGGAACGTCGACGCGTTCGAGGCCGAATATGGTCCGGGCTTGCCCGTTGCGGGCGCGTATGCGGGGAGTCTGAACAACGCCGGCGAACGGATCGAACTCCGGGATGCGGCCGGTCAGATCATTCACCGCTTTGAGTTTCGCGACGGCTGGTACGACGTCACGGATGGTTTGGGTTTCTCTCTGACGGTCAAGGACGCAGCGGGCACCAATCCGAGTGCGTGGGGCGACGAGAGCACGTGGCGGCCCAGCATCGCCGTGGGCGGTTCTCCCGGCTTCGATGACGCCGGAGACGTACCGGCTCCCGGCACCATCGTGATCAACGAGCTGTTGGCCAATGCTGCCGGCAGCGTGCCCGATTGGATCGAACTGCATAACACCACCGACGAGCCCGTCCATGTGGGCGGCTGGTTTCTCAGCGATGACGCCGACGAGCCGACGAAATACGAAATCGTCCGGGGGACCACCATCAGTGCCGGCGGGTACCTCGTTCTCACGGAGGATCAGCAATTTGGAAACAGCGGGGCGGCCGGTTGCCACACGCCGTTTGCCCTCAGCCGCAACGGCGAGACGGTGTATTTGAATTCGGGATCCGGCGGCACGTTCACAGGCTACAGCGAGCAGCAGGAGTTTGGACCGTCCGATTCGGGTCTGCCGTTCGGCCGCCATCGGCTCAGTACCGGGGCTTTCGATTTCACCTCTATGAGCGAGCCGACTCCGGGCGGGCCCAACGTCTATCCGGCCGTCGGCCCCGTGGTCATCACCGAGATCATGTACCATCCGGACGGCTCGTCCGACGCCGAATACGTCGAGTTGCGCAACATCGGCGAGATGGAGGTGACACTCTACGACTTCGTCCGGGACGCACCGTGGTGCCTGGCGGATGATCCCGACGATCCCGGCCTGGCCTTCCTGTTCCCTGCCGACGAGCCGGTCATCCTGGCCCCGGGGCAGTACCTGGTGCTCGTCAAGGACAAGCTCCTCAGTGACGTTCGCTA
This sequence comes from Sedimentisphaerales bacterium, assembly GCA_016932895.1. Next base: position 3,071 of record JAFGCA010000815.1, on the reverse strand, counting down.
CGGCATTGCCGAGGGTGTCGCGGTCTTCGAATGGGGCGCCGGCAAGCTCAGCAACGCCGGCGAGACGATTTACCTGGGTAAGCCGGGCGATCTCGACGCCGAAGGCGTCCGGCATTGGATTGCTGTGGATCGCGTGGCCTTCAGCGACGGGGCGCACGGGGAGGATTTCGCCGGCGGGATCGATCCCTGGCCGGTCGAGGCCGACGGTTTCGGCTTGTCACTGACCCGAATGGCCCTCGACCGCTACGGCAACGACCCCAACAACTGGCAGGCCGACATTCCGTCTCCCGGTGTCACCAAACGTCTGCCCGGCCGCTGAGGAGGGATGTCGGTTTCTCTCTGCGTGCGCGTGTGGTGGCCTCTCTTAGGTCCAGAGGGTGTCCTTCAGCGTTCTGAGGATATCCGTCTGGGTGACGATTCCGACCAGACGGTCCCCGTCTGTCACTACGAGACGGTGAATGTGCATGCGGTCCATCGTGCGGTGCGTGGTGAACAGGCAATGGTTGGGCGGGACGGTCGTGACAGGGAACGACATGACGTCGGCGACGAGGACTTGATGGAAGTCTTTGCCCGCGGCGCACACGCGTCTGAGGATGTCTTTCTCGGTCAGGATGCCGACCATCTTGCCGCCGTGAACGGCGACGAGACAGGAAATGCCCTGGTCGCTCATAATCCTGGTTGCCTCGCGGACCGTGGTCGCGGCATCCACGGTGGTGACATCGGCGTTCATCACGGCGCCGACCTCGACCACCTTCACCAGCGACGTGATGGCTCCGATAACGTCCGTCTGGGTCACAATGCCCGCCAGGCGTCCCGCCGAGAGGACGGGCAGCCATTTGGTCCTCTGGGCCTCCATGATTCGCCCGGCCTCGAGGACGCCGGTCTCCGGGGGGATGGTCGGTACGTCCCGCCGCACGCGCTGGGCTGCGGTGATCGAGCCGGCGGCGCCCTCCAAATCAGCGTTGCCCGCCAGGACGTCACTTTGTGTGAGGATGCCCTGGAACCTCCCGTCATCCAGGACCGGGAGACAGGATACGTGATTCTCGGACATGAGCTCGGCCGCCGTTTGGACGGTGTCCGTCGGGTGGATCGTGAAGACGTGCCTTGTCATGACGTCCTCGACTTTGAGCTTCTCGGCGGCGCGCTGCATGCATCCGCACGCTTGATGGTCGCCGGTTTCCGTGCGAGCGTCGCGAGATGAGGCTGTTTTCATCCGTTTCTCCAGTGCGTGGGATGTGACCTGTTCCACCCCTTGCCATCCGTGCCCGTGGCGCCGGGGCGAGCCCCGGTTCCCCGGGCTCACCGACCATGGCCTCCGTTGGCGGTCTTGCCGTTCAGTACGCCTATCGGCGATTTGTTTGCCCCGACTTTAGCGTTGGCTTGGCGCCGTTCATTTGCTTTGCAGGCGTTGGTCCCTGCGGCGTTTCGAGGTCTTGTCGGGGCAGCGGGTGTGGCCCGGTGCGTTCCTCGCCGGAGGCGTACTTTTGACGCTTGTGGCAACGCGTGCAGCCGCTACAATGGCACACTGGACTTGTCGGCCGCCGGAGCAGTCGCATTGATTCATACGGGAGCAAGAGAATGGCATACGGGAAGGTTGTATCCGCGATAGCGGTCGTATTGCTTCTGCAAACGGGTACGCTTGTCTGTCATGCCGCCGGGACGCGTCCGCAAGGCTGGGTGCGAAAGGGCGAGCTCGGTCCGACGCCCGAGCGGATCAGTGACCGCCAGCCCCTGTCCGACCCGGGCAATACGGGACATTGGGCCCGATACGAGCCGATGACCGATGAATTTAGCGGCACGGTGCTGGACCCGAACAAATGGTGGCCGCGGAATCCGCGCTGGCTCGGCCGACAGCCGGCGTACTTCCATCCGAACAACGTGACGGTCAGCGACGACAAACTCCATCTGACCATGCGAAAGCAGGAAGTGCCCGAGATGCCGAAGAGCAGAGGCTACCACACCTACACCAGCGCCGCGGTGCAAAGCAAGACGACGGTCAAATACGGGTACTTTGAGATCAAGGCCAGGCCGATGCGGTCGCACGGCTCCAGCTCCTTCTGGTTCTATCACAACACGCCCGAGCAATGGACCGAGATCGACGTGTTTGAAATCGGAGGCGGCGCCCCGGGTTTCGAGCGGAAGTACAATATGAACGTTCATATTTTTCGGACGCCGAACGAAACGAAGCACTGGTCGAAGCATGGGGTGTGGATCGCACCGGCGGACCTGGCGGACGATTTCCATGTCTACGGACTCGAATGGGACAGGGACAAAATCAAATGGTACTTCGACGGCGTGCTGCTGCGATGGGTGGAAAATACACACTGGCATCAGGCTCTGACATTGAACTTCGACAGCGAGACGATGCCCGAATGGTTTGGGCTGCCGGAGGACGGGGACCTGCCGTCGACGTACAGCATTGAATACGTCCGGTCGTGGAAGAGGGGCGATCCGCCCGAGCTGGCGGCGCGGCTGGACCGCGTCAGAGAGCGGATGAAATCCTCCTTCGGCGAGAACCGGGGCCTGATCGAGCACACGATGAGGGTGTACGGCTACGCCAGTGAAATCCATCGCGATGAAGGCGGCGACCCTTTCATCGCCCGAGCCGCGGCTCTGCTCCACGACATTGGCATTCCCAGGGCCCGGGAGATACACGGCTCCAGCGCCGGCAAGTATCAGGAGATGGAAGGACCTCCCATTGCCCGAGAGATTCTGGCTGATCTGGATGTCGATGCCGGCGCCATCGACCGCATCTGCCGCATCATTGCCAATCACCACAGCGCCGCCGAGGCGGACACCGTGGCGACCGTCGAATTCAAGACCGTGTGGGACGCCGATTGGATGGTCAATTTTCCGCGCCGGTACCGCGACAAATCCGCTGATGACCGCCGCCGGTTCGTTGAGGAGACATTCATGACGCCGTCGGGCAGGGACATGGCCCGGCGGTTGTTGCTGAAGTAGCGGCACCGGCCGCGAAGAGGTAGAGCGCCGATTCCCCGGTTCTATTCATGGCGCAGGGCGATGATGGGATCGACTTTGGCCGCGTGCATCGCCGGGTAGAGACCGAAGAG
>JAFGCA010000814.1 GCA_016932895.1 Sedimentisphaerales bacterium | reverse complement strand
CGGGACGTTGGTCATCTCCGAGAGCTTGAACTCCGTGGTGCCGGCGTCGCCCTTGCAGATAAACGACTTGGGCGTGACCTCGGCATATTTGACCAGCAGGTAGAAGCACGAGCTGATGGTGGCGCTGCCACCGGTGTTGTCGGCACGGCTGACGCCGAAGGCCTGATACCGATCGGCCGCGGTCCAATCGCTGACGACACCCCAAGTCGTGCTGCGGCCTCCGGCCCGAGGAAGCTCGTCCTCGTAGTCGTTCGAGTAGATCAGCATCGCTTTGCCGATACCCGAGAGGTTCGTCCCGCAGGTCATCCGGAACGCCAACTGACGCACACGCGACAGTGCGGGCATCAAGATGCCCATCAACAGAGCGATGATCGCAATCACGACCAACAACTCAACCAGGGTAAAACCTTTTCTCTTCATGATGTTCTCCTTTCACTTCTCTCGAGATTCGCAGACCGACCGTTCTTCCATTTACGCCACTTTGGCCAATTTAACAGATGAATCCGTTTGCCCACCAAGGGCAAACACACATTTCGCGAATCTCATGACTGTGAATCTTCGTCGTAGAGAAAAACGGCCTGCTTGATTTTCCCAAAAACCCAGTTTTATCGGAGTTTCGGTTGTGGGTACGAACGCCGAACGTTCGCGAGATTACTACACCCACTTCTTCAAGCCAGGCAGATTCAGGTATGAAAGGTGAATCGAAAAATATGATGACGATATTGAGTTATATATAATGGCCTTCTTCAAACCTGCCTGTCTTTACTTGGATAATAGCACGGATGTATCCCAGTGTCAAATAAATTCGGCCAATTTGCCCGATTAGTTGAAAATTTTCTCGAACATCGTCTAAAATACTGGCTGCCAAGGACTTGCGGCGCCGTCGGCAACAAGAAAACCCGACGGGCGCCGAAAAATACTTACCGGACCCTTCCTGCCGAGACGCATCGGTCCCCGCGTTGCGGCAACGCATGCCGGCCGGCGTCGGCCCGGCCGCTATTCGGTCGAGAATCGATGCACCGTCGTACTGGTATACGTGGTGCCCGGCTCAACAACCGTAGACGGGAAATCGGCTTTGTTTGGCGAATCCGGGAAATGCTGCGTCTCCAGACAAAAACCGGCGTGCTTCTCGTATGCCTGCTCCTTCTTGCCCATGAAAGAGCCATCCAGATAGTTCGCCGTGTAAAACTGGACCCCCGGCTCGGTCGTGGAGATCTCCATGATCCTACCGCTGTTCGGCTCGCGCACGCGGGCGCACGGCTTCATGGTCCCGACGGGGCCGCTGAGGACGAAGTTGTGGTCGTACCCGGAGCCGGTCTGGTGCATGCGGGCCCCGATTTTCTTGCGCTTGGTGAAATCGAGGGGGGTATCCTGAATGCTGGCGATGATGCCCGTGGGGATCAAATCCGTGTCGATCAGGGTGAACTTCTCGGCATGAAGCATCAGCTCATGGCCCAGGATGCTCCCACTGCCCGGTCCGGCCAGGTTCCAATAGCTGTGATTCGTCAAGTTCACCACGGTTTTCTTGTCCGTCTCCGCCTCGTAGCTGATCCGCAGTTCGTCGGCATTGGTCAACGTGTAGGTAACCGTGCATTGGAGATTGCCCGGATAGCCCTCTTCGCCGTCCTTGCTGAGGTAGGTCATCTTGACCCAGGCTTCGTCTTCGGCCGCCACGACTTCCACGGTCTTCCACACGACCTTGTCAAACCCCTTCAGGCCACCGTGCAATTGGTGGACGCCGTGATTGGCCGTCAGTTTGTATTCGACGCCGTCAAGGGAGAATTTGGCATTGCCGATGCGGTTGCCGTAGCGACCCACCGTGGCCCCTATGTACGCCGTCTGCTTGAGGTACCCCTCAAGGTTGTCGAAACCCAGTACGACGTCGGAGAGACTCCCATCCCGGTCGGGAACCTCCAACGAAACCAGCGTGGCTCCGAAGTTCGTGATGCGGGCCCGGAGCCCTTTCACATTCGCCAGGGTGTAAATAAAGACCTCTTGCCCATCAGGAGTTTGTCCGAAAGGGTCTTTATGGGCATTCATAGGCATTCTCTCCTTAACTGATTCTGCATTCTTGTGCGAATTCGTCAGGCTGCCGGCTCCGGCGCCGTTGTCGCCGTTGAAACGGCTTTGTGAAGTCGGTTTCCCCCATTTTCACCCCCGCCGAACGATCACCCGGATTATGCAACCCGCTGGCACTATAGCGGCGTCGGCGCCGGATGTCAAAGGGCTTTCAGAGAGTGCGTTGCTGCGGTGGTGCGATGATTGTCCGGCGTCCGCATTGGAGCGCCCGCCGCGAGTCGCGCCCCCTGGGCAGGAATCTCACACAAAAAGAACGCGGGACCGCTGCCAACAGGCATCGGCCCCGCGTTCATGCACAACTGCTACACAGATCAGGCTATACACGTTCGTGCGGCTATTCGCCCGCAGCCGCTGCGGTGACCCGGATGTCGTCTACATAGATTACGCCGGCGCCGCCCGGAGTTGGGGCGGTACGACTGCCCACACCGATCGACATCTTCCGTACCGAGGCAATGTTCACACCGGCGGCCGTCAGGTCCGCCAGCGGGATCTTCCACTCGATCCAGTCCGTTGCGGTCGTCGCCGCGGCATCGGAATGGGGCACCACGGCCGCGTTACCGGCGCTGTCCTCAATCACCACGTACAAGGCGGCCGCATCGTTGTCCGACTCGCCCCGAACGTACAGCCTCAGGTCCGTTACCCCTTCGACCTGCCAGTTCTCAGCTACCAGCCACGTCCGGTCGGCCTCCGAGCGGTAGGGCGGCTCCGTGTTGTCGTAGTACAACGGCATCGACTGCCCGTCGCCGTGGACGATGCTGGTCTCCATGATCGTCGTAAACGGGGTGCCGGCGGTCCAGATGTCGTGCCCGACCAGGGCGCCCGTGCCGTTGCCCGGCGTGTCCACCGGCTGGGTGAAGCCGACGCCGTCGATCCATTTCTCGAAGACGCGGGAGCCGACCTCGTTGGTATAGCTCTCGAAGTTATCCACGAGCACATACGCCGGCGCCGTGAACTTCCAGACGGTGCCCGTCTGCACGGTCTCATCGGCCGCGACCTCATCGATGCGCCAGAAGTAGTCGCCGCCGCCCAGCGCCACGAGCCCGGCCACCGAGAAAACGGTCCCGGCCTGGTTGCCCTGGTACTCGGGAGCGTCCGTGCCGGCGGCCGCTACCGCGGCGCCGTCGCTGCCGAAGTACACGTTGTGAGAAGCCACCGCATCGCCCGCCGACCAGCTCAGCGAACTGATCGTGCGAATGTCCACCACCGCGTCCGGCGCCGGACGGGGATTCCATGCCAGCAGCGGGTTGCCACGCATCACCGCCAGCAGCTCGGCCTCGCTAAGAACCTTGTTGTAGAAACGCACGTCGTCCACCGTGCCCGCCAGATCACGCCCGGCCCAGTCGCGACCGATACGGATCACATTGTCGAACGGGTCCGGATCGTGCGCCGCTTCGTTGCGGACAAACGTCTCGGTACCGTTGTAGTACAGCGTCGCCTGCGTCGGCTCCACCACCAGGGCCATGAAGAACCACTCCCGGTCCGGCGGGATGATTCCCGTCGTGAAGTCCCAGTACAGGTCCATCCAGTGGTAGCGCAGCTCGTTACTCGGACCAAAGCCCATGCCTGAGACGCCCGAGCCTTCGCGGCTGAACAGAACCGCCGCCCAGTCCGACTGATTGCCCTGGCGCTTGACCCAGGCCGTCATCGTCACGGTGTTGGTCTCCACGTTCACCGCCGGTATCTCCACATGCGCCCCATCGGACAACTGCAAGGCGCTGCCCTGGACGCCGTAGGTCCATTGCGGACTGCCCACGAACGCCCCGTGGTTGCCGTGGCCCGACCAGTCCACCGCGGTGGTGCCTTGCCCTTCATCCAGCGTCCACCAGCCGATCAGGTCCGGATCGCTGACTTGGACCTCGGGAACCGTGGTGAAGCTCCAGATCTCGCCGCGGGTGGTTATCGCGGTCCGGGCAAACTCATCGACGCGCCAGTAGTACGTCGTGCCGACCTCCAGCGGTCCGGGATCGAAGCCCACAGCGACGGTCATGTACCCGCCGCCCACGCCCTGATTGACTTCGTCGAAGCTCTCGCTGAAGTAGAGGGTGTGGAACAGGACGTCCAGGCCTGATTCCCAGTCCAGGTCTGCGTCCAGGCGGACATAGGAGACGCCGTCGGTGGGAGAGGGATTCCAGGCCGTCAGAGGCCGCACCCGGAAGCTCCAGACGTCCCCTCGCCAAGGACTGTCCGCGTGAACGTCGTTGACCTCGTCCACCCGCCAGTAATACGTCTGGCCCGGAGTCAGCCCGCCGGCGTAGGCGGCGATATCGGCGGTGCTCAGGGACGCCTCCGTCGTGGCAACCGCCTCGGCCAAACCCTGGTCCACGTCCTCGAGACTCTCGCCGAAGTACACGTTGTGCGAGGCAGCGAACGCACCGGCGCGCCATTGCAAAGCCGCCGACCTCTGGTCGAGAACGCTCCCGTCGGTGGGATTCGGCCCGAGGGCGTAAGGCACCGGTTCAGCCATCATCACACCCGCGATCTCCTCGGCCGACAGCGCTTCGTCATAGATGCGGGCATCGTCCAGCATGCCGTCGAAGAAACGTCCGGTCGCCTGAGAGTTCTCGCCCATGGTGACGTTGTGAGTGGCGGTTCCTATGCTCCCGGAGAAGGCCAGGGTGTCCGCCTCCTCGCCATCAATGTAGAGCTTCATCTCCGTTCCGTCGAAGGTGCCGGCCATGTGGTGCCATTCACCGTTCAGCGAGCCTATATCGGTTGTATAGTTAATCGAGTGCCAGTCCCCATCGTAAATGAAAAACTCGATGTTGTTGCCCGACTGGTGTTTTATCGCATATGTGTTGTCGCCCTTGCCGAGCCAGTGATTGTGCTCCCCGTTGAGCATGTCATTGGCGTTGACCCAGACGGCAAGGGTGATCTCCTCGGTAATGTCAAAGATCGCATCATTGCCACAATCGACGTAATCGCCGGTTCCGTCAAACTCCAGCGCCCCGCCGATGCGGCCGGCGACCCACTGGGGATCGCCCCGGAGGGTGCCGTCATTGCCGTTTCCGGAGTCATCCACCGCCACGTTCCCGCTGGTCTCGTCCAGCCGCCAATGAGCCACCAAGTCCGCCCGGGCCAATCCTACCGCCGACACGAGCACAATCCACAATACGAGACACATCCCTCTTTTTGTCATGGCACACCTCCTTCCCCCCTTCATAGCAACCAGAAACGCGTTTTCTGCAAAACGCTGAAATCGCCGCGACTTTGTCGGCGCAGCATGAACCCGGCGCGAGCATTCTCGATCGAATGCTGCCCGGAGGTAGCAATCAGCCCCCGAAAGGCAAACGAATGCGTTTTCTATGCATATAAGCCCTCCGTCGACCCGGTATCATGGCGTTGTCTCGTCAGATTGAGTCGCGCGCAACAAAACCCCTCACGGAATCGCCAGTCAGACGAGCCCATTCCGTGCTCCACGTTCTGTTCCTCCCTGCACCCAAACGAAATGCCACAAAAGAGTCTTCGTGGGAACGAAGCACTTACAGATCCGCTGCCTGAAATTTTACCAGGATCAAGGGCCACACGTCAAGGAAAACCGGAATCTCCTGATGTTTTGATGTTCTGCAGCCGGTCCAGTCGGAGATGCTGCCCGATTTCCTGTTGAAAGCCCTATCTTTGGCGGATAATCTTAGTTTGGTTCTGCCGGCGCCCGATCCGGTTCGTGCGTGTTTGCGAGCGAGCGGGCCGGCAGCGAATGATCTCGGAAACAGGCGCGACGACGCGCTCAACACGCTTTCTCGGAGGTTGTACGATGCTTGGAAGCATTGCTGAAAGAACAGACGTTTTGAAAGAACACCGGATTCTCATCATCGGGCTCGTTACGTTGGGTCTTTGCCTCTCGGTCCAGGGCGCCTGGAAGCCGGCAGAAGGCCCGTTGCTAACGAAATGGGCCCAAGACGTTTCGCCCGACAAGGCGCACGCGGAGTATCCCCGCCCCCAGATGGTTCGGCGGGACTGGCTGAACCTCAACGGGCTCTGGGACTATGCCATTCGGCCCAGGAGCGAAGAAAAACCCGCCCAGTTCGACGGCCCAATCCTGGTCCCGTTCGCGGTCGAATCGGCGCTCTCGGGCGTGATGAAGCCGGTCGGACCCGACAACCGGCTCTGGTACCGACGGACCTTTGAGGTTCCCACCGCAAGGCGATGGGGCTCGCAGGGGAGGCGCATTCTGCTTCATTTCGGCGCGGTCGATTGGGACGCAACGGTCTGGGTCAACGGTCGGGAGGTCGGCAGCCATCGCGGCGGGTACGACCCGTTCACGTTCGACATCACCGAGGCGCTCAAAGAAAGTGGCAAGCAGGAAATCGTTCTGTCGGTCTGGGACCCGACGGACGCGGGCAACCAGCCCCGCGGCAAGCAGGTGCGCAAACCGCATGGCATCATGTACACCGCCGTCACCGGTATCTGGCAAACCGTCTGGATCGAGCCGGTCAATTCGCTCTACATCCGGTCCGTTCAGATGACACCGGACATCGACGCCGGTGTTCTCCGAGTGAAGGTGCAGATCCGAGGACACGCCTCCGATCCCGGTTCGTACCACGTGAACGCCATAGTTGTCGGTGACGTGCCCCAACCGGCCGGCGCTGCCACTTCGGTTTTCCCCGTGCCGACCCCAATGACTCCCGTAGAGATCGACAGCGAGCTTGAGCTTGTGGTCAGGGATTTGAAGCTCTGGACACCGAATACCCCCCATCTTTACGACCTCAAAATCATGCTCGGCAAGAAGGTCGGAGAGACAACGGGAGATCACGTCAAGACCGTCGACTTCGATAGTGTGGATGCCGTGGATGGCTACTTTGCCATGCGGAAGATCTCGCTGGAGAAGGATGAAAGCGGGATCAACCGTTTGTTTCTCAATGGCAAGCCGCTGTTCCAGTACGGCCCGCTCGATCAGGGTTGGTGGCCGGATGGGTTGTACACCGCGCCGACGGACGAGGCGCTGAAGTACGACATCGAAATAACGAAGAAGCTCGGCATGAACATGGCCCGCAAGCACGTCAAGGTCGAGCCGGCCCGCTGGTACTACTGGTGCGACAAGCTCGGTTTGCTCGTTTGGCAGGACATGGCCAGCGGCAACAACCGGACCGATGAGGCCAAGGAGCAGTTCGAGCTGGAATGGACGCGCGTCATCGACGCTTTCCGCAACCATCCCTCCATCGTGATGTGGGTACCGTTCAACGAAGGGTGGGGCCAGCACGACACGCCTCGGATTGTGGAGCTGACCAAGAAGCTCGATCCGACGCGTCTGGTCAATAACGCCAGCGGCTGGACGGATAAGGAGGTCGGCGACGTGCACGACATCCACAGCTATCCGGGCCCCGGAATGCCCGAGGTGGAAGAAAACCGCGCGGTCGTCCTCGGCGAATTCGGCGGGCTGGGTCTTCCCGTCCGAGGCCACACCTGGCAAGAGGAGAAGAACTGGGGTTATCGCAGCTACACGACCCGGGAGGACCTGACCGACGCGTATCTGGCTCTGATTCACAACCTGCGTAGCCTCATCGGCAACGGCCTGGCCGCGGCGGTGTACACGCAGACCACCGACGTGGAGATCGAGGTCAACGGACTGATGACCTACGATCGGGCCATGATCAAGATGGACGCCGACAAGGTGCGGGCCTCCAGCGAGAAGCTTTACTTGCCGCCGCCCGTCGTCAAGACCCTCCTGCCGAGCTCCCGCCGGGACGGCCAGATCTGGCGCTACACCACGACCAAGCCGGAGGCGGGCTGGCAAAAGCCCGAATTCGACGACTCGAACTGGGGAATCGGCAAGGGCGGCTTCGGCACCGAGGGCACGCCGGGCGCCGTCGTAGGGACCCAATGGGACACCTCCGACATCTGGATTCGACGCAGCTTCGACTTAGCCGGCAAGACGTTCGCCGAGCCCTATCTGTCCATCCATCATGATGAGGACGCCGAAGTCTATCTCAACGGCAAGCTCATCGCCAAACTCGGCGGCTACACCACCGGCTACGTGCAGGTCCCGCTCGACGCCAAGGCCAAAGCCGCGCTGCGGCCCGGATTGAACTACTTCGCCGTCCACTGCCACCAGACCGACGGCGGCCAATACATCGACCTCGGCCTCGTCGAAGTCATCGAGAAGACAAAGTGAGAGGTTGACAACGTGACACGATCGAGAAAATGCGGCTGCGACCGGCGTGATTTCATCAAGTTCGCCGCCTGCGCGGTAACCGGTGTCCTGACGCGGGGCCCATCGTCTTTGAAAGCAAATGCCCCGGGGATGGATCGGCCGAACATTATCTTGATCATGGCCGACGACCTGGGATATGGGGACATCGGTTGTTATGGCGGGTGGATCCGGACGCCGCATGTGGACGCCCTGGCCAAGGGCGGGATGCGCTTCACGGACTACCACTCCAACGGAGCGGTGTGCAGTCCGACGCGGGCGGCGCTGCTGACGGGTCGCTACCAGCAGCGCTGCGGAATCGATGCGGTCGTGACCGCCAAGGGTCCGGCGCGCGAGACCGGCATGGCGCAGAAGGAAATCACCTTCGCCGAAGTCCTCAAGCAACGTGGCTACGTCACGGGTCTGTTCGGCAAGTGGCACGTGGGCTACCGGGTCGAGTTCAATCCCACCAAGCAGGGTTTCGACGAATACATCGGCTACGTCAGCGGCAACGTGGACTACCACACGCACATCGACCAGGCCGGCATCGACGACTGGTGGAAGGGGGACAAGAAGACGCCCGAGGAGGGATATGTCACGGACCTGATCACGCGCCATGCCCTGGACTTCATCAAGCGGCACAAAGACGAGCCGTTCTGCCTGTATCTGCCGCACGAGGCACCGCACTATCCCTACCAGGGTCGCAACGATCCTCCCGAACGCCTGCCCGGAGGGGGCGTCGGCAAGAAAACCAGTGGGCCCGAGATCAAACGCGCCTACCGCGAAATGGTCGAGATCATGGACGCGAGCATCGGGCGCGTGCTGGAGACCGTCAAAACGCTCGGCCTCGGACGCAAGACGTTCGTCTTCTTCTGCTCGGACAACGGCGCGACGAAGAACGGCTCGAGCGCTCCGCTGCGCGGCTTCAAGGGAAGCCTCTGGGAAGGCGGGCATCGCGTGCCGGCCGTGGCGTACTGGCCCGGGAGGATCGCGCCGAGCAGCGTCTGTAACCAGACCGTCCTGGGCATGGACCTGTTCCCAACGATGGCTTCTCTGACGAAGGCCGCGCTGCCGGCCGGGCTCGAGCTCGACGGCGCCGACCTGCTGGGCGTTTTGACCGCAAACGAAAGCCTCGACGAGCGAACGCTCTTCTGGGCCTACGGAAACCAGCGGGCCGTGCGCCAGGGACCGTGGAAGTTGCTCGTGCAGGGCAACACGACGCGGCTGTTCAATCTCGACGACGATCTCGGCGAGACCGACGACCTGACGCAGGCCCAACCCGATATCGCCGCCGCGCTGCGCGCGAAACTCGCCGCCTGGGAGCGGGACGTGAGCCTCTGAGGCCCAACGGTATCCCTCAGAACGCCTTTGCGTGTCCGCGCCGAATCTGATAGTATCCGCGAAATCACAAGGAAACTGATGGAAGGAATCTCTTATGCCATCGAACCTGAACCGGCGTGACTTCATCAGGCTTTCGGCCGGCGGTGCGGCGGCCCTGGGCCTCTCCGGCTGCGCCGGTGCCGAGGGGGGGGGCGCCCGGAAGTCTTCCGTCCCGTCGTATCTCGCAGACCACCGGGAGCTTCACCAGGCGGACCCGCGCCAGGCCGCCCGCACCTGGTTTGGCGAGGCCCGGTTCGGATTGTTTATGCATTACGGGCTGTACAGCCTCCTCGGCCGGGGCGAATGGGTGATGCTGCGCGAGCGGATCCCCGTGGCCGAATACGAGAAGCTGCAAGGCCGGTTCACCGCGCACAACTTCGACGTGGATTTCATCACCGACCTCACCCTCGAAGCCGGGATGAAATACATCAACCTGACGTCGCGACACCACGACGGCTTCTGCCTCTTTGAAACGAAACAGCACGATTATCACAGCCTGGCCGCCCCGGCACAGCGCGACATCATCGGCGACCTGGCCGAGGCGTGCGGCCAGAAGGGACTCGGCCTGTTCCTTTACTATTCCTACGCCGCCGACTGGTGGCACCCGTACTTCTACGCCCGCGAGGCCGGCTGGGCAAATGCCCGTCCCGCCTACAAGGAGCCCCAGCCCGAGTACAAGTGGAAGAAGGACGAAGACTTCCGCATCTACATCGATTACGTCCACGCGCAGATGCGCGAGCTGCTGACCGGCTACGGGCCCATCGCAGGCATCTGGTTCGACCCGATCATGGGCTTCTATAACAGGCCCGATCTGTTCCCGATAGACGAAACCTACAATCTGGTCCGGTCGCTCCAGCCCCATGTGCTGATCTCTTTCAAACAGGGCGCTAGCGGAACGGAGGACTTCGCCGCCCCGGAGCGCAGTGGCCACTCCCTGGCCCAGCGGCTGAAGGACCCGCAGCACCGGGACGTGGCGCGGAGAGCCTGGGAGAGCAACAAGGACAAGCACAACGAAATCTGCGACACGCTTCAGCCGCGCGTCTGGGGCTACAAGAAAGACGACGATAGCAAGCATCTCAACGCCGACGAGGTGATCAAGCGGCTCGAAGCCGCCTGGGCCAGCGACTGCAACCTGCTGATGAACACCGGACCACTGGCGGACGGCTCGATTCATCCCGACGACGTGAAAACGCTCCGCGAGGTCGGACGCCGGCTCCGCAGGAAAGGCTGAGAAAGCTTGCGATCCGGAATGAACGCGACAACCAGCGACATCCGGGCGGCAGCGTCAAGCGCAGCTTGGCGATTGTGTTACAAAGCTCAAGACGGCCATCGCCAAGCTGCGCTTGACGCTGCCACCCGATAGACAGGTCCTGTATGAAGTGGAGATAAGAGATGGCACATCGATCTATGACGCGAAGGGATTTCGTGAGGAATTGTGCGGCGGGCGCATCGGCCTTGGCCGTTGGGCCTTTGATGACGCGCAGCAGCGGCGCCGCCGAGAGCCGAAGACCGAACATCGTCCTGATCGTCAGCGACGACCACGGCCGCGGCGATCTTGGCTGTTACGGCAATCCCGTCATCCAGACACCGAACCTGGACAGACTCGCGGCCGAGGGGGTCCGTTTTACGAACGCCTTCTGCACCACGGCCAGTTGCAGCGCGAGCCGCTCGGTGATCCTGAGCGGCCTGTACAACCACTATAACGGACAGTACGGACACCAGCACGCCTACCACCACTTCATCAGCTTCGACCGCGTTCGGAGCCTGCCCGTGCTGCTCTCGCAGGGTGGGTACCGGACGGGACGAATCGGGAAATACCACGTTGCGCCGGAAGAAGTCTACAAGTTCGACGTGGCGCTGCCCGGCAACAGCCGCAGTCCCGTGCAGATGGCCGACAACTGCAAAGATTTCGTCGGCGCCGCCGACGAGCGGCCCTTCTTCCTGTACTTCTGCACGAGCGATCCGCATCGCGGCGGAGGCAAGGCCAAGGACCTGCCCCACCAACCCGACCGCTTCGGCAATACCCAAAAGGGCTATCCGGGTATCGATGAGGTCAAGTACAAACCCGAGGACGTCGTCGTGCCGGACTTCTTGCCCGGCATCCCGGAATGCCGGGCCGAGCTGGCCCAGTACTACCAGTCCGTCTCGCGCGTGGATCAGGGTGTGGGACATCTGGTCGACCTTCTCAAGAAAGCCGGCAAATATGACAACACCATCGTAATCTATATCTCCGACAACGGCATCGCCTTCCCCGGCGCCAAGACCACGCTCTACGAGCCGGGCATGAACCTGCCCTGCATCGTGCGCACGCCCTGGCAGAAGAACAAGGGCATCGCCTGCGACGCGCTGGTCAACTACGCCGACTTGACGCCCACGATTCTGGACTTCGCCGGCGCGACCCCGCGAGACTACAAATTCCACGGACGCTCCTTCAAGTCGGTGCTCCAGCGTGAGCGGGCCGAGGGCTGGGACACGACCTATGCCTCGCACACGTTCCATGAGATCACGATGTACTATCCGATGCGCGTCGTGCGGGAACGCCGCTTCAAGCTGATCTGGAACATCGCCCACGGGCTCGAGTATCCGTTCGCCAGCGACCTGTGGGAATCGGCCACCTGGCAGGGGAACATCAAACGAGGCAACCAGCGGTATGGCAAACGCACTATCGACGCCTACCTGCATCGCTCGAAGTTCGAGCTGTACGACCTGGAGAATGACCCGCACGAAGTGGTCAACCTCGCCGACGATCCGAAACACCAGAACAAGCTCGCAGAAATGAAAGCCAAGCTCAAGGCCTTCCAGAAACGAACCCAGGACCCCTGGATCCTCAAATGGGAGTATGAATAATTCGTAGGGCGTACGAATCTTGTCATCCTGAGGCGAAGCCCAAGGATCTGGCTCTCGATAACGGAGTACGTCACAATCGCAGCCCAGGTCCTTCACTCCGTTCAGGATGACAGTGCGGTTGGTGTGCGGTGCACACCCCACGGAACCTCCGCCGATAGCGGCAAGAAAGGGACATACACATGGCGCTACTGTTGGGATACGACGTTGGAAGCTCATCGATCAAGGCTACGCTCATGGACGCCGGGACGGGGCAGGCTCTGGCCTCGGCCACGTCGCCGGACAAGGAGCTCGACATCATCGCCGCCCAGGCGGGCTGGGCCGAGCAGCACCCCTCCACCTGGTGGGAGCACGTCAAACTCGCTACCCAGAAAATCAAGGCGCAGGCCCAGTTCGACCCCGCCGACGTGAAGGCCATCGGGATTTCCTACCAGATGCACGGCCTGGTCGTGGTGGACAAGAACAAGCAGGTCCTGCGTCCCTCGATCATCTGGTGCGACAGCCGGGCCGTCCAGATCGGCGCACAGGCCGCCGAGGACATCGGCGCCGACAAGTGCCTCCAGCGGCTGTTCAACCTGCCCGGCAACTTCACCGCCTCGAAGCTCAAGTGGGTCAAGGACAACGAGCCCGACGTTTTCGCGAAGATCGACAAGATCATGCTGCCGGGCGATTTCATCGCCATGAAGATGACGGGCGAGATCAAGACGACCCCGTCGGGCCTGTCCGAAGGCATCATGTGGGATTTTGAAGGCGATGAGCCGGCGCAGTTCGTCCTCGACAACTACGGCGTATCGACCGGTCTCGTCGCCGAGCGCGTGCCGACCTTCTCGGCTCAGGGCGAGCTGACGCGGGAAGCGGCCGAGGAGTTGGGTCTCGCACCGGGTACGAAGATCGGCTACCGCGCGGGCGACCAACCCAACAACGCGCTGTCGCTGAGCGTCCTGGAGCCGGGCGAGATCGCCGTCACCGCCGGCACCTCGGGCGTCGTCTACGGCGTCACCGACCAGAAGAACTACGATCCGGAATCGCGCGTGAACATCTTCGTCCACGTCAACCACGCACCCGACAAGCCCCGCTACGGCGTGCTGCTCTGCCTCAACGGCACCGGCATCCTCAATAGCTGGCTCAAGCACAACTTCGTCGGCGGCGCCGGACTCGACTATCCGCAAATGAACGAGCTGGCCGCCCAGGTCCCCGTCGGCTCCGACGGCCTGGTCATTCTCCCCTACGGCAACGGCGCCGAGCGCACGCTGGAGAACCGCAACATCGGCGCCTCCGTCCACGGCTGGAACTTCAACATCCACAAGCAGGCCCACTTCCTCCGCGCCGCCCAGGAGGGCATCGTCTTCGCCCTCAACTACGGCCTGGAGATCATGCGTGACATGGGCACGCAACTCAAGACCGTCAAAGCCGGCTACGCCAACATGTTCCTCAGCCCGCTCTTCGCCGAAGCCTTCGCCACCCTCAGCGGCGCGACGGTGGAGTTGTATAACACCGACGGCTCCCAAGGCGCCGCCCGAGGCGCCGGAATCGGCGCCGGAATCTACCAAAACAAAAAAGAAGCCTTCACCGGCCTCCAACCCGTCAAAACCACCGAACCCAGCTGCAAACTCACCGATGCTTACCAGCAAGCCTACGAAAACTGGGAAGCTGTGATCGAAAACGAACTGACGAAGACAAGACATGGGCAATTAGTCAACTTCTGAATATTCTATGTTGAAGAGTCCCTCCAGCAACGTTACGATATTGAAAGTTGCAATTGGGCAGCATCCCTTGAAGCCAATACAGGACATCGGGGTCTACGCGGAGATGCAGAAGTGAATGAGCCCTGGAAAAACTGGATACCTGGGGTTTTGTCTAACGACCAGCTAAAAGAGCTTTGCAGAAACGGGTACATCAAGAATGTCGAAAAATGGAATGACGACAAAGAGGGTCCAATAGACTACTCTGCTCTGGACTTAGGACTCGTAAAGAAAAAGATTCGGATGTTATGAGGTATTAGGATCAATCGTGTAGTTCCAGTCTGGGCAGACTTCGTGTCGGT
>JAFGCA010000813.1 GCA_016932895.1 Sedimentisphaerales bacterium | reverse complement strand
GTGGCTTGTCAGTCCAACCTGCGCCAATGGGGCACCCTGCTGGCGACGTATGCGAGCGAGAACGACGGACTCCTGCCGGCCTGGGATGATCGCGATCCTCCCGAGTCTTCCTGGGGATGGTTCTGGAGTTCGGGACCGGACGACTACGATACTCTCAGAGGCATCATGTGCTGTCCCATGGCGTCCAGGCCGGCGGACCCGACCAGAGAGGGCTCGCAGGAGGGCGGAACGTTCCTGGCCTGGCACTGGCTTCAGCGCGACGGTTTGCACCCGGGGGAGGGCCGCGGCAGCTATGGTTTCAACTTCTTTGCCGGCGGGTACTGGTGGGGCCGCGATGCTCCCATACGACGCCCAGAATTCTGGCGAACGTTTGCCGTCCAAGGCGCAAGCAACGTACCTATGCACCTGGATAGCTTCTGGCCGGATGGACACGTGCCCGAGGACGAGAAGCCTCCGGAACGGGAGCCCATACCTCTCGCCTCCAGCCCCGACCATTGGCCGAACAGTTTTTGCATGAATCGGCACAGCGGAGCCGTGAACGGCCTGTTCCTCGACTTCTCCGTCCGCAGGGTCGGTGTCAAGGAGCTATGGACGCTCAAGTGGCATCGGCAATACAACACGGCCAACCGCTGGACCAAAGCCGGCGGCGCCCGGCCCGAGGATTGGCCGCGGTGGATGCGTCGGTTCAAGGATTATTGACGAGCCTGCTTCGGCGATGTGGAGGCCGAGCACATGAAGATCAAAGGGTTCACACTGATCGAGTTACTCGTGGTGGTCGCGGTCGTGGCGTTGCTCATGGCCCTGCTGTTGCCGGCGTTGGGGCGGGCTCGCAGGCAGGCTCGAGCGTTGGTCTGCCGGGCGCATCTGAAACAGTGGGGCACGGTCCTGGCCCTGTATCTGGAGGAATACGACGGTCGGTTCATGCGGGTCAGCGAAGAAGACAGCGGTCTTTCACTGCTCCGGGGTCAGTACATCAGCGATGAGGTGGACCCAAACGAGCGGCGCCGGTATCACGCGGTGCGAACCGAAGGTATTGCCTGCTGTCCGATGGCAAACCGCGGCAACGGTCTCGGGACGTTCACGGCCAGTTCCAACGGCGTCGTTTACCTCGAAGGGATGCGCGGGCTGACCTTTGCGCCCTGGGAAATCATCCGACCGGCGCCGGCGTTCCGTATGAGTTACGGCCTGAACGGTCGCATCCACAGTCGCGCTTTCGATGGCCCGCCTTCCAGGAGTTCTTTGCCTTACACAGACGTTTTCTCGCTTCGGCGGCGAGACACTATCCCGCTGCTCCTCGATGCGGTGGAGCCGAGTACTACGCTGGTCTTCGAGCGACAGCCACCGCCTAACCACGAACCTTCCGGGGCGGCAGGCGAAACCTGCATCAACCGCCACCATGGATCGATCAACGGACTCTTCCTCGACTTCTCAGTCAGACCGATCGGCCTCAAGGAACTCTGGGCTCTCAAATGGCACCTGGGATGGGACCGGGCCGGGCCATGGACCAGGGCCGGCGGCGTCGAGCCGGAGGACTGGCCGAAATGGATGCGCGGATTCAGGGACTACTGACGAGCTTCGCCTGGAAGAGGCGGGATCGATGCGGTACCATGGGGGCTGCGGCGCCCGGGTGGGCGGCCGCGTTCACATGCTTGCAGGAATCTATTGAAAGAGAAGTAGCTGGTGGTACGACCATGTCATCGAATGCGACGCGGATTTCGGCTCGGCCTGGTGCTGGCGGGCCTGCTGATCGGGTTGGCGTGTTCGGTGGGCTTCGCCGGGCAGGTTGTCGAGGGTCCGTTCGAGGTGGGGCGGCGGTGGGTCTATCGGCATGAAGGGCCAAGGCCGGGAAGTATGGAGCCCAACGCCATCGACGGGCAGCGTGTTTTGCACGTGATTTCCGAGACGCAGGAGCAGGGAGAGCGATCCTGGGCCATCGAGGAGCGATTCACCAACGATCCGAACGTGATTGGGCGACTGCATGTCAACGAGGCGCGGATGCTTACGGCGCTCGATATCGAGAACGAGAAGGGCGAGGCGGCGGCTCTGTACTACGATCCGCCCGTGCCGTACCTGATCGCTGAGATGGAGATTGGCCGGACGAAGACGGTTGAGACGACGCTACGCGTCAAGTCGGGCGAGTTTGCCCTGCCGGCGACGATTGCGATCGAGCGGCTGCCGGACGAGACCGTCACCACGCCGGCAGGGGAGTTTGCCGGCTGCCTGCACTACAAGGTCACTAATCGCTCCACCATCAACGTGAAGGTCGCCAAGATCCCTATCACCGAGCAGCGCCTGCGCTGGTACCACGCGGACGTGAACGGCCTGGTCAAGGAGGTCTACCGTAGGGAGCCGATCAAGTTTCTCATGTGGTCGAAGGATGGCTACACCGCCACCAGCATCCTGGAGACGTTCGATACGGCCCCGGTCGAGGCCCGAGAGGAGCCGGCAGGATCGACGGCTCCCGCGCCTGAGACGGCCCGCACGCGGGGAGATCGTCCGGCCGGCACGCTGTTTCCGGCGGCCGCTCGCCTGGTTGTGCTCGGCGGGCTCGTGGTCCTGGCAGGCGCCGGCTGCGTCCTCATCAGAGGCGTCAGAGGAAAACGGCCCACATCATAACCCGCGCATTTCCACGTGCGCGCGCACAAAAACGCCATCCATTTCAGACAATGCCTGGGCTCGGCCCCGATGCGACGCGTATGCTGCTTGATATGGGGCGCTTTTTGCCGTAGACTGTAACGTTACCCTGTTTGGGGGAAAGTATAACTACAGCATGAAGCTGGTCTTGCACAATCTGACGTATCACGACTGCCCTGTAGAGGTGCGGGAGAAGGTTACCTTCACTGACGAGCAGAGGCGGGAGATGCTGCGCGCCCTGCACCACAGCGAGCAGGTCGGAGAAGCCCTGATCTTGCAGACGTGCAACCGCCTCGAAATCTACCTGTACGTCCGAAAGGACCTCGACTGTGGCTCCTTCCTGGGCGAGCTGCTCGCTCCGTACGGGGCGGAGGTCGCCCAGACGTGGTCGCGACACAGTAAAGAAACGGTCGGGATGGACGCCGTCCGGCACCTCTTCGAGGTGGCCGCGGGGCTGGATTCGCAAATGGTGGGCGAGAACCAGATTCTGGCCCAGGTCAAGACCGCCTATACCGAGTCGCTCAACGCCCGGATGAGCCGGCTGATTTTCCATCGGCTTCTGCACAATGCCTTTCGGGTGGGCAAGGCCGTTCGCACCCGCACGGAGATCAACTGCGGCGCGGTCTCTATCGCCCTGGCAGCGGTGGAGCTGGCCCGGGACAAGGTCAACCTGCCCAAGGCCACGGCCCTGATCCTCGGGGCCGGTGAAAACGCCGAGCTGGTCGCCCGCTACCTGGCAAAGGCCGGGCTGTCGCTTCTGATCGTCGCTAACCGCGACATTCAGAAGGCCCAGGCCATGGCTCGCCGGTTTGACGCTGCTGAGGCCGTTGGCCTCGTGGAGATCGTGATGAGGCTTCCCGAGGTGGATCTCCTGATTGCCTCGACCGCGGCGACGGAGCCGATCCTCACGCGGGACAGCGTGGAATGGGCGCTCGCGGGACGCAAGAGGCCGCTGCTGGTGATTGACATCGCCGTGCCGCGTGACATCGATCCGGCCGTGGGGCGGATTGAAGGCGTGACCTTGTACAACATAGATGACCTGGACGAGCAAATCAGCGCCAATTGCGCCAAACGCAGCAGCGAGATTCCCAAGGCCCGGGCCATCGTCGAAGAATTCACCACCGCGTTCGCCCAGTGGTACGATTCTCTCGATCTGGTGCCCTTGATCTCCAAGCTGACGCAGACGGGGTTGGACCTGGCCCGTAGTGAGGCCAAACGCTACGCCAAGGATTTCGGCCCGGAGAACAGCGAAAAGCTCCAGGCTTTCGCCGAGTCGCTGGTTCGAAAAGTCCTGCACGGACCCGTCAGCTTCATCAAGAACGGCGGCGGAGAACCCAGTGAAGAGCAATTGCAGGCCATCGACCTGGTCAACAAGATGTTCCTTTCGCAAGACAAGGGCAGCGCATGAGCCGCGTTTTGACGGTAGCCACACGGCGAGGGGAGCTTGCCCTGGCCCAGACGCAGAGTGTGATCGCGGCGCTGAAAGCGCAAAACCCCGGGTGCGAGATTCGCATCAAGGAGATTACCAGCGCCGGCGACCGGGACCGGCGCACCGCCCTGTGGAATCTGAAGGATATTGGCTTCTTCACGTCGCGTCTGGAGGAGGCGCTGCTGGCGCGCGAGGCGGATGTGGCCGTGCACAGCTTCAAGGACCTGCCCACGCGACAGCGAGAAGGGCTCGCCGTCACTGCGGTTTGGGATCGGCACTGGCCCCAGGATTGCCTGCTCGCGAAGGGAGAGGCCGGGTCGATTGACGAGCTGCCCAACGGCGCCCGCGTCGGGACGTCGAGCCTGAGGCGTTCCGCTCAGTTGCGCTATCTCAGGCCGGACCTGGAATTGGTCGCGCTGCGCGGCAACGTCCGGACCCGGATCGAGAAGCTGCACACCACCGAGCTCGACGCCATCGTCCTGGCGCGAGCCGGCCTGGAGCGACTGTATCTGACCGAGGCGATTTCATTTACTTTCGACCCGGAGCAATTCATCCCGGCCCCGGCCCAGGGGGCCCTGGCCATACAGACCCGCCAGGATGACGGAGAAACCGTGGACGTAGTGCGATCCATAGAGGATGCGTTTGCCCGCGCCGTGACGTCGGCCGAACGCCAGATTCTGGTCACCACCCAATGCGGCTGTCATGCTCCGGTTGGTGCGTATGCCGACGGTGCGGACGGCGAGCTGGTGCTCCGCGCGTTTCTGTCGGATGTGCAGGGCCGGACCATGCTGCGAAAGCAAATCAACGGTTCGATGTCCCGGGCGAAGCAGTTGGGCGAGCGACTCGCTTTGGAGCTGCTCGACGCCGGTGGAAGGGACATTCTCCAGGAACTCGAACGAAAACGAGGCCGGGGAGACGTCAATGCCTAAGAAGGGAATGGCTTATCTGGTGGGTGCCGGTCCCGGGCGAGCGGACCTGATTACCCTGCGTGGCGCCGAGCTGATCGGCACGGCCGATTGCATCATCTGCGATAAGCTGGCCAACCCGGCGCTGCTGGCGCTGGCCCGACCCGACGCTGAGATTGTCAACGTGCCCAAACGCATCGGTCCCGGCTCCTTCACCCAGGACCAGGTCAATCAGATCCTGCTCGAGAAGGCTTTGGAGGGCAAAACCGTCGTTCGCCTCAAAGGGGGCGATCCCTGCATCTTCGGGCGGTGCACCGAGGAGGCCGCTCTCTTGAACGAGGCGGGCATCGATTTCGAGATCGTTCCCGGGGTCACCGCGGCGATCGCCGGCGCCGAATATACGGGTATCATGCTGACCGACCGCCGGTACAGCTCGCAGGTCGCCTTCGTCACGGGCCGGGAAGCCGAGGGCAAGGAGGACAGCAACATCGACTGGAACGTCCTGGCGCATTTCCCCGGCACGCTTGTCTTCTACATGGGCATCGGCACACTGCCGTTGATTGCCGAGCAGCTTATCGGCAATGGCAAGCCGCCCGAGACACCGGTGGCTCTCGTGGGGAATGCGACGCTGCCGACCCAGAAGGTGGTGCGGGCGCCGCTGAGCCGCATCGTCGAGATGTGCAGAGCCGAGGGCGTCGAACCGCCCGCCCTGATCATTGTCGGTCCCGCCGCCGAGGGCGATCCTGGTTTGAACTGGTTCATGCGGCAGCCCCTGTTCG
Organism: Sedimentisphaerales bacterium; assembly: GCA_016932895.1. The sequence continues at coordinate 15,058 of JAFGCA010000813.1, read as the reverse complement.
GCACCTCCGTCGTGGTGACACGCGACGCCGGCGGAAACGCCGAGATGGCCCGCAAGATCATCGCCCGCGGCGGGCGCCCCGTCGAATTTACCACCATGGCCCTGAAGCCTCTGACGGACCGCAACGAGTTTCTCGAGGCACTGGCTCGAATCGCCGCGTACGATTGGGTGATCTTCACGAGCCCCAACGGCGTGACCTTCTTCTTCGACGTTCTGGCGACCCTGAAAAAGGACGCGCGCGTCTTCGGTTCGACCCGGCTGGCCACGCTCGGCGCCAAGACCGCCGAGGCCCTGAAGCGGCGCGGCATCGACGCCGATTTTGTGCCCACCGTTTTCACAGGCAAGGATCTCGGCACGCAACTGCTGGCGCACACGAACCTTCACGACAAGAAGGTCCTGCTGCTTCGCTCGGAACTGGCTTCGAATGAGCTTGTCGGCCTGCTGGCAGAGGGCGGAGCCCATGTGGAGGATGTCTCGCTCTACACCGGCGAGGTCTGCCAGGGGGACGCCGCCGGTCTGGCCGAGCAGATCCGTGGGGGAGAGATTGACTGGCTGACTTTCGCCAGTCCGTCGTCGGCGCGGGGGTTCTTCGAACAAATACCGCCGGATGCGGTAGAGTCAAGCAGGGCAAAAATCGCGTCCATCGGCCCGGTCACGTCCCGGCAGTTGGCCGAACTCAACGTGCGCGTCGACCTGGAGGCCTCCGAGCACACCATCGACGGGATGCTCGACGCCATCGAGAGTGCCGAAGGCGGAAAACTGTAGCGCGGGGCTCGACCCGCCATGATCCTGATGGGACTGCAATGATTAATATCTCAAAACTCTACTGTAATTTGGCAGGTCAATCCGACGATCTGCGCTATAACCGGCCCGATACGTTCGGGCCTATCGTCGTCTTTAACTGCACGGCCCGATGCAACCTGCGCTGCCTGCACTGCTACAGTTCGTCCGATGCCTCGTGCGGCCAGAACGAGCTGACGACCGAACAGGCCAAACGGTTCCTCGCTCAGCTTCCGGAGGCGAACGTGCCCGTGGCGTTGTTCAGCGGAGGCGAGCCCTTGCTGCGCGAGGATCTGATGGAACTGCTGGCCGAAGCCAAGGGGCTCGGATTGCGTACCGTCATCTCGACCAACGGAACGCGTATCGACCGGGACACGGCGGGAAGGCTCGCCGAGAGGGAGCTCAGCTACATCGGCATTTCTCTGGACGGGCAAGAACCCTTCCATGACGAATTCAGGCAGACCCAGGGCAGCTTCCGGGCGGCGCTGAAAGGGATCGAGAATTGTCACCGGGCCGGCCTGCGGACGGGCCTGCGCTTCACGATCACCAAGTCGAACGCCGGGCAGGTGCCGGCCGTCTTCGACATCGCGGTCGACGCCGGCATTCGCCGCATCTGTTTCTACCACCTGATCTCCTCGGGCCGGGCCCGCGACCTGGACGAGCAGGCCCCGACGCTGGAGCAAACCCGCGGGACCGTCAACACGATCATCGACAGGACCCGCGAGCTGGCCGACAAAGACCTCGTCGAAGAGGTGCTCACGGTGGGCAACCACGCCGACGGGCCGTTTCTGCTCGTGCGCATGCAGGCCGAGGGCCATCGGGCCTTTGAATCCGTGCGGCAACTGCTCCGGGCCAACGGGGGCAACCGCATCGGTGAGAAAATCGCCTGCGTGAGCTGGGACGGGACCGTCTACGCCGACCAGTTCTGGCGCAACTATCCGTTGGGCAACGTCATGCAAATCCCCTTCGGACAGATCTGGGCTAACACCGCCGATCCCGTCCTCGGCAAATTACGCCGCAAGGACACCTTCGCCGACCCGCGCTGCCTGACGTGCCGGTGGTTCGATCTGTGCAAAGGCAATTACCGCTTCCTGGGCTGCGATCCCGGTGACGAACAATGGCGCAACGAACCGCCGTGCTACCTGACCGACGAAGAGATCGGACGCACCTAAGATGAACCGGTTCCTGCTCTCTCGCCTATCGACGGACGACTGTCATCGCGCTTGTGGGGTGGCAGCGTCAAGGCCGCAGGACTTGGCGATGGTGTCGGCAGGGCTCGCAATAGGCCATCGCCAAGCTGCGCTTGACGCTGCCACCCGTGCCCCCGTTTATCCCGGGCGCAGCGACGAAGCAATCCGTCACGTCAGTCGCTTCGTGTTGTTTGTTCTGGTGGCGTGCGTCTTTGTCCCGCCCTCATGGGGCCAGGACCAACGCGACATCCGCACGGGGTGGGAGATTCCTACCGAGACGTACGCCGACCAGCCTTACGTGGTCCGGACCGACGACGGGGCGTGGCTCTGCGTTCTCACGACGGGTTCGGGCCGCGAGGGCGCCAGGGGCCAGCACGTCGTGAGCCTGCGCAGCACCGACCTCGGTCGAACTTGGTCGAAGCCCGTGGACGTCGAGCCGGCCGACGGTCCGGAGGCATCCTACGCCGTCCTGCTCAAGGTCCCGACCGGGCGCGTCTATGTCTTCTACAACCACAACACCGACGACCTGCGGCGCGTCAAAGCCGACACCTCCGCCTACAAATCGGGCTGGACCACGCGCGTCGATACGCAGGGCTACTACGTCTTCAAGTACACCGACGACGGCGGACGCACGTGGTCGAAGAGGCGCTTTGCGATTCCCGTGCGCGAGTTCGAGATCGACCGCGAGAATCCCTACGGCGGGAAGGTTCGTTTCTTCTGGAACGTAGGCAAGCCGTTTACGCGTGACGGAGCGGCCTATGTCCCGCTGCACAAGGTCGGTCGCTTCGGCCGGGGTTTTCTCGCCCGCACCGAGGGCGTGCTGCTCAAGAGCGCGAACCTCCTGACGGAGTCCGACCCTGAGAAGGTCGCGTGGGAGACGCTGCCCGACGGCGACGTGGGACTGCGCGCTCCGGCCGGCGGCGGTCCGATCGCCGAGGAGCAGAGCTTCTGCGTCCTCAGCGACGGCTCGTTCTTCTGCGTCTATCGCACCATCGACGGACACCCCGTTTGCACGTACAGCCGCGACGCCGGGCACACCTGGAACCCACCGGCCTACATGCGGTATGCTGACGGGCGACTCATCAAGCATCCCCGCGCGGCCAATTTCGCCTGGAAGTGCAGCAACGGGAAGTTCCTCTACTGGTTTCACAACCACGGCGGCCAATCGTACGACGACCGCAACCCGGCCTGGCTCTGCGGCGGCGTCGAGGCCGATTCGCCCCGGGGCAGGATCATCGAATGGTCCCAGCCCGAAATCGTGCTCTACGACGACGACCCCTACGTTCGCATGAGCTACCCCGACCTGATTGAAGACGAGGGCAAGTTCTTTCTGACCGAGACCCAGAAGGACATCGCCCGCGTCCATGCGGTGGACCGCACGCTTCTGGAGGGGCTGTGGAACCAGTTCGACAATCGCAAGATGGCAACGGACGGTCTCGTTCTCGATCTGCCAGGGGAAGGCCAGACGCTGCCCGCGCGCGTCGCCATGCCGGCGCTGCCGGCGTTCGTCGCGCGGGATGGGAGCCGGGCCGACCACGGAACGAAGGACCTTCGCACGGGCTTCGCGGCGGACGTATGGGTGGAATTCAGCTCGCTCTCGGCCGGTCAGATTCTCCTGGACAGTCGCACCGAAGCGGGGCAGGGCCTGTGTCTGCAAACGACTTCGCGCCGCGCGGTCGAGATTGTTCTGAACGACGGACGCACCGAGAACCGCTGGGCTTGTGACCCGGACAGGCTGAAGACCGGACGTCTGCATCACGTCGTCGTCAGTGTCGATGGCGGGCCGAAGATCGTCACGTTCGTTATCGACGGCCGATTATGCGACGGAGGCGATATCGGTCAGTTCGGCTGGGGTCGCTTCAGTCCGAACCTGCGCGGCGTTACGGGGAGCAAGACGCTGCGCATCGCGCCGGCCCTGAACGGCCGCATCCATCGCCTGCGCCTCTACAACCGCTATCTGCGCGCGTCCGAAGTCGTCGGCAACTATCGTGCCGGCCTGACGCGCCCCTGAGTCTTGACGCCTTTCGGTGGGCAGAGTATATGTGCCCGTATCAGAAATCACGGGCTTGAGAAGGATCACTGCCATGGGTTTTCCGGAAATCAGATTGCGGCGGCTCCGCACCAATGCCAACATGCGGGCCCTGGTGCGCGAGACGAGGCTGAGCGTCGATGATTTGGTGTATCCCCTGTTCGTTCGTCCGGGCCGGGGCGTGAAAGAGCCGATTGGCTCAATGGCCGGCTGTTCTCACCTCTCGCCCGATCTCGTCGCGGACGAGGCCGCGGAAGTGGCTGACCTGGGCATCCCGGCAGTGCTGCTGTTCGGCCTGCCCGAGAGCAAGGACGAGAAGGGTTCGGGAGCGTGGTCGGAGCAGGGCGCGGTCCAGTCGGCGATTCGCGCGATCAAAGAGCGCGTGCCCGGGCTTCTGGTCATCACGGACATCTGCCTGTGTGCCTACACGAGCACGGGCCATTGCGGCGTCATCAAGGCCGGCCGGATCGACAACGACGCCACCTGCGAACTGCTGGCCAAGGTCGCGCTGTCACACGCCCAGGCCGGCGCCGACATCGTCGCGCCGTCGGATATGATGGACGGTCGCATTGCCGCCATGCGCCAGGCCCTGGAGCGCAACGGCTTCGACTATGTGGCGATCATGTCGTACGCGGCCAAGTTCGCCTCGGCCTTCTACGGTCCGTTTCGCGACGCCGCCGAGTCGGCCCCGGACAACGACTACTCCGGGACCGAGCTGCGCGACCGCAAGACCTACCAGATGGATCCGGCCAACGCCCGCGAGGCGATGCGCGAGATCGAGCTGGATATCGCCGAGGGTGCGGACATGGTGATGGTCAAGCCGGCCTTGAGCTTTCTCGACATCATCCGCCGCGCCCGGGAGCGGTTCGATTGTCCCCTGGCAGCCTACAACGTCAGCGGGGAGTACATGATGCTCCATGCCGCCGCCGATGCCGGCCTGCTCGATCGCGATGCCGCCATGATGGAAGTCCTGACCTCCATCAAACGCGCCGGTGCCGACATCCTCATCACCTACCACGCCAAAGCCGCCGCCGGACTGTTGTAGAATGAACTCCCCACCGAGTCATGCAAGGCCCTGGTGGACCTGCCGGATGGAATCGATGATATAGTCGTTGATCCGTTCGGTGTATCGGGGGCCGATGCGGACCTGCACGAAGCGGTCGAAGATCCCCAGTGTCTGCCGGCAGGTGTCGGGGCCGTACTGGATGCGCTTGCCTTCCGGGCTGTTGAACGAAGGCCAGGCGGCGTGCCGGGCGCGCTTGTTTATCACCGACTCCTGGATGGGCAGCAGGACCGAGCCGACCAGGGTGGAGGCCGGGACCTTGCGCTCGCGCAACTGGCGGATGCAACGGTCGCGCGATTCTTTATCCTTCGTCTCGAAAAAGACGCTGTAGCCGATATCACCTTCCGGATCGGGGCGGTGGCGCAGGCGCATGCCGGGCAGGTTTTCAATGCCGGCGTAGACGGCCTCGGCGTTGCGCCGCAGGTGGGCGACCATGGAATCGAGCTTGGTCAACTGCGCCCCTAAAACGGCGCCGGTCAGCTCGTTCATGCGGAAATTTTCCCCCGCGAAGGTCTGCACCTGGCTGGCGGATCCTATACGGTCCATAAAAAGCCGCCGGACCGTGCCCATGTCGTGGAAGCGCGCGGCGCGCTCGTAGATAAGCGGATCGCTGGTGACCACGGCGCCGCCTTCGCCCGAGGTCATCGTCTTGTTGATTTGAAAGCTGTAGATGCCGACGTCGCCGATGGAGCCAAGTTTCTTGCCTTGGTAGGAACCGCCGACGCATTGGGCGCAGTCCTCCAGGACGGCCACGCCGCGCTTGCGGGCGATCTCCAAGATGGGGTCCATGTCACAGGGTCCGCCCAACAGATGCACGGCGATCACCGCCTTGGTGCGAGGCGTGATTTTACGCTCGAAGTCCTTCGGGTCGATGTTGAGCGTGCGGTCGATGTCGGCAAAGACCGGCAGCGCCCCGGCGTGAACCACGCAGGTGTAGTCGGACCACCAGGTGTAGGCGGGAACGATCACCTCGTCGCCCGGCCCGATGCCGAGGCCCGTTACGGCGCAGTCCAGCGCCGCGGTGCCCGACGTCACGCCCAGCGCGAAGCGCGTGCCCATGTGCCTGGCGAAGTTCTCCTCGAAACGCAGCACTTTCGTTGGCGCCCCCGGACCCCAGTAGCGAAAGGGCGACCCGGACTCCAGCACTTCCAGCAGCGCTTCTTCTTCGCGCTCGTCGAAGAACTGCGGCCCGATGTACCCCGGGTCGATGTGGGGCACCGCGACCGACGATGCCGGATGTGCCTGGCCCAGCAGCCTCGGCGCTCGCAGGCCGACCCCGGCGCCGCAGATGCCCAGGCAGCTCGTTCGCAAGAAACCTCGGCGGGTGAGAGGTTGCCTTATCGCGTGTTTGGAAAAACGTTGCGTCGTCATCTTCGGCCTCCTTAATCGGCTTGTTTCGCCCGGCGCCCTCAGGCAATCGCCTGGCACTCGCTGGCCGCCGGCCCATCCGGCCGGGCACGCCATGAGTATACCTTCAATCGCGTTCGCTCGCCACTACCACCTCCCGGTCCGTTCTCCGCCCATTCTCAGAGTTGTTCGATCAATGCGCTCCCCTTACAGCCTGACAGCCGTTACAATACCCGGTGACGTCGCTTGTCGCACCGGTATGACCATAGCCTCGGTTTGCTTGTGATGAAAGGATCGCACATGAGAACGATTGTACACACCTTGATCCCGCGCCGAATGAACCTCGTCAAGGTGGCCGTGCTTGTTTGTCTGCTGTCGGTGGTGATGATGGCAGGCAGCCACGCGGCCCCGGAAATTTCCTCCGACAGCCGCGTCCTGGCGTATACGGCGCCGTGGCAGGGAGCGCGCCTCCCCGACGGCCGGCCCAAGGTCTCGGACGATCTGCTCGCACGGATGCGGAACGTCTCCATCGAAGAGGCGTGGTCGGTTCTCCGCAACGCAGGCTATCACAACCAGTTCGACGGCAACTGGAAGATGATTCACAGCGATGTACCGGTGGTCGGCCGGGCGCTGACGGCGCAGTACATGCCCGCCCGCCCGGATGTTAAGAAAATGATCGACGACCAGGGTCGAGCCGAAGGTCGCATCGGTGCCTCCAACTCCTGGCCCATCGACATGCTCCGGAAAGGCGACGTCTACGTCGCCGACGGCTTCGGCAAGATCGTCGACGGCACCCTGATTGGCGACAACCTGGGCAATGCGATCTTTGCCAAATCGGGCAATGGTGTGGTCTTCGACGGCAGCCTGCGCGACCTGGAAGGCCTGGAAGAAATCGACGGCTTCAACGCGTTCGTACGCGGCTGGGACCCCTCGTTTCTGACGGAGGTGATGCTCACGGGCATCAACGTGCCGATACGCATCGGGCGGGCCGTTTGTGTGCCGGGGGACGTCGTTCTGGCCAAGCGCGAAGGCGTGCTCTTCATCCCCGCCCATCTGGCCGAGAAAGTCGTCAAGAGCGCCGAGGCCATCATGCTTCGGGACCGGTTCGGGCACCAGCGTCTCAAGGAAGGTAAGTACACGCCCGGGCAGATCGACGGCAAATGGTCCGACGAGATCAGAAAGGACTTCTTCCAGTGGCTCGAAGAGAACATGGACGAGTTGCCGGTGCCCAGGGCAGCGATCCGGGAGATTCTCGAAAAGCGGACGTGGTAAGAGGCGATGCCGTGTCGTGGTGTTTTGCCGGATGAAAGATTCCTTTTGCCAACACGGAGTAAACGGATGCATGTAAGACCACAACACTCTCGGCGTTCTGTCCTCAAGGGGCTGGGCGGGCTGAGCTTGGCTGGAGTTCTCGGCTGCTCAGTGGACGATCAGGTGGCGTGCGCGGCGCAGCGTGTGAATCGCAACTCGCGTCCCTCGCAACTGCGGATCACCGACCTGCGCGTGGCGGTGATCACGGGTGCCCCTTTCCGCGTGCCTCTGATTCGGATCGATACCAATCAGGGTATCTGCGGCTACGGCGAAGTCCGCGACGGCGGCAGCAAGCGCTACGCCCTCATGCTCAAGAGCAGGGTCCTGGGGGAGAATCCCTGCAACGTCGAGCGGCTCTTCAAGGCTATCAGGCAATTCGGCCACCACGGCCGGCAGGGCGGGGGCGTCTCCGGCGTCGAGATGGCGCTGTGGGACCTGGCCGGAAAGGCGTACGGGGTCCCCGTCTACCAGATGCTGGGCGGGAAGTACCGCGATCGCATCCGTTTGTACGCCGATACCGCCGTCTCCAGCGACAGGAAGATCTATGCGCGCCGGCTCAAGCAAAGGGCGGAGATGGGTTTCTCTTTCTTGAAGATGGACCTGGGCATCAAGTTGATTCGTGACATCCCCGGGGCGTTGAGCATGCCTCCGGACACCGATTGGAGGCGGTACACGAACACCAGCCATCCTTTTACGCGCATTCAGATTACCGACAAAGGGCTCGCGCTGCTGGCCGAATACGTCGCCGAGATTCGGCGCGAGGTCGGCTACGAGATTCCGCTGGCCGCCGATCACTTCGGACACATCGACGTCAATAGCTGCATTCGCCTGGGCAAGGCCCTGGAGCCCTACCAGATGGCCTGGCTGGAGGACATGGTGCCCTGGCAGTACACCGCGTTGTGGAAAGAGATCACCCACGCCATCGATGTCCCGACTCTCACGGGGGAGGACATCTACTGCCTCGACGGTTTCAAAGAGCTGATCGACGAGCACGCAGTGGATATGGTGCATCCCGATCTGGCCACGGCCGGGGGCATCCTGGAGACCAAGAAGATCGGGGACTACGCAGCAGAGGGCGGCATCGCGATGGCGATGCACTTCGCCGGTTCGCCGGTCTCCTTCATGGCCAACGTACATTGTGCGGCCGCTACCGAAAGCGCGGTCGTTCTGGAGCATCACTCGGTGGATGTTCCGTGGTGGGAAGACCTGGTGACCGGGATCGACAAACCGCTCCAAGAGGGCGGTCACGCGCGCGTACCGGAGACGCCGGGACTGGGAGTCGAGTTGAACCTGGACGCGGTCAAAGAGCACCTCAGCCGGGGCGAAGGCTGTTTCGAGCCCACCGACGAATGGGACACCGACCGCGCCCACGACCGGCTGTGGAGCTAAGCGGGGCGCGGGCGCTGCGCGTTCGGCCTCCCGTCAAACGGTCCAGTCCTGGGCCGTCTTGATGAAACGGTGCTGGAGATAGATGCCCACCCCCATGGGCGCCAGAATCAGCGCCGGTAGAAACCACTGGTTGCTGTTGGCGAAAATCTTGAGCTGGTCGGCCGGGATCAATTGCTTGCAGGCGATGGCCAGCAGGCCGACCGCCAGGAGGGCGCTGCCCCCCAGGCTGGTGAAGAGGATCACCGCGATCTTGAAGACGATGAAGGAGATCATGCCGCCGGCGATCAGTCCGATCAGCCCGCCGGCCCAGACGTATTCTTCCGGCAGACCCAGCGCCAGCCAGACGCCGGCGGTGAGGATGCCACCGGAGGCCGCGCCCAGCAGACTCACGCCCCAGCGCATGAACGGGATCGAGAGCACCGCAAAGAACACCACGCAAATCAGGCCCATCCAGAAACTGTTGCCCCCGATGAAGTTTTCGTTGGCATAAATGCCCAGAAACAGCCCCAGCAGCCCGAAGCAAATGGTGACCAGGATCTTGAAGACGCGCCAGCCGTAGAAGAGCCAGACGGTCCCGAAGGCGATAAACGTCACCGCCTCGACCACGTCGAGCGAGGTCACGTGTTTCCAGATGAGATCGATCGGTACGACCTCCTGTTCTTCGGCTTGTGCCAGGAGAATGGTTTGCAGGGCGTATATCAGGTTATTCATGTAGTGCTCCCGTCGATCGCGGTGGAGATCTTCTCCTCCGGAGTGTCATTTGTGATAGCCGAGTTCTTCATGCCAGCGGGTTTTCACCGGTTGCGCCAGCCTTCCTTGGGTTTCTTACTGTTGGCGTGCCGCTTGGGCGACGCTTTCTCTTGTTTGCGGTCGGCGTGGGAGCAGAGAACGAGCTGCTCGAGCGTGCCGAATCCGATCATGCCGATGAAGACGAGGGCGTAAAGGGCCGCCTGGTTTTGCATGCGGGCGACGGGGCCGGAGCCCTTGAGGGTGACCAGAAGCACGAGTCCGGCGAAGATCAGCCCGGTGCCGAGGGTCGAACAGGAGAGGGCCCCGCCGAGATGTCGAAACAGCAGGCCGATGGTCAACAGACCCGCGCTGACGGCGGCGGCCACGGCCCAGTTCAGCGGCGCCAACTGGCGGGCGGCGTAGCGAACGCCGTCGGCCAGATCGAGGCTGGTCAGGTGAATCACCTCGACGCTCTCCCGCACCGTGAGAATCTCGTTGTTTCGGCCGATTTCCCCGGAAACCAGCGATCCTTGATACTCCTTCAGGAAGGGCCAGGCGACGACGCCGAAGGTGATCGCAAACGACAGCGCGCCCAGCAGCACGGCCGTAAAGAGCCGCTGAAAGATCGCCCCGACGAACGCGAATACCAGTGTTGCCAGCACGACAATCGCGGCGCTCTGAGGCGCGACCAGCAGGGCGCAGAAACCACCCGTGACGGCGCCAACCAGGGCCAGCAACGCCCGCCGAAAGCCGAGCCCGCCCAGCCAGACAAACAGACCCAGGACGGTGATCGCCAGCCCCGGCCCGACCAGCACCAGCGGGCTGAACCGGCTCGCCATCTGCTCGAAATTCTTCAGAATATCAACCATAACACGCCATTTGCGGCCTTACCCCACCCAAACGCGCGCCATCGGCGCGCGCACTTATCTTGTTTATCGGCCGTTGGGCCTCGTTTTCGTTAGAGTTGATACAATTGATGCTGCCTCCGGAGGGTCCCGGGAGCAACTCGGGGGGAAAAATGCGGATGAGAGGAGTCGAACCTCCACGAGCCGAAGCCCACAGGCACCTGAAGCCTGCGCGTCTGCCAATTCCGCCACATCCGCGAAACTGGGACTATTATGGGCGCTGCGGCCGCATTCGTCAAGCGTCTTTGCCCCGGAAATTATGCAAAGAGTTGCGTTTTGCAGGATCAAAAGACCCCGTCGTGCGTTCCTTGACAGCAGCGAGCGGGCTTCATAGCATTGGATCGCAGGCCGTGCGTCACTCGAATCGCCGACGGCCGGGAGGTTGGCCCAGGGTTTGTGAAGGAGAATTCCGTGAGAAAATGCGTGGGGATGGTGCTCATGGTGGCGACCGGGACGTTGCTCGGATCGCTTGCGCGGGCACAAGAGGCGACATTGGAGGACCAGGCAAGAGCAACGCTGCGTAAAGCCTGTGCCTACATGCATTCGATTTCTACCAACGGCGGCTACGTCGGGATCTATTCCGAGGATTTGACCGAGCGCTATGGGGAAGCGTTGTACGAGAAGGCCGCACCGACGGAAATCTGGGTGCAGCCGCCGGGGACGCCCAGCGTGGGGCAGGCCTATCTGCGCGCCTACCGCGTCACCGGCCGGCCCTGGTACCTGTCGGCCGCCAAAGACGCCGCCCGGGCCCTGGCCTGGGGACAGCGCACCACCGGAGGCTGGGATCACCGCGTCGACGTTGCTCACCTGGACCCCAACGCCGCGCGGGTCGTACGCCACGGCCAGCGATGCACGTTCGACGACGATATCACCCAGGGGGCGCTGCATTTCCTCGTCAGTCTGGATGAGGAGATCGACGAACCCTGGCTCACCGAGGCCGTCGAGCTGGGTTTTGCCTTCATGATGAAAAGCCAGTTTCCCAACGGCGCGTGGCCTCAGTGGTATCCGTTGCGGGGCGGCTATCACGATCACTACACCTTCAACGACCGCGCGATGAACGACTGCATCGAGCTGATGCTGCGCGGCCACCGGGTCTACGGCCGGCAGGCGTATCTCGACAGCGCCAAACGGGGCGGCGACTTCATCATTCTCGCCCAGTTGGCGCCGCCGCAGGCGGGGTGGGCCCAGCAGTACACGCACGATCTCAAACCGGCCTGGGCCCGCCGCTTCGAGCCGCCGGGCGTTTGCAGCCTCGTTACCGTCTCGAATATTCAGACGCTGATCGATTTGTATCTCTACACGCAAGACAAGAAGTACCTGGAGCCGATCCCGAAGGCGATTGCCTGGCTGGAAAGCTCGAAGATTGGCAGCGGTCGCTGGGCCCGGCTCTATGAGGTCGGCACCAACCGCCCGATCTATGGCGACCGGGAGGACGGGAACAAGATTCACTACGACTACGAAAAGATCAGCGAACGCGAGAAGAGCAGTTACGGCTGGCAGGGCGGCTTTGGCATCCCCGCCGTGGTGGCTCGCTACCGGCGCGCCGTCGCATCCGAGACCACGTCGGCCCGTTCGAACCGCGCCGCAAGGTCGACGGGCCGGACCGGACCGATGCGCCCGGCGCTGGAATCACGGGTGCGCCAGGTCATCGACGCGCTGGACGAAGAGGGCCGGTGGCTGCAGGAGGGGAGAATTCGCTCCGAGACGTTCGTACGCAACGTAAACCTGCTCTGTGATTGCCTCCAGTCGGCAAGCCCGCGCTGAAAACGCCAATGACGCGTGCGGTCGAGATTTGCGTCAGAATGCATTGGCCCGCGTTGTATCGGGCCGGTACAATGGGTATAGAACCGTACGATTCAGGACGGCGGTCGGCAACGGCCCATTGTATGGGAGGTAGTGCGATGAGTGAGGTGACTGTCAAGGAGGTCGAATCCCAGTTGGTGGTGGGGATGCGCAAGCGCGGCACGTACGCCGAGATCGGACCGATGATTGCCACCGTGTGCCAGTTTGCCGCCGGCAGCGGGGCGGGCATCGTCGGGCGGCCCACCTTCGTCTGCCATGAGACGCCCAAGGAGGCGATGAAGGCCAACGAGGAGAGCAGTGCCGACGTGGAAGTGGTGATCCCCGTGGCCAAGAAGGTCACCGGCACCGACCGCGTGACCTGCTACGAGCTGCCCGGCGGGCCGATGGCCATGATCGTCCACCAGGGGCCCTACGAGCAGTGCGCCGCCACCTACAAGACGCTCTTCGCCTGGATCGCCGAGAACCACAAGAAGGTGGCCGGCCCCACCCGGGAAGTCTACCTCAACGATCCGCGAAAAGTCGCCCCGGAAGAGATCCTCACCGAAATCTACGCCCCCATCACGTAGCGGCTACGAGCCGGTCGGGCGCCGGCGGGAGAATCGGCCGGCGAGGATTCGGGCGTGCCCATATGCTTTCGTAGTGGAGGTGTCGGCTGATGGCCGAGCTTGTGACGGTGTACCGAACGCTTGCGAACGACGTGTCCCGGGTCGTGGGATACCTGCGCAGTCGCAATCTGGATGCGGTCGTCCTCGACGACGTCGGCAAGATGACGGCCTACCGCCGTGATGTTCAGGAGGTTCGCATCGCCGTGCCTGCCACGCAGCAGGACATGGCCCGCGGCGTCCTGGCCGAGATGGACAAGGAGGATCAGGCCCGTTTGTCACCGACGGTGAAGACAGCCCGCGGCGTGGTGCTGCTCATCATCATCGTCCTGGCTTTCATCGGCGTCGTCGGCCTGCTCGACCCGGGCGGAAAGTGGTTCGTCGGAGCCTGGATCGTCCTGACCGCCGCCGTGGCGGTCGCGTTAATCCGCTGGGCCTGGCGCAAGAGCCCAAGGACCTGAGGCTCGGCTCTCGGATCCTCCTCGCGGTCACGCGGGGCTGGGCGTTGGAGTTTTCTATGACGCGACGGAATCGCGGCGCGCCCGGGTGACTTCCTCAATGCTTCATTTTGCCTTTTGATCTGTGCCCCTCCGGTTACCGGACGGGTCGGAGATAGTTCGGGTCCTCCGGCTGGTCCCACGCCACGCGGACAGGCTGATTGACGACCGCCGGCAGCGTGCGCGTGCCCTCGTCGCCGAGGCAGAGCACGCGTCCATCCACCGTCGTGATGTACAGACGTCCCTGCGCCGCGGCCATGCCGTCGAACGTCGGGATGGTATCGAGGCTGTAGCGGCGGCGCAGATTCCCGTCGCTCGTGGCCAGGGCCCATATCTGTCCCCCGTGCCGCCCGGCGAGGGCTTCGGCCTGGCGGGCCAGCCTGGCCTGTATGCCGGCGTCGTCGGGATGATAGAACGCCTGGCGCTCGTCGACGAGATCGGGCGGGCCCGCGACGAAGAGCGTGTCGCCGGCGACGGCCATCGCGCGGGCGACGACGCCCGGCTGGTCCATGGCCCACTCGTACCGGGCGGCGGTCAGGTCCTCGACCGGGAAGAAGTGGCGCAGCCGCCAGTCGGACGAGTCGCCGTTCTTCTGGTCGGAGCGGGCGTTGATTCTCCTCTGGGCCTTGCTGATGCGGTCGATGGCCGCCTGCGTCACGGCCTTGTCCGAAGCGAAGAGCTGGTATTCGAGGACGGAGGCGTTGACCATGTACTCGGGCTTGCGGCCGTAGCCGTAGACGCGCGAGTCGTCGAAGCACAGGATGCGTCCGGCCGGCACGAGCCGCCCGGCCCGGTACCAGCCCCCGTAGCCGCCCGTGACGCGCCGGCCGTAGCTCCAGTACCCACGGAAGAAGTACGAATCGTCCAGCAGGCCGACCTGGCAGAACAGGTGGCAATCCTCCGGCGTCTGCTCGGTGACACTCTGTAGGGCGATCTCGTGGCGTTTGCCCTGGAAGTCTATTTTCTGCGAGCGCATCCAGATGTGCCGGCCGTCACAGGAAAGAACGTCCGACAAAGCCACAGGCATATTGTTGCCCTGGGTCTTCTTCAGATAGGCCAGATGCATATCCTCTCCGGTTTCGGGGTCCCGGTCGTCCATGACGACCTCGCCGAGGAGCCGACCGGTGGCCGGGTCGAGGCGCAGGAAATGAATGCCGCCTTCGAGGTACATGTTGCGTCCGGCGGTGCAGTAGAGCACGTCGTCATGGACCAGGACGCTGCCGTGAACGGGCCAGGCCGATTCGAGCTGTTCCCAGGCCATCATCCGCTGATCGACCGGCGCCGCACGGAAGCGCCAGGCGAGGGCCCCGTCTTTGGCGCGTAACGCGTAGACGTACCCGTCGGCCGATCCGAAGAGCACGATGCCGTGGTGATACGTGGGCGGCGAATCGATGCGTCCCCCGGCCGTATACGT
>JAFGCA010000812.1 GCA_016932895.1 Sedimentisphaerales bacterium | reverse complement strand
CCGTGGCCCAGGCCCTCCAGCGGACGTACAACTGGCAGGTCCGCCTTCGCCACGGTCGGCCGGAACGGTGAGAGCTTGGACCGCCTGTTGACACGGATCGCGAAAGGGCGAAATCGCGAAAGAAGTAGAAGGAAGATCGGGATAAGTCCAATTCTTCGGGTTGTTCGGACTCAGGCAGGGAACCTATCCGCATTCTCTTTTCGCGTTTTTGCCCTTTCGGGCTTTCGCGATGACAATTGAGGGAACCTGCTGTCCTCGCACCGTATTCACTTTTCACGGAGTCAAACCATGCGCACGCGTTCGGCGGTTGTTACGATCGTCCTATTGTTGTCGAGCATCGCGGCTTCGATCGGGCTGGCTGACGAGAAAGTCCCGATCCTCTACAGCACTGACCTGCACCACCCGCACATGGACCCGGACGACCATTTCGACCTGGCCACGCTGTTCTCGCTGCCGGAGTTCGACGTTCGCGGCATCGTGTTGGACTGCGGCAAGCACCAGGTGGAGGCGCCCGGCGAGATTCCCGTCGGGCAAATGCTGCACCTGGTCGGCCGCGAGGTTCCGCGGGCGATCGGCCTGGCCGAACCGCTCCGGTCGCCCGACGACGGCGGCGTCGATCAGCCGGAGGAGTTCCAGGGCGGCGTGCGTCTGATCCTCGACGCGCTCGAACGATCGCGCGAGCCGGTGACGGTTTTCACGACCGGCAGCCTCCGCGACGTGGTGGCCGCCTTCAACCGCCGGCCCGAGCTATTGCGGCGGAAGATCGCCCGGCTGTACGTCAACATCGGCGACCCGGCCACGGGCAAGGGCTATCGCCGCAACGAATACAACGTCGGCCTGGACCGCGGCGCCTACGTCCGCATCATGCAATCGGACCTGCCGGTCTACTGGTGTCCGTGCTTCGACGGCGGCGCGATGAAGCGAGGGCTGCACGGGACCTACTGGAAGTTCGAGCAGGGCCAGGTGCTCCAGGCCGCCCCCGCACCGCTTCAGAACTGGTTTCTCTACGCCCTGACGAAGCCCGCCGGCGCAGACCCGATCGGATTTCTCTCGAAGCCGCAGGACCCCACCGTCCGCGCCGAAGTCTGGAAGACGCCGCGGAACATGTGGTGTACGGCGCCTCTGTTGCACGCCGCCGGCCGACGAGTGTACGAGCGAAGCGAGGCCGACTACATCGCCCTGCCGCCGGCCGAGGCACGCCTCGCCGGATTGTCCGGCAAGGAAGTGAAGCTCTTCGATTTCGTCCCCATGAAGGTGGCCGTCGGCACGGGCGAAAAGAACGTGGTGCGCGTCGACCTGACAACCGACGTCCAGAAGTCCAATGCCTACGTGTTCCAGAGCACACCAGCGGACTACGACAAGGTTCTCACGTCGTGCCTGAAACATCTATTCGCGGACCTGGAGAAATGAGCCGCGCACTGCTGGGCAAGCCAGCAGTGGCACACGGCGATCGGGTAGGTGCAATTCAAGTCCATTAAGCGGGACCAAAACCGAGCCATCCACTATGGATGGCTCGGTTGTGTTTCTGGTCGGTCAAGGTCCAATAATCTACGACGCCCGTCGCCGCTGCCAAACGAACGCGAGCATGCCGAAAGCACCGATGCCGATCAGGGCGAGAATAGAGGGCTCTGGGACATATTGAACGGTCACGCCATCGAGCACCGTACGTTGGAAGTACGGGCGTCCGTCATCAACAAGTACGATGGTCGTAAGCGTCTGCGTGGCGAACTCAAAGGGCAGAACGATATGCTGCATGTCCAAACGTTCGTCGTTGTACGCACTCCAGAACACTTGTGTCGTCGTCGTGCCATTTATCAAGTTAGTATAGATGTTGGGGTAATAGTCTCGTATGTCTTCATTCCCCACGAGATGCTTTGTATAGGTCGCGCCGCCAGAACCGGTGAAGACAAGGGAGGCGTAAGAATCAGGTCCGGATGCACCGGCATGAGTATTGATCAACGTGTACACATCTGTGACACCATAAACACCTACGTCTATAGACAACGTCAGTTGTCCATCTCCGACGCCAGGTACATAGCCGGCAGCCCAGGCTTCGTAACCTAAGCCGTTCGAACTAATATCGAATGGGACGCCGCCAAGCGTCGTGACACCTGTTGGGGCATCGAGCATATCAACCTGTGTCCAGCTGTAGTTTGCCTCATCGCAAATACCGACCTGAGCGAATTGGCCACCCGAACCCCGCGACACAAAGACTAGGCTGACAATACCTGCGAGAATCACACGACCGCCCGCTGCCACGCACCTTGCCCAGAAACCTCTCACGATTGCCTTGCCAGACATTCTCCTACCTCCCCAGGCTGAATGACAAGAGTCTTAACGTTCGAAGCGACCATCGCCCAAGACAGAAGTGACAACTGAGCTTATTCTACAAGGTGCCGACGAGTACCGCAATGAGCTGGATACACGAAAAGGCAAACTCAATGCAGACCCCCCAGATGTGCGGTATTGTCAGTAGCGAGTGTCTCTCCGTCAATGTTGTTTCGCGGGTTGGCTACGGACGGGAGCTGCCGCCCAGGAGTCCTTGCAGCGATGACCGTGGTGGGGATAATCTACTTTCGACGGCAGACGATGTGGCGGCCGCGGCGTAAGCGCGCATGAGCACCATCTGTGCTGATGGTGTCCCGGGGTGCGAGAAAGCGTGGTGGGAGGATGGCCCGTGGGCGGGACGT
>JAFGCA010000811.1 GCA_016932895.1 Sedimentisphaerales bacterium | reverse complement strand
TTCGGGGTCGAGAGTCGCAGCTCTCAGGTGGGTGTGCTTCTGGCGGTTGGCTGGCCTGCCCACCGGGTCAAGGAACTGCTCCTGGCCGAGGGGGGGCTCGTGGCGTTGCTCGGGACGCTCGTGGGCGTCGGGGCCGGCGCGGTCTATACGCGATTGATGATCTACGGCCTTTCCACCCTGTGGAGCGGCGCCGTCACCGGGGCGGCGATTCAGTTTCACGCCGATTCTGCGACGTTGGCGACCGGCGGCCTGGGCGGGCTGGCCGCGGCGCTGTTCGCCGTCTGGGTCACGCTGCGAAAACAGGTTTCACGACCCGCCTGCCAGTTGATGGCGGGCAATCTCGAACCGCGCCCCGACGGGAAGGGCTCCCGGTTGCGAGGCAAGCTGGGCCTGCTCGTGGCGATTGTCGCCTTTGCAAGCGTCATCACCTTTATGGCTCTCATGGCCGGGGGTGACAGCCAGGCGGTGGCCGGTGCGTTTTTCGGAGCCGGGGCGCTGCTCTTGCTTGGCGAGCTGGGCCTGGGCCATGCGGTGCTTCGCATGCTGGCGGCGGGTTGGGACAGGCCCATGGTTTCCCTGCGGGGCCTGGGTTTTCGCAGCTCGGCGCGCCGGACCGGGCGAAGTCTGGCTATCGTCGGCCTGCTCGCCTGCGGCGTGTTCATGGTCGTCGCGGTGGGAGCCAACCGAAGAAATGCTCTCAAGGCGCCGCAGAGCAGAAGCTCCGGGACCGGCGGTTTTGCCCTGTACGGGGAATCGGCGGTGGCCATTCTGCACGATATGAACGGCGAGGCGGGACGCAAGGAACTGGGATTGGATCAGCGGGGCCTTGCGGGCGTCGAGGCGGTCCAGTTTCGCGTGCGCGAGGGGGACGACGCCAGTTGCTTCAATCTGAACCGGGCCCAGCAGCCTCGGCTGCTCGCTGTGGATCCGAAGGAATTGGCTCGACGAAACGCATTTACGTTTACCGAGGTGGTGACGGACGCGGACGAGACGGGTTGGGATCTCTTGGATATGGATCTCGACACGGGAGTGGTGCCGGCCGTGGGCGATTACCCTACGGTTTTCTGGGCGCTGGGCAAGAACATCGGAGAGGAGCTGGAGTATAGTGACGAGAAGGGTCTGACTCTGCGCGTGCGCATCGTGGGGATGATCGAAAGTTCCATCCTGCAGGGGAGTTTGGTGATTGCCGAGAATGAGTTTACCGCGCGGTTCCCTTCGGTGGATGGGTACGGCGTTTTTCTGATCGATGCGCCCGCCGACGCGGTCGGGAGCGTGTCGGACGAACTTTCGTCGGCGCTGAGAGATTACGGACTGGTCCTGACGCCGGCGGCCGAACGACAAGCCGCCTTCGGGGCCGTCGAGAACACGTATTTGTCCATATTTATGGTCCTCGGCGGTCTGGGCCTGGTTCTCGGCAGCGTCGGCCTGGGGCTGGTGGTGCTGCGCAATATGCTGGAACGGCGGGGCGAACTGGCGATGCTGCGGGCCGTGGGATTTGACAAGGCCCGATTGAAACGTATGGTATTCTACGAACACGGCGGGCTGATGCTGGCCGGGCTGGTGTGTGGGGTCCTCTCCGCCGTCATCGCGGTGATCCCCGCTTTGCAGTCACCGGGCGGCGCGGTCCCGTATCTGTCGCTGGCTGCCACAGTGCTGCTGATCGCCGTCAGCGGCGCGCTTTGGGTGTGGATTGCCGCCGGCCTGGCGCTTCGCGGGCACCTGCTGGATGCATTACGCGTTGAATAGGTAAGAATAGGACTTCTGCAAAATGGAGATTAGGCTTATATTCTTCAAGGAAATCGTTGGTTTGATTTCCTTGAAGAAGGGGTCTATGGGCTTATACGAACAGTATTTGCGCCCTCGGGAGGAAAAATCACGAAGGAGATTTTTCCTCCCTAAAGCAAGCCTAATCTCCATTTTGCAAAAGTGCAGTACGAATCGATACAAGGGGTTGCGATGAAGAAACGGGTCGTTGCCGACATCGTGCCGATGGCGTTTGCGGTGGCGGGCGTGATCTGCCTGATGTACGTCTGGCTCAGCGCCGACGCCGCGGTCGACCTCGAGGAGCGACTGCCGGGCGGCGACAACCGGCCGGCGGGCATTGCCGCCAGTGATGCTCCCGTCAAGCTTGCCGGCACGCTGGTGACGCTCGACGGTGTGCCGGCGGATCTGCCCGGCGCCTGGCCTCGTTTCCGGGGGGCCGACTACGACGGCGTCAGCCGGGAAGAGACGCCACTGCGGCGACAATGGCCCGAGGAGGGACCGGCGGAGCTGTGGTCCGTCGAGGTGGGGGAGGGGTACGCCGGAGCGGCGGCCTTGAACGGCAGAGTGTATCTGCTGGACTACGATCGAGCCAACGAAGCGGACGTCGTACGCTGTCTCTCGCTGGCGGATGGACGTGACATCTGGCGGTACTCCTATCCGGTGAAGGTCAAGCGATGGCACGGCATGAGCCGGACGGTCCCGACCGTGACCGACGAATACGTTGTCACCCTGGGACCCAAGGGCCACGTGACCTGCCTGGACGCCAGGACGGGCGAGTTCAAGTGGATGTTGAACCTCGTGCGGGAATACAACACGAAGATACCGCAGTGGTATGCGGCGCAGTGTCCTGTGATAGATGACGGCAAAGCGATCATCGCGCCGGCCGGCGACGTGCTGATGATGGCCGTGGATTGTGCCACCGGTGAGATCGTCTGGCAGACGCCCAACCCGGACAAATGGGTGATGACGCATTCGTCCATCGTACCGATGGAATTCAAGGGACGCCGTTTCTACATCTACTGCGGCGGTTCCACCAACGCCGGCGGCGTCGTCGGCGTCTCGGCCGCCGACGGCAGCGTGGTGTGGAAGACGGAGCAGTGGAAGGTGCGCACGAATGTGCCGATGCCGGTTCTTGTCGGCGAGGACCGCATCTTCTTCACCGCCGGTTACGGCCAGTACGACAGCGGGTGCATGATGATGCGGTTGACTGAGTCTGATGGCCAGGTCGTGCCCGAAGTGGAGTTCTCCCACCCGACGGATGTCTTCGGCTCCATGCAGCATACGCCGGTCTATTACGAAGGCTACATCTACGGCGTCGGCATGGACAAGCAGTTGAGCTGTCTCGATGTGCAGGGCAACGTGGTCTGGACCAGCACGAGCGAAAACCGGTTCGGCAGCGGCCCCTACACGATCGCCGACGGCCTCATCTACGTTCTCGACGACTCCGGCGTGCTTACGCTCGTTGAGGCTACCTCCAGCGGGTACGTGCAATTAGCCCAGGCGCAGGTGCTGGAAGGAATCGAGTCGTGGGCGCCGATTGCCGTGGCTTCGGGCCGGCTGATCGTGCGGGACCTGACGCGCATGGCGTGTCTGGATGTGGCTGGGCCGTAGAGCGGCGTTGATCCTGCGTGGTATGCCTGCTATACTGCTGTTTCTGCAAGTTGTTTCCAGATAAAGGAATAGAGCATAATCGTGACAAGAGAAGCCGGGAAAATGGACGTCAAGTTGTTTCTGGTGGTCCTTGTCGTCGTGGTCGCGGCGGTTGGGATGGTGGCCGTCCTTCAGCTCGATACGACGGGCCGGTCCGGTAGTGGCCTGAGCGACGCGTTCAGTTACGATCTGACCGAGTTGGCGCGGGTGGACCCCAACCTCATTCTGTACGAGGAGGTGGGCCAGCCGCTGAGCACGGGTTTTGCCCTGTCCCGCGCCCTCGCCCTGGATTCCGAGGGACGGATTTTTGTCACGGGTGACAAGGCGATTCGCATATTGAGCCCTGCGGGCAGCCTGCAGCGCATTATCGATGTCGCCGGTGAACCACGCTGCCTGACGGTGGCGGATGATGACAAGGTATACGTGGGTGTGGCCGACCACGTCGAGGTCTGGGACGACGGTGGCCGGCGCCTCGCCTCCTGGGAGCCTCTCGGTGAAGAGGCGATCCTGACCAGTATTGTGAAGTACAACGACAGCGTATTCGTCGCCGATGCAGGTCACCGCGTCGTGCTCCACTATGATTTGGCGGGCAACCTGATCGATTTCATCGGCGAGAAGGATCCGGATCGGAACATTCCGGGTTTCGTCGTTCCGGGGCCTCACATGGATGTGGCGGTCTCTCGCGACGGTCTGCTGCGAGTGGTTAACCCGGGGCGGCACCGCATCGAGGCCTACACGCGCGAAGGCGACCTGGAGTTCTGGTGGGGCGAACCCTCGGCCGATATCAGAGGCTTCTGCGGCTGCTGCAATCCCGTGAACTTCGCGCTGCTGCCCAACCAGGGCTTCGTCACCAGCGAGAAGGGGCTCGTGAGAGTAAAAGTATACAACAGCGACGGCGGGTTTGTCGGAGTGGTGGCCGGCCACGAGCAGTTGACCGACGGCGTGCAGGCCAAGATCTGCGACACACCGGAGGAATGTCAGGGGGCCGGTCTGGACGTGGCCGCCGACGCCGACGGCCGCATCTACATTCTGGACCCACCGAAAAACGTGATCAGAATCTTCGCAAGGAAAGAAGCACGCCCATGAGCGAATCTGCAAAGAACCAACATACGCGCAGGCGTTTTTTCGCCGGGGCGCTGAGAAACGCCTCGCTGGCGCTGCTGGGCGCCGGCAGCGGGGCCGCGGTCGTCAAACGACGCCGCCTTCTGCGGGAAGGCAAGTGCCTCAACCAGGGGATTTGCTCGCAGTGCGAGGTCTTCGAGGAATGTGGTTTGCCGCGGGCCCTCTCGGTTAGGCACGCGATGAAGAGGAGCCACGATGACGCGTAACAAAGACGTGATGAACAGACGCAAGTTTCTGCGTGAAGGTATGTGGGGCGCCTGCCTGGCCGGGCTGGGCGGGGCCGCCGGCCTGAGCGTGGCGCGGAACAACCGTGACAACATGGTCTGGCAGATCGATCCGCACCTGTGCATTCAATGCGGCAACTGCGCGACGTATTGCGTGCTGGAGGAATCGGCGGTCAAGTGCGTCCACTCGTATGCTATCTGCGGATATTGCGATCTTTGTACGGCGTACCTGGTCCCGGAGCCGAAGGCCCTGGATACCGGTGCCGAGAACGAGCTGTGCCCGACGGGCGCGATCAAGCGGACTTTCGTGGAGGACCCGTACTACCAGTACACCATCGATGAGTCGCTGTGCAACGGCTGCGGCAAATGCGTCAAGGGATGCAACGCTTTCGGCAACGGCTCGCTCTATCTCCAGGTTCGCCACGACCGGTGCTTAAACTGCAATGAATGCGCGATCGCGGTTGCCTGTCCCTCGCAGGCGTTCAAGCGGGTTCCGGCGGACCAGCCGTACCTGCTGAAAAAGGCGGTTCATTGATAATGGCGCGTCTCGTTCGTCTCACCGTTTTCGTCGTGGCATTGCTGGCGCCGTCTCTGGCGGTGTGTGGAGAGTACCGGTTCCCTCCGCCGGACTTCGAGAGTGGCTACGAGCTTCCCGATACGGCGGTGCCGCCGGCCCGTGACAGCATCTATGAGTACGTCGATGCGGCCGTCTTCCTGCTGGCCCTGATACTGGCGTCGTACCTGATCCACAAGCAGCGCAGCCGCCGCGCCATTTACGCACTGGTGGTCTTCTCCTTGTTGTACTTCGGTTTCTGGCGGCGCGGGTGCATCTGCGCGATCGGGGCGATTCAAAACGTCACGTTGACGATTTTCGACAGCAGCTACGCGATACCTATGACGGCGGCGCTCTTCTTTGTCTTGCCGCTGGCCTTTACCCTGTTCTTCGGCAGGACGTTTTGCGGGGCCGTTTGTCCCCTGGGGATGATCCAGGACGTGGTGCTCGTGCGCCCGGTGAAGGTTCCGCTCTGGCTGGAGAGTGCCCTGCGTCTTCTGGCCTACGCGTATCTCGGAGCGGCCGTGCTCTTTGCCGCTACGGGCAGCGCGTTTATCATTTGTCGCTACGATCCGTTCGTCGCGTTCTTTAGGTTCAGCGGCAACTGGAACCTTCTGGTCTTCGGGACCTCCCTGTTGCTGATCGGGCTTTTCGTCGGGCGGCCGTACTGCCGGTTTCTGTGTCCCTACGGTGTGCTGTTGCGCCAGTTCTCGCGCCTGTCGAAATGGCGCGTCACCATCACGCCGACCGAGTGCGTCAAGTGTCGCTTGTGTGAGGACGCGTGTCCCTTCGGCGCCATTCACGAGCCGACCGAGGACTGGCCGGCGGGGCAGTACCGAATTGCCAAGAGGAAGCTCGCGTTGTTCCTGGTGCTGCTGCCGGTCCTGGTCGCCGCCGGAGCGTGGGGCGGTCATAAACTGAAAGCGCCTTTGGCGCGGATGCATCCGACTGTGCGGACCGCCGAGCGGGTCTATCTGGAGGAGACGGGACAGGTCGAGGGCACCGACGACGTCAGCGATGCGTTTCGCGCGACCGGCCGGGCCAGCGGCGATCTCTACCGCCAGGCTTCGATGCTGCGCAATCGATTCGCTTTGGGCGGCGCGCTGCTGGGCGGGTTCCTGGGTTTCGTGGTGGCGGGAAAGCTGATCGCTCTATCGGTCCGCCGGCGGCGCAGCGATTACGAGGCGGACCCGGCCGGCTGCCTGGCGTGCGGACGCTGCTACCGCTACTGTCCGAAGGAGCACGAACGATTGAAACAGAAAAAGGAGCGGGTCCCCGCACACTAATGACCGAAACCGTGGAAAAGACTCGTGAACGTGAGACAGGTGCCGGGTACCAGACGGCGAGAAGGACGGCCGTTGTCGGGGCTGTTTTTGCGGCCGTCTTCACGGCCCTGCTGGTTGTCAACCTCATCGGCAGCGCCGTTCTCGGGCCGGCGCGGGAGCTCAAGCTGGACGCCATGAAGCTCCGCGTCCAGAAGGAGCCGGACAATCAAGAGTTGCTGGCCGAGATTCGCCAGTTGGATCTGAAGATACGGCGCGACCGGCTCTGGCGCTGGGAGTTCGACCGCAAGGCTGCGTACATGCTGCTGGGCAGCGTGGTTGTCTTCCTGATCGGTGCCCAGGTGGCGCGTCTGCTGACGAGAGAGTCCCCGCGTCCCGGGCCCGTCCGCGACGTAGGCGAGGCTCAGATCGAAACCGCCATGCATGCGCGCTGGGCCGTCGCGGGGGCCCTGGTCCTGCTGGCGGGCGGCGCCTGGCTGCTCTACAGCAGCGGATCCGTGGATTTCGCCCACGCCCAGGATCAAGGCCCTGCCTACGCGTCGATGGCGGAAATGCGCGAGCAGTGGCCCCGTTTCCGCGGTCCGGGCGGAGCGGGCGTTAGTATGTACACCAACATCCCCACGCGCTGGGACGGAAAGACGGGCGAGGGAGTCCTGTGGAAAGCGGAGGTCCCGCTGCCGGGGCGAAACTCTCCGGTTGTCTGGAAGGACCGAATCTTCCTGACCGGGGCGGACCCGAACGCTCGCGAGGTGTACTGCTTCGACGCCGCCGATGGCCGACTGCTCTGGCGCGGCGACGTTCCCACGGCGCCTCTGCCGGAGAATGCGGAGCTGGATCTGATGGAGGACACGGGGTACGCCGCTTCGACCGCGGCAACCGACGGCCGGCGCGTGTACGCGATCTTCGCCACCGGCGACGTGGCTGCGTTCGATTTCAACGGGCGGCGGCTCTGGCACAAGAACCTGGGCCTGCCCGACAACGTCTACGGTTACGCCACGTCTCTGGAAACTTACGAGAACCTCGTTCTCATTCAATACGATCAGAGCGACGGCACGGACGGCAAGTCGCGCTTCTACGCGTTGGACGGCCTGTCGGGGCGCACCGTGTGGGAAGTCCCGCGGGCGTTACCGAACTCCTGGACGTCGCCGGTGGTGGTCGAAGTGGAGGGCCGGTACCAGCTTGTGACGCTCTCCGATCCGTGCGCCGTCGCCTACGATCCGTCCGACGGACGCGAGTTGTGGCGGGCCGAATGCGCCACGGGCGACGTCGCCGGCTCCCCGATCTATGCGGGCGGCTTGATCCTCGTGATCGAACCGTACGCTCACTTGCTCGGCATCAAGCCGACCGGGCAGGGCGATGTGACCGAAACCCACATCGCCTGGCGCATGGAGGAGGCCGGACCCGACATCTGCTCCCCGGTGGCCAACGATCAGTACGTCTATCTGATGGAAAGCGAGGGGTTGTTTGTCTGCTGCAACGTGCAGACCGGCGAGAAGCTCTACGAGCATGACCTGCGCGAGAGTTTCACGGCGTCCCCCAGCATGGTCGCCGACAAGCTGTACCTGCTGGATATGAAGGGCGTGATGCACATTGCCGAGGTCGGGCCGGAATACAAGGAAATCACCACGTGCGCGCTGGGCGAGGAGTGTTTTGCCTCACCGGCCTTCGTGGACGGGCGGATTTACATCCGGGGCGACGAGAACTTGTACTGCATCGGCCAAGCGGCGCAGAGGCAGTCGGGCCCCGTTGACAAGGTAAATTGAGCTTCTATGGAAGAGTTGGACCTGACATTCGTTGACGAGTTGGTGGCGAGAGTCGGCACCGGCAAGGATGAGGTGCTGGAGATTCTCCAGGCCATCCAGGGGCACTACGGGTACTTGCCGAAGGAGGCGTTGCAGCGCGTCTGCGATCGGACGGACATCACACCGGCTGCCATCACGGGGGTCTCGACCTTCTACGATCAGTTCCGCCACCGCCCGGCGGGCCGGCATACGATTCGCGTCTGCATCGGCACTGCTTGTCACGTCAAGGGCGGCCAGCAGGTCTATGACGCATTCAAACGCTTCCTCAAGATTCCCGACGACGACGACACCGACGCCGACAAGCTGTTCACCGTGGAGAAGGTGGCCTGTATCGGTTGCTGCATGCTCGCGCCGGCCATCCAGATCGATGATATCGTCTACGGACATTTGAACGACCATCGCGTTCCGGTGGTCCTAAAGGATTTTCTGGAGCAGGAGAAGGCGGCGGCGCGCAAGGGACGCAAAGAGCGACACCGGCCGCGCCGCGACGACTTTGGGGAGATCCGCATCTGTCTCGATTCGAGCTGTCAGGCCAGCGGCAGCGGGCAGGTGTACGAAAGCCTCAAGAAGGCCGTGGCCCAGACGAGGGCGCGGGCGGTGGTCAAAAGCGTGGCGTGTTCCGGCATGTCCTATCTGACGCCGCTGGTCGAGGTCGTTTTGCCCGCGGGCCACTCGTTTCGGTACGGCAACGTCGAGGCGCAGGACGCCCGGGCGATTGTGTTGCGTCACTTCAAGCCAAGGTGGCCGGGACGGCGCAGTGCTACGGCTGTCTCGAACGTGCTCGACCGGATACTGACCGACGAGGCGTGGGGGGCCGTGACGCGCTACTCCCTGAACGTTCGCGATACGCACGTGGCCGGCTTCACGGATCCGCAGAAGCATATCGCCACCGAGCACGCCGGCCATACCGATCCGGTGGACCTGGACGAGTATCTGCGTCACGACGGATTCAAGGCGCTGGAGAAATGCCTCAAGCAGTGGAATCCTGACGAGATCGCCTCGGAGATCGAGCGCAGCGGCCTTCGCGGCCGGGGCGGGGCGGGCTTCCCCACGCACTTGAAATGGAAGGCCGTACAGAGCCATTCTGCGGAGAAGAAGTTCGTCGTCTGTAACGGCGATGAGGGTGATCCCGGCGCGTTCATGGACCGGATGCTGATGGAGTCTTACCCGTACCGCATCATCGAGGGCGTGGCCATTGCCGCCCGTTGCGTCGGCGCCGGCGAAGGGTACCTCTATATCCGGGCGGAATACCCGCTGGCCATCAAGCGCATGGCGGAGGCGATTCGCACGTGCGAGCAGCGAGGTTTTCTGGGCGAGAATATCCTGGACAGTGACTTCTCCCTGCGGTTGAAGATCGTGGCCGGGGCGGGCGCGTTTGTCTGCGGCGAGGAGACCGCGCTGATGGCGAGCATCGAGGGTCGTCGGGGCATGCCCACGCTGCGGCCGCCGTATCCAGCGGACAAGGGACTGTGGGGCCGGCCCACGCTGATCAACAATGTCGAGACGTACTCGGTCGTGCCCTGGATCATACGCCACGGCGCCGAGGCGTTTGCCGGTATCGGGACCGAGAAGAGCAAGGGGACCAAGGTCTTCGCCTTGGCCGGCAAGGTCGCCCGGGGCGGATTGATCGAGGTGCCCATGGGGATCACGATCCGGCAGATCATCGAAGAGATCGGGGGCGGCATCGCCGGCGGTCTGCGGCTCAAGGCCGTGCAGATCGGGGGGCCGTCCGGAGGCTGTATCCCGACCGCACTGGACAGCCATTCGGTGGACTACGAAGCGCTGGCCGAGGTCGGGGCTATGATGGGCTCGGGCGGCATGGTGGCGCTGGATGAAACGGACTGCATGGTGGACATCGCGCGCTACTTTCTTGAGTTCACGCAAAATCAGTCGTGCGGCAAGTGCACGTTTTGCCGCATCGGAACGCGGCGCATGTTGGATATCCTGGAGCGGTTGTGCGCCGGGGAGGGTAAGCCGGCCGACCTGGATGAGTTGGAGCACCTGGCGCGGATCGTCAAGCAGGGCAGTCTCTGCGGCCTGGGCAAGACGGCCCCGAACCCGGTCCTGTCGACGATGAAGTACTTCCGCGACGAGTACGAAGCCCACGTGCAGGGGCGTTGTCCCGCCGGCAAGTGCAAGGCCCTTATCACGTATGAGATCACCGACGACTGCATCGGCTGCACCGTTTGCGCCCAGCATTGTCCGGTCGATGCGATTGAGATGAAGCCGTACGAGAAGCACGAAATAGACGTTGACAAGTGCATTCGATGCGGGACCTGCCAGAGCGTTTGTCCCGCCGATGCCGTTCGAGTTGAGTAGGTATGCCGAAACTAACCATAGACGGTCGCCCGGTGGAGGTCGAAGCCGGCGCGACGATTCTTGACGCCGCCGAGAAGCTGGGAATCGAGATCCCGACGATGTGCTATCTGCGCGGGCACGAAGCGACCACCAGTTGCATGGTGTGCGTGGTCAGGGTCGTCGGCGCCAAAGGGTTGGTGCCGGCCTGCGGCACGCTGGCTCGCGAGGGGATGCAGGTCGAAAACGATTGTGAAGAGGTCCGCGACGCGCGCCGGTCGGCGCTGGAACTGCTGCTCAGCGACCACGTGGGCGACTGCGTGGGGCCCTGTCATATGGCGTGTCCGGCCCATATGAATATCCCCCTGATGATCCGGCAGATTGCAGCGGGGCGGTTGAAAGATGCGATCGTGACGGTGAAGCGCGACATTGCCCTGCCGGCGGTGTTGGGACGAATCTGTCCGGCGCCGTGCGAGAAGGTGTGCCGGCGGGCCCAGCACGACGAGGCGGTCTCGATTTGCCTGTTGAAGCGATTCGTCGCCGGTGTGGATCTGCAATCGGACGAGAGCTATCGACCGGTGTGCACCGCAGAACGGGGCAAGCGCGTGGCCGTCATCGGCGCGGGCCCGGCCGGCCTGGCGGCCGCCTATTATTTGCGCCGCGACGGGTTTGCCTGCACGGTGTTCGATGACCACGAGCAGCCCGGCGGGATGTTACGGTACGGTGTTTCGCCGGAGGAATTGCCCCATAACGTCCTGGACGCCGAAATCGCGTGCATCGAGAAGCTTGGCGTGGAGTTCCGCTTTCGCACGCGGGTCGGCGTGGGCGTGTCAATGGACGAGATTCGTAAGCAGTATGATGCCGTGTTCGTCGGCGTCGGCGCGTTGGAACCGGGGGATGCGGATCATCTGGGCGTCTCGGTGTCGGCCGACGGGATCAAGGCCGACAGCCGAACGTATGCGACCGATGTCCCCGGCGTCTTTGCCGGCGGTGACGCAGTGCGTAAGCGGCGCCTGACCGTTCGCGCCGTGGCCGACGGGAAAGAAGCCGCCGCCGCGATCGGGCAGTACCTCGCCGGCGCGGAGGTGACCGGCGCGGCCAGACCGTTCAACAGCAGGATGGGCACGCTCGCCGATGGCGAGATGGAGACGTTTCTGCAATCCGCCGGCTCCGTCTCGCGACAGAAGCCTTCCGGGCCAACCGGGGGATTCATCGAGTCCGAGGCGCGGGCCGAATCGTCTCGGTGCCTGCACTGCGATTGCCGCAAGCCCGAGGCGTGCCGGCTGCGGCGCTACGCGCAGGCCTGCGGCGCGCGACAGGCGAGATACAAGGGGCAGCGACGGTCTTTCGTTCAGGACACGCAGCACCCCGACGTGATCTACGAGCCGGGCAAATGCATCAACTGCGGCATCTGTATCGAGATTGCGTCGGCGTCCCGGGAAGAGCTCGGGCTCACGTTCATCGGCCGGGGTTTCGACGTGCGCGTGGCCGTGCCGTTCGATGCCTCCCTGGCCGAGGGCCTGCGGACGGCAGCGACCCAATGCGTGCAAGCCTGTCCCACCGGCGCGCTTGCGTTCCGCGACGAATCGCGCCCAGAGGAAGGTTCCTGACGCGCACGCGCGCTCAGCCGGTCGAGCCGCCCAATTGCAGCGCCAGTTCCGCAACGCGACGGCCGAGGGACTTGGCGGCGCTCATGCCGTATTCGTCCTTGTCGACACCGCCTTCGATGCCGCTCCAGATCCGCGCTCCGCTGCGCGGTCCCGGCTCACCGTTGCCCACGACAATCATCTTCTGGCAGTACAGCGACGACTGCACCGACTGGATCGTGACTTCCTGGCCGCCGTTGCGCGAGCCGCCGACCGCCAGGACGCCGGCGACCTTGTTGCTCAAGGCGCAGTTGTCCTTATACAAAGCGATGCAACGGTCCAGGAAGGCCTTACACAACGAGCTCATATTGCTGAAATACACGGGCGTGCCGATGATGATGCCGCGCACGTTGGGGTCCTTGAGTTTGGGAACGAGGGCGGGGAAGTCGTCCTTTTCGTTCGGTTCGAGCGGGATGCCGGCCGCGAGGTTGCCGTTGATCCGCAGGCCGGCCAGCTCGATCAATTCGGTCTCGATCTTGGCGCTGACCTCGGCGGCCGCCTGCAGGCTCACTCGCAGCGAGGTCGCCGTCGTTTTGCCCGCGCGCGGGCTGCAGGAGACGGCGACGATTTTGATCTTGGCTGTGCCCACGGGTCGGTCTTGTGCTGCAAGGGCCGGCCCGGTGACGGCGGCTGCGGCGGCGCCGGCGGCAATCGAGTTGGCGACGAAATTGCGACGTGTGATGCGCTCCATGTGTTCTCTCCTTTCGAGCGGCGGTTGAGGCGGATTCTCCGTTGGTCGGCAACCCGGCCTGCGGTATATTGTACGAACTCCGACTGAGCACAGGGAGTATACAGGAGTCCGGCGCGTTTGAACAGGGTTTACAGGCGGTTGACCTGCGAACCGGCGCGGAGGACAAGGGTCTTACTCGTTTTGGGAAGGGTATTCGGTTATGCGACATTTCGTGAAGTCTGCTGTTTTTGTCTGTTTTGCGTTGATGACCTTCGTTTGCGGTTCGCGGGCCAGCGACTGGCCGCAGTGGCGCGGGCCAAACCGCGATGCTGTGTGCGCGGAGACCGGCCTGCTGAAAGAATGGCCCGCAGAGGGCCCGAAGCTGTTGTGGGAAATCTCGGGTCTGGGGCCGGGCTTTTCGACCGTTTCCATCGCCGACGGCGCGCTCTACACGATGGGCGATCGCGAGAAGGCCCAATACGTGTACGCCTACGATCTGGATACGCGCCGGGAGCTGTGGGCGGCCCGTGTGGGCCCGTCGCATCGGGACGGGCCGCGGTGCACCCCGACGGTGGCCGGCGGTTTTGTCTACGCTGTCGGTACCAGTGGGGACGTCGTGTGCATCTCTGCCAACAGCGGCAAGCTCGTCTGGAGGCGACATCTGCTGGATAACCTGGGCGGCGCGTCCAATCCCGGCTGGAGATTCAGCGAATCACCCCTGATCGACGGCGACCGGCTGCTGTGCACGCCGGGCGGGCACAAGGCCGCCGTGGTTGCTCTGAACAAAGAGACCGGGCAGCTCATCTGGAAGTGCGCCATGCCCGACATCGGCCCGAACGGCAAGGAAGAAGCCGGCTATTCCTCCATCCGAATCAGCCGCGGGGCCGGCGTCAAGCAATACGTGCAACTGACCAACGAAGGTCTCATCGGCGTCTCCGACAAGGGGGAGTTTCTCTGGGGATACAACCGGGTCGCCAATCGAGTGGCGAATATTTCGACGCCAGTCATTGATGGGGACTATGTGTTTGTCTCCACGGCGTATCAGACCGGCTCGGCGCTGCTCAAGCTCGTGCGCGCCGGCGCCGGCGTCAAGGCCGAGGAAGTGTACTGGCTCGACAAGGACCAGTTCCAGAATCATCACGGCGGGTTCCTCAAAGTCGGCGATTACATCTACGGGGGCCACAACCACAACAAGGGTGAACCTGCGTGCGTTGAGATGAAGACGGGCAAGGTCATGTGGCACGCGGACCAGCCCGGAAGGGGTTCCGGCTGCGTGCTCTATGCGGACGGGCACCTCTACTTTCGCTACGACAACGGACTGGTGGCGCTGGTGGAGGCCACGCCGGAAAAGTACAACTTGAAGAGCACGTTCACCCCTCCCAAGCGGCCCGGTATGAGTGGGCCGGCCTGGGCCCATCCGGTCATCTGCGATGGGAAGCTCTATCTGCGGCACGCCGACGTGCTGTTCTGTTACGACATCAAGGCCGGGTAGCCGGCGCTGACCGGGAATTCTGATACGTCCGGATCGCGCCGAGCATGCCACGGCAAACAGGGGCAGTTGTGAGGGATGTGTCATGAAAGCGGCAGTCATTCACGAGCACGGGGATCTTGACGTTCTCCGTGTGGAAGAAGTCCCCGAGCCCACGCCCGGTCCGGGTGAGGCTGTGCTGAAGGTCTTGGGTGCGGGTCTCAATCATCTGGACATCTGGGTGCGCCGGGGCCGGCCCGGGGTGACGCTGAACATGCCCCACGTTCTGGGCTCCGATGCGGTGGGCGTCGTGGTCGCCGTGGGCGCCGACGTCGAGAGTCCCGCCGTGGGGGACGAGGTGATTGTGAACCCATCCGTCAGTTGCGGTCGCTGCGAGTTCTGCGCCCGGGGCGAGCAAAGCGAGTGTCCGTCGTTCGGATTGGTGGGATTCAGCCGTCCCGGCACCTTCGCCGAGCAGGTGTCACTGCCCGCATGCAACTTGTGTCCGAAGCCGCCGCACCTGAGCGTGGAAGAGGCGGCAACCCTCTCGCTGACGTGTGTCACGGCCTGGCGCATGCTGGTCACCCGCGCGCACACCAAGCCTGGTGAAAGTGTGCTGATCCACGGCATCGGTGGCGGTGCGGCCCTGTCGGCGCTGCAATGGGCGAAGCGGATCGGCGCCGAGGCGATCGTGACTTCTTCGTCCGACGAGAAGCTTGCGCGGGCCGCGGAACTGGGCGCCGATCACACGGTCAACTATGCCCGGGAGGACGTGGTGGAGCGCGTTCGGGCGATTACGGGCGACCGGGGCGTCGATGTCGTCGTGGACAGCGTGGGGGCGGCCACGTGGGGAATCGATTTCGGCGTGGTGCGGCGGGGCGGGCGCGTGGTCACCTGCGGCGTCACGACCGGGCCCCGGGCCGAAACGAATCTCCAGGCCCTGTACTGGAATCAAGTCAACGTATTCGGCTCGACCATGGGTTCGGCCGAGGATTACCGGCAGATGCTGCGGGCCGTGACCGTCAATCAGCTCAGACCCGTCGTGGACAAGGTGTTTCCGCTGGACGAAGCCCGCGAGGCGATGGCACGAATGGAGGCGGGCAAGCAGTGTGGAAAAATTGCTTTGCAGGTCTCGCCATAGGGCCGAGGGTGGGAATTCGCAGAACATTCCGGCTCCGCGTGCATATAGGGTACAAAGGTTGGAATCGGCGTTGCCGTCTGAAAGGGGATCTGCTATGGCTGTCACACCTTCGACGATGTTGCCACTGGGTACCCCGATGCCGCATTTTGCGCTGCCTGACACCAGAGGCCAGACGGTCTCGCCGGCGGATTGCAACGAGGCTGAGGCACTGCTGGTCGTCTTTATGTGCAATCACTGCCCGTTTGTGAAGCATATCATTGACGATTTTGTCGAACTGGCGAAGGCATACCAGGGGCGGGGAGTCGCGGTGGCGGCGATTAACTCCAACGATGTGGAGGCCTACCCCGATGACCGGCCCGATAAGATGGCCCGGCTTGCAGCGGAGACGGGTTTTCCCTTCCCGTATCTCTACGATGCGACGCAGGAGGTGGCCAGGAGCTACCGGGCCGCCTGCACGCCCGACTTCTTCTTGTTCGACAAGGACCGCCGGCTTGTGTATCGAGGGCAGATGGACGACAGCCGGCCGGGCAACGATGCGCCGATCACCGGCGCGGATTTGCGGGCCGCTCTGGACGCCGTGCTGGCGGGCCGGCCGGTCGACGCCGAACAGAAACCGAGCATGGGCTGCAATATCAAGTGGAAGCCGGGCAACGAGCCCGACTACTTCTGAGGCCGGTCGGTCGGTGTGACGGCCACCTTCTGTGGCGGCACGCGCTCCTCACCGGCAGCGGATTCATGGGGCAGATCAGCTTGGAAGGAACGAGTCCGGATGGTGAATAAAGCGATTTACGCGGCGTTGCTCCTCCTGGTAGGCGGTGCCACCTCTCTTGCCGCCGGCATTGGGGCCACGCCTGCCGATGCCAACGCTCTGCAAACGCTGCCCGAATACCTCACGTATGCGGCCCTTCATAACGCCGGCCTGAAAGCTGCGTTTGAGCGGTGGAAGGCGGCTCTCGAAGAGATCCCGCAGGCCCGCACCCTGCCCGATCCGCGTTTCACCTACGGCTATTTCATCGAAGAGGTGGAGACGCGGGTCGGACCCCAGCGGCAGCGGGTCGGTATCTCGCAGGTGTTTCCCTGGTTTGGCAAGATCGCGGCGCGCACGGACGCGGCCACCGCCGACGCCCGAGCGGCGCAGCGACACTACGAGGCAAAGAAGCTCCAGTTATTCTATGACGTCAAGGACGCATTCTACGAGTACGTGTACCTGCGCCGGGCGATCGATAACGCCCGGGAAAACCTGGAGCTCGTCAAGCACTTCGAGGAGCTGGCGCGCACCCGGTACGTGACGGCCGAGGCCCGGCATCCGGACGTGGTCCGGGCCCAGATCGAGCTGGCCACGTTGGAAGACAAACTGGCGACGCTGGAGGAGCTGAGGCGGCCCATCGTTGCGCGATTGAACGCTGCGTTGAATCGCCCCGGCGGCGCGCTGCCCTGGCCGAGGCTAGAAGAAGCAACCGTCGTCGAAGTGGATCGGCCGCACTTGTTCAAGAGGTTGAGAGATCAGAATCCCCAATTGCAGGCCAAACGGTTCGAGTTGGAGAGCGCCCGCAGCCGCGTCGAGTTGGCCAAGAAGAGGTTCTATCCGGATTTGGGCGTCGGCATCGACTGGATCCAGACCGATGAGGCGTCCGCTGCCGGTGTGTCGGACAGCGGCAAGGACCCGGTGATCCTGATGTTCAGCATGAATCTGCCGCTGTGGCGTAAGAGCTACGGGGCTCGCGAGTTGCAGGCCCGCGCCCAGGCCCGCCAGATCGCAAACGAAAAGGATGACATTGAGAACAGTCTGGTCGCGCAGGTCGAGCGCGTTCTATACGACGTTGAGGACAGCGAACGAAAGCTCAAGCTCTACGGGGATGTGCTCGTGCCGAAGGCGGAAGAACTGCTGGGGGCTTCCGAGACG
>JAFGCA010000810.1 GCA_016932895.1 Sedimentisphaerales bacterium | reverse complement strand
GTGTGGCCTGTACGCTGGCAGTCACATTCCTGCGGGCCGCCGTGATCTGCCACGCGCTCGACCGCCTGATTTACGCGGCCGGTGCGACCCCTTCGGCCGTCCATCACCGCCTGGAACCCCTGGAGTTGATAGGGCCGCTGTGTGTGATCACCTCCGTATGGCTGTCTCGCCAGGGAAGCCGGGTGAGCCAACGTTCCTGAGGGACCGCTGTGCCGGAATCAAAAAGAAAAAGGCTGCGAGCCATGCCCGCAGCCTCATGAATTCAGCGTATATCGAGACTACTGCAGCGTGCGGCGCTTGCGCCAAGCGAGCAGGCCACCGCTGCTACCCAGTCCGACCATACCCAGCAGGACCGCCGCCGGGATCGGCGTGACATGAACATTGTCCAATGCCGGTCCCCAGGCATTGTCGTTCGGATTGGTCATCGTCGACATGAACCGCAACGTCGTATCTGGAGCATCGGCGATGAACGACCATGTCATGGTCTCCCAGCCCATATTGGATTTGGAATGGCCCGTAGTGTCGAATTGGAACAGCGCCGACTGCGTGCCGGCGGAGACCTCCATCGTCTTGACGCCTTGCCGGTCCGGATTGCCGGCCATGTCGAAAGTGACCACGTAGGTGTTGCCGGCAACAGTGCTGATGACCTGCTCCACGCCTCCCGTGCCATAGTAGCCGTTCAGATCCAGACTGCGGTTGCCTTCTGAGGCTTGCCAGTACCCGCCGATGTAGTCGACCGAGTCACTCGCAACCGCCACGGCTCCGATGACGGTCCACCCCGTGATGGCGGTTGAACCTTCATATAGCGTGACGTAGCTGCCTATGGGCGAGGAGTAGGTGCTCTCCTCGAAGCTGCCGTTCTGGACCAAATCCGCTTGCACCGGTGCCGCGGCTACGAGCACCGCCGCCACCAAAAGAACACTGCACACCTTCAGGACTTCTTTCATACGCATACCTCCTTCCAATCGTGCGCCGGCCCAGAATGCAGTTGCACCTGCGGGCACAGCGCCTTGTGTCTGTGGCATGCATGAGCGGGACTTCGGGCGGGAGCAACCACCTTTCACCACACTCCTCATACATACTTTCATTCTATCGTCCCGCGGTCATCGTGTAAAGGCAAATCTCCGGCCGCGGACCACGAGGCAGCCCCAGACGATGGCAATTCTGGCCGACACACGTTGCATTCCATACAACGGTCACACGCGTTTCATCCGTGATAATTGCCAGAACCGGTCCCAGGCGCTTTCTCAATGAGGCAGGAGGGCCTTTCCCGGGGCCGACAGCAATCGGCTCGACACGGCCCCCGAACCGAGTGGCTGATTGCCTGGGTGAACCGGGGCGGTATAATCGGCGTACGTCAGCAGAGTGGAAAGTGTAGGGGTATGAACGAAGAGCCATTGGTGGTGAAGCGGCTGCCTGTGCGGCTGAGAGCGGATGCAGCGTTGACGATCACGCGTTTGTTCTGGGCGGGCCCGGAGCGAGCGAGGAAGATCATCGACCGCGTCGCGACCCTCGACGACGAGCAGGTGTCACGTCTGCTGGAAACGACGCGCAAAGACTTCGCGCACCTGCACGCCGGGCTGGAAGGCATCTTCCTGGCCCACTACGAGCAGGTCAGCGGGCGGGTAAAGATGCCCGAGCATGTCTCGCCCGAGCGTAAGCTGTTGATCGGGGCCTATTTCACGCTGGAATACGCCTTCGCCTCGGCCGCCCTGTTCAATCCGTCCATGACGCCTGCCATCAACCAGGAAGGCCTCGAGCCGGGAGCGCTGCGCTTCGTCATGAGCCTCCGAACGGTGGGCGAGGGCCATATCTCTTCGATCGTGTTTCGCCGGGGTGTAATCGATCGCGATGGCAATATCACGATGGACCCGCCCGGCCCGTTCCACGAGCCGGTGCGACGGGCCGAGTACCACCAGTTCAGCAAGGCGCGGTTCCGCGTTAAGCTGGCGGGGATGGGAGTGCGCGAGGAAGTGATGAAGACAGTGCTCGCACGGCTGGGCGATCAGTTTACTGCGGCAGACTTGCTGGAAGTCATCAACGGCCCGCAGGCAGTCGTCGACGGGCTGCTTCGGGACGAGCCCCTGGCGCCCGGCTTTGAGTGGCTGGCCGGGTGCGACTACGACATTGAGACCGCTCCGGACGGCAACATCACCGACGTCGTGCTCTTTCCCGTCAGCGAGGCGGAGTCGCAAGGCATGGAAGACATGCGGATCGTGCGTTTCACCGATGACGACGGGTCAGTGCGGTACTACGGGACGTACAACGCCTTCAACGGCCGGCAACTTCTCCCGCAAATCGTGGAGATGCCGGGGCTGAACATCGCGCATGTCCGCACGCTGCACGGCCGCTGCGCCCGCAACAAAGGACTGGCGCTGTTTCCGCGCAAGGTCAATGGCCAATACATGATGAGCGGGCGCATCGACGGCGAGAACCTCTACATCCTCAGGTCCGACAACGTCCTGGTCTGGGACGAACAGGTAAAGATCCAGGAACCCGAGTTTCCGTGGGAGTTCGTACAGATCGGC
The DNA here is from genome assembly GCA_016932895.1 of Sedimentisphaerales bacterium. The sequence goes on along the minus strand of JAFGCA010000810.1, from coordinate 1,634 downwards.
AATTGCGGTTCACCCCTCGAGACGGAGGCCGGTTGGCTGCTCTTGACGCACGGGGTCGGGCCCATGCGACGGTACTGCATTGGCGCAATGTTGATGGACCTCGACGACCCGACGAAGGTCATCGGCCGGTTGGAGCGGCCCCTGCTGGTCCCTTCCGACGACGAGCGCAAGGGCTATGTCCCCAACGTCGTCTACTCCTGCGGCGGGTTGATCCACAACGGACTGCTCGTGATCCCCTACGGCATCAGCGACGCCGCGACCGGTTTCGCTACCGTCGCTCTCAACGAATTGCTGGCCCGGCTGTGCTGACGGGGGGCGCTGAGTCTTCCGCCGCCGTTTCCCCCTCGTCTTCGGCAGACGGCTCAGCGTCGGCCTTGGCCTCAGCCTGCTTCTTCAGATCGTCGAGGTCCTGCCTGAGCTTGTCCGTTTCCTTCTTCAACTCGGCCATGGTCTTTCGCAGCTCGACGACCTCTTCGGGCACCAGCTCTTTCTTCTCACGCAGGGTCTCGAGCGCTCGTTGCGCACGTCGCTGGAGGGGATCGCGCACATCCCGGTCGGCGAAGGTCTCGACAATCGAGATCGCCTTCGGATCGCCCAGTGTTCCCAGGGCGGCGATGGCGCCGCCTTGAATCGTGCGTTTGGGATCGTTCACGTAGCCGGCCAGGAACTCGCGCACGGCCGTGCGGTCCTGCTCGTTGCGAGCGATGTAGGCCAGCGCATCGAGGCCGGTGGCGAAGCTGCGCGAAGGGAACCGGTCCTTGCCGGTACGCAGCACCTCTGTCAAGTCATCGATGAAGGAGGCGTCGTCCAGCGTGCGAATGGCGCCGATGGCGGCGCCGGCCAACTCGTTTCGGTAGGACGTGGATTGGAGGTACGTGCGAACGAGCCGCTGCGTCTGGGGTCCGTGATAGCGTCCCATCATGTCGATGGCGGTCGCCAGAATACCAGGGTTCTTCTCGCTGGCGAAGACCTGCTCCATCAGCCCAGTGACCTCGGGCCGATAGAAGCGGCCGATGTCACGCACCACCTGCAAGCGCACCCGCGCATCGCTCTGGGCCAGCGAACCGGCCAGAGCGTCGAACGCTTCATCGGTGTGGATCTCCTGCAAGGCGCGCGACGCGTCGCAGCGAACGCCGTAGAACGGATCGTTATTGAGAGCGTCCTGGAGTCGGGCAATGGTCTTCTTGTCCTTCTTGGATTTCAAGGCCTCGACGGCCAGCGCCCGACCGACAACGTCGGAGGTGTCGGCGAGCTGGGCGTAGAGCATCGGCTTGGGCTTGTCGAATGTGACGTTGGCCAGCAGGGTCAGGTCAGGATCGAAACGCACGGTATTGGGCTCGGTGCTGAGAGCGAAGTAGAAGTCGTGACGGTCGCCGTCGATCACGATGTCACGGTCGAGCGACCGGCCGGCCCACGAGAAACGAATCTGCGTCGGCAGGTGAAAGACCGTCGCGCCCTCGTCGCCCGCCTGGGTCTGCTCCACGGTGATCTTCGCCAGCTTGTCCGTCTCCGACCAGCTATAAGAGACCTTGAGCTGCGGATAGCCGCCATGATAGAGCCACTGGTCAAAGAACCGGTCGAAGGATCGGCCCGACAGCTCCTCGATAATTGAACGCAGGTCTTCCGTCACGGCG
>JAFGCA010000809.1 GCA_016932895.1 Sedimentisphaerales bacterium | reverse complement strand
GCCCGCGCCTGGCTGCGCGCCTTGCCCAGCACCGGCAGCAGAATCGCCATCAGCAAAGCGATCACGGCGATGACAACCAGTAGCTCGATGAGCGTGAACCCGGCCCTGCACCCGCTGTCATCCTGAGGCACAGCCGAAGGATCCGGCGTACGAAAAAGACTTCTCGTTCGAGGGCCAGGTCCTTCCCTTCGCTGCGCTACGTTCAGGATGACGGGACGCGGCGCGGAACGCGTGACGATGCGCGAGGCCCGTACGTGGGCCGGCGCGGGGACCAAGTCAGTGAAGCAGTCCATGCAAAGTGCGTTTTTTCCGCTCATAGTCGCTCTTTTCCAACTCGAGCCCATTGTATCGTGCCGACCGCAGACAAAGCAACACAAAAACTCGCTGCCTCGATCCCTTTTCCGGAAGATTGCGACCTGTGCACGGTTTCCGGGCCGTGGCGAATATGCTTGCGAACACGTCGGCGGCTTTGGTAATAGATATCCTGTCTGAAAATTGTTCCGGGGCCACAGCGTCGGCAGGGTCTTTGCCGCGTGGGTAGGGTGCGGATAAAATCGGTCAGGAAGGGCCGGACCCGCAAGTCCCGCGAACCGGTAAGGAATAGTGAATGAGCCGACTCAAGCGGGTCCTGCTGTGGGCCGCTTTAATAGCCATCATACTGCTGGCGGCGTTCTCCATCTACGGCGCCTTCCTCGGCGCCGAGCGGGCGCAGGCGTTCTTCAACACCCTGCCTCTGGCGGTGTATTGGTTTGCGCTGGCGGGCCTGCTGATCGCCGGAATGGTCATTTTTCGGCGTCTCCTGCGGGTTCCCTCGCTGCTGCTGATGCATTTGGGCTGCATTCTGATCATTGGTGGCGGGATGTGGAGTTCCAAGGCCGGACACGCCCTCGGCAAACAGCTCTTCGGCATTGACAAGATTCTGGAAGGCCAGATGGCCATCCTGGAAAGAGGCGAGGACAATCGCGTCCGATTTGCCGACAGCAACGACATCGCGGAACTGCCTTTCTCCGTACGCCTCAGGGACTTTCGCATGGAGTACTACGAGCCGGGCGCTCTCGTGGTCCAGGCCCGCGACGGCGGAGCCTGGAGGCTCCCCGCCGAGCCGGGTCGGGCGCTTTCGCTCGGTGAGAATCTGGGCGAGGTTCGCATCCAGCGGGTCTTTGAGAACTTCAAGATCGGCATGGAAGGCGAGGAGCGCAAACCCTACGACGCGCCGGGCGGCTCGAATCCGGCACTCGAAGTCACCGTCGAAAACCCCGACGGGACAACCGCGACGCGCTACGTCTTCGAACGGTTCCCGGGCCACTCGCACCCGGAGGACCAGCTCGTCCTGCGCTACCGCCGGACCGTCAGCGACTACATCAGCGAGCTTGAGATCGTCAAGGACCGCAAGGTCGTCGCCGCCAAGGACATCGAGGTGAATCACCCGCTGCATTACGGCGGCTACCACTTCTACCAAAGCTCGTACGGCGAAGATCGCCTCGGCGAGTATACGGTGCTAATGGTCGTCTCCGACTCCGGCCTCAGCGCAGTCTACGCCGGCTACGCCATGCTGATCGCGGGAATCTGCTGGCACTTCTGGGGCCGCCGAACGCTGACCGCCTGGAAAGAGCGTATGGCCCGCGCGGTGCAGATGCCCGCAGCCTCGCAAAGCACCCACCCGGACACAAACAGCAGGGAGACGCATGGCGATTAAATACACCGTTCAGGGCCTGCTGATTTACTCGACCATCGCGGCGTACGCGCTGGCGTTCGGTCTGACGATCGCGCGCCGCAAGAAAGCGGGACGCCTGTTGTTTGCCCTGGGCTTCTGCATCGCTGTGGTTAGCTACATCTACCGCTGGGTCGACGTCAAGCACGTACCCCTGCAGAACCTCTTCGAAGTGTTTCTCTTCCTGGGTGCGGCCTGTTACCCGATCTCATGGTTCTGCAAGAAATTGCTGCGAATCGGCGGGCAGTGGGCCGACATGCTCATCGGCGCGATTGTGCTTTTCCCGGCCGGCTTCGTGTTCCACGCCGAACCGATGCAGCTTCCTCCGGCCCTGCAGTGCTGGCTCTTCACCCCGCACGTAGCGGTCTACATGCTCTCGTACATCTTCATGGCCAAAGCGGCCTTCCAGGCGGGCGAACAACTGCTCGGCAACAGACCCCGCGTCGAGGAAACGCACCTGCCGGCCGAGCAGGCCACCTATGAGCTGATCACCGTCGGCTTTCCCCTGCTGACCCTGGGCCTGATCCTGGGGAGCTGGTGGGGCAAGCTCGCCTGGGGACACTACTGGGGCTGGGACCCGAAAGAGCTCTGGTCGCTGGCCTCGTGGCTCGTCTACGTGGGCTATTTCCACTGGCGCTACATGTTCGGGAAAAAGCGCCCCAGGATCAACAGCCTCTGGGCAATCACCGGTATGGTTGCTATCATCGTCACGCTGCTCTGGGTCAACCTTTCCCGGGTATTCACCAGTGTCCACAGCTATGCATCATGAGGATGCACAGGAAAACCGCAGTCTTCGGAGGGCACAAATGAATCGACGTGCGTTTATCAAACGGAGCATTGGAACCACCCTGGCTTATGGCCTGGGATTGACGTCCGCCCGGCGGTCTCGCGCCGCCGGCAAGACGGCCACACGACCCAACATCCTCTGGATCATGTTAGACGACGGGCGGGCCGACGCGCTGAGCTGCTATGGCAAGCCCTGGGCGCGAACGCCGCACCTGGACGCCGTGGCTGCCCGCGGCGTTCGCTTCGAAACGGCCATCGTACAGAACCCCGTCTGCGTCCCGTCGCGCAAGTCAATGAAATCGGGGCACTACCCGCACGCGTTTGGCCTGACGGCTATGGGCAAACCCGCCGCCGTGCAGCCGACCTACATGAAAGAGGCCCGCGATGTCCCGAACCTGCTCGACGCGTGGGCTGAAATCGACATGGCGCCCATCAACATCGGCAAGACCCACGCCTATCGCCAGGACTGGGCCAAGCAGCAGGACGTGGGTCCGGCCTTCGACGTCCTGGGCCGGCCGCGTACGGAGGTCGCGAAGAAGAGGCTTGAACAGACGGGCACGACCTATCCGGCCGCCGTCACCAAGACGCATGGATGGGCCATTGGAGGGACCGTACCTTTCGAGCCGGAAGAAATGAGCACGTGGAAGCTGGGAGACCTAGCCGTGGATACGCTCAAAGGGCTGACGGCGAAAGACGAGCCGTTCTTCCTGCGCGTCTCGTTCCATGCCCCGCACGTCCCCTGCCGCGTACCGAAGGAATACATGGTCGATCCGGCCCAAATCGAGCTGCCCCAGCCGACCGCAGAGGAACTCGCGACCAAGCCGCGTTTCGAGCGCGGGCCCCTGCACGTCTACGCCGGAGCGCCGCACCTGACGCAGGAACAAATCGATATCGCGCGCGGGACCTACTACGGCATGTTATGGCTGGTGGATGCGCAGGTCGGCCGGCTGGTGGAGCACCTTCGAAAAAGCGGGCAGTTGGACAACACGATCATCGCCTTCAACTCCGACCAGGGCTTCCAACTCGGCGAACACGGGCTGTGGAAAAAACGCGTCTTCTACGAGCAAAACGTAAAAGTCCCACTGATTCTAAGCTGCCCCGCCCTGCTGCCGAAAGGTAAGGTAATCGCGGAGCCGGTGGAGATGATCGACTTCGTGCCGACGCTGATGGACCTGTGCGGCCTGCAGGTCCCCGCGAACATCAGCGGTCGCAGTCTCATGCCTCTGATTCGGGGCCAAATCAGCGAGTGGCGCGAGGCCTGCTTCTGCGAGATCGACCACAGCATGTCCATGTACGAGGAACTCCGTCAACGCAGCGGCCGACGCGTCATGGTCCGCACCAAAGAATGGAAAATGATCTGGTTCATGGACGAGCGGACCGAAGACAAGGACGGCGCCTTGTACAATCTCAAAGAAGATCCTGGCGAGACAGAGAACCTCTACGACAGACCCGAATACACCCCTGTGATCCAGTATCTCGAACGACTCTGTCGAGAATGGAGCCGCCCGCCCGTAGCGGCGGTTTAAGCTCGTACCGCCATCCCCGGTCCCGGATGGCGGAAGAAGGCCCCGTATGCGGCGGGACAACCGCGAAAAATGTAGAGGTCACGGAGCACCGGTCCCGAAAACACGAAATCGGTGCGCGCGGGGATTGAATTTCCCGCCACAGAAGCTATAATCGATGTAGTGGTGGCATATCTGGCCTGCTGAGGAGGTCGCTTGCCCTCCATGCCGCAAGCGGAATCGTCGGCGCCCGCGATGGCGATATGCCGCACGGCACCGGCCCAGGGCACACACGGGCCTTGGAAAAGGAGGATGAACGATGGCTGCAAAAAGACCTATCATTTCGACGATTCTGGCCCTGCTTCTGACACTGGGCACCGCGGCGACGGCCAACTGGTCCGAGACCTTTGACGGCGGCGATTTCGACCTGAGCACCTGGATGTTTGCCAGCTACCCGGAGCTGACCGGGACGTTTACAGCCGCCCGTCAGGACGGGGCCGGTGACGAAGGCTATCTCAGTCTCGACGAAACGAGCTCGGCCGCGATCGGCGGCTCGCAATTCGGCATTGGCTTCGGCAGCCCGGACGACGTCTTCACGGATGTCCGCGTCGGTGCGACGTTCAACGTCACGGGCGACGCCTCACGCAATTACCACGGTCTGGCGGCCCGGACAACCTATTTCGTCGATGATGGATCGATCAGCGACTATCCGGGCATCGTTGCCAGTTGCTACGTGATGGTCATCCACTACGAGGACGGTCCGGCCAACATGAGAATCGAACTGGTCAAAGCCGTCAACCTCAGCGACGACATTATGGAGACCTGGCAGCCGGAAGTGCCGGTGCCCGGCGTGGATCACGCCAGGAGCCATTACGTCGAGCTGGACGTCGTCGGCTCCGATCCCGTCTACATCACCGGGAGCATCTACGAATACAAAGGCGGCCCCCTGCTCACACGAACCCCAACCTTTGTCGACACCAGCGCCAACGACCCGTGGGAGCGGGCCGGCATTCATGACGACGTGTTCGCCAGCGGCGTGAGCGGCGTTTTCGGCATGAATGAAAACCCCACGCCCGCCGGCTACCATTCCACGTTTGACAACGTTTCGTCCGTCTCCGACGGTCCGGCCGCGGTCGTTCCCAATCCGGCCGACGGAGCGACGGGCGTATCTGTAGGCGTCGAACTGAGCTGGATCGAGGCGGCCTTCGCCACGTCACGCGAGCTCTGGCTCGGGGCGCCCGGAGCGATGGAAAAGGTCGAGCCCGGCCCAACCGGCACGGCGTACCGTCCGACCACACTCGAATTCGGCCAAACCTACCATTGGCGCATCGACCAGATCGGACCCAACGGCACCGCAACCGGATACACGTGGGAGTTCACAACCGCCGACTGCCTGGCCATCGATGACTTCGAATCCTACGCCAACAACGCCGAGATCGCGGCGACCTGGGTCCACAACATACCGGGCGAGTACGACTACGTCTTCCTTGATACCGGCACCATGCATCAGGGCGCCGGCGCCATGCGATTCGAATATCAGAATCAGTATGAGCCGTTCTTCACCCAGGCCACGCAGACCTTTGCCGCCGCGCAGGACTGGACCGCACGCGAGATACGGTCGTTATCGCTGAACTTCCGGGGCAAAAAAGACAATATCGAGCAGTCCCTCTACGTGGAGGTGGAGGACGTCTCGGGCGCAACAGCGAAGGTGGTGCACCCGCTCACACACGCCGTACAAGCGGAGCGCTGGCAGTCGTGGGACATCGATCTGGCCGAGTTCAGCAACGCGGGCGTGGACCTGGCCGCCGTGGCAAAGCTGACAATCGGCGCAGGAAATGGAACCGCTGCGAGTCAGCCGGACAAAGATGTGGATACGATTTACCTCGACAACATCCGCCTCTGTCCCGCACGGTGCGTCAATCCGGAAGGCCTGGACCTGCGCGGCGACGTGAACGGCGACTGCAAAGTAGACTTCGAGGACCTCGCCGTCCTGGCCGCCGGCTGGCTCAACGACGGTTCGTCCGTGCTGCCGTAACCGGCCGCCGCGCGACGCCGGACCTACCACTGAACGCACGAAATATCGCCTGCGCTCGATCACCAGCCGCACGTTTCACCGAAACAGGTCCGATATTTACAGGCTGCATATCCTGCTATGGCAGGCATGTCGAAACACGCCGGTTTTCCGGGCGTCGATGTATTGACCTGCCCCCGATGGAGCATAGAATCAAACGCATGTTGCACTCTTGCGGAGTGCCGTGGACGGACCCTGGCGGCAGCGTCAGGGACGTGCGACGGCAAGACACCTCGGTGCATATCGAGCTCAATAACGTCGTTGAGCCGCGTCGACAAAAGGGACTTCGCACATGATAAGGAGGTCGCAAAATGGATACTTCAAGACTCCCCAAAGTACTTCTCTGGCTGGGCGTGCTGGTGTTGCTGGCCGGCCCTTGCCTGGTGACCGAGGCCCAGGAGGCCAAGGCAAAGGCCAAGCCTGACTTCCCGCCCCTGGAAAAAGTCCTCGAAGGCTATGAGAAGGTCATTTCCACCGCCGACGGAGCGAAGAGCCTCTACACGATCTGGACGCGGGAGAAAGACGCCCAGATGCTGGCGGCCCTGCCCGGGGACTATGCAAACAAGCGGTTTTTCATCGCCCTGACCATCGCCAGCGGAGAGGATTACGCCGGCCTGCAGGCTGGTGACATGTACGTCTACTGGAGACGGTACGACGACCGCCTGGCGCTGGTCGAGCCCAACATTGAGATCAAGTCCACGGGCGATGACGAATCCAAGAGTTCGGTCCAACGGTTGTTCACGGACCGGATCATCCTGGACGTCCCGATCGTGACGATCTCGAAGGACTCCAGCATCATCGAGAGGGACTGTCCCGTGATCGACATGGACGCGATGCTGATCGGACAGTGCCAGAAGTTCTTCGGCGGGCGCTTTCGCGTATCCAACCCCAAACTCGCCAAGATCAAGAAGGCCAAGGCTTTTCCGCAAAACGTCGAGCTGGCGTTTGAGATCCCCTCGGCCAGCGGGCGCCTGCAGACGCTGCATTACTCCATCAGCGTTATCCCTGAGAACACGGGCTACGAGCCGCGAAAGGCCGACGCGCGCATCGGCTACTTCACCACGACCTTCAACGACTACGGGCAGTTCAAAGACCCCGAGACGAAGGTGCGCTACATCAACCGCTGGCGTCTGGAGAAGGCCGACCCTTCCCTGCAGATGAGTCCGCCGAAGAATCCCATCGTTTTCTACATTGAGCACACCACGCCGGTGCGCTATCGCCGCTGGGTGAAACAGGGCCTGCTCTACTGGAACGAGGCCTTCGAGAAGGTCGGAATCTCCGACGCCGTCGAGGTTTATTACCAGGACAAGCGGTCGGGCGCACACATGGAGAAAGACCCGGAAGACGTCCGCTACAACTTCATCCGGTGGCTCAGCAACAACCACGGCACGGCCATCGGCCCCAGCCGCACGCACCCGGAGACGGGACAGATTCTGGACGCCGACGTGATCCTGACCGACGGCTGGATTCGCCACTTCTGGACGACCTACCACAAGATCATGCCGGAGATCGCCATGGAAGGCGTGAGCCCCGAGACGCTGGCGTGGCTCAGCGATCACCCGAACTGGGACCCGCGCATTCGGCTGGCTCCCCCCGCACAACGCGAGCACATAGCACAGCAACTCTCCCACGCGCACGGCTTGCCCTACGGGGGGCACCTTGCCACGCAAGTCCAAACCGAACTGATCGGCGATGACGAATACGACGGGCTCGCCGACACCCTGTGCCAGCGCAACGGCCTGTGCACGCTGGCCTGGGGCAAAGCGTTCGACGTCGCCCTGTTCCGCATGAACCTGGCCCTGGCCGACGCGAGCGGGAAGAAAGAGAAGGAAGAAAAGAAGGACGAGAAGAAGAAAGAGGAGAAAGAGGAGAAAGAGAAAGAGCCGACCATCGACGGCATGCCGGAATCGTTCATCGGTCCGCTTCTGGCCGACCTGGCCTGTCATGAGGTGGGACACACATTGGGGCTGAGACACAACTTCAAGGCTTCCAGCACCTACACCATGGCCGAGATCAACAGCAAGCCATTCAAAGGCAAGAAGCCGCACGCCGGCTCGGTCATGGACTATCTGCCCGTCAATATCAACATGAAAGACGGCCAGGTCCAGGGCGACTACGCCATGATCGGAGTAGGGCCCTACGACATGTGGGCCATCGAGTACGGATATACGCAGGACGAAGAGAAACTCAAGGACATTCTCAGTCGCGTGGCGGAGCCTGAACTGCAATACGCCACCGACGAGGACACCTGGGGACCGGACCCCCTGGCGCGCCGATACGATTTCAGCAAGAACCCGCTCGATTATGCCCGCAATCAAATGCGCCTCGCTCAGCACAATCGCAAACGTATTCTCGAGGACCTGGTGGCCGAGGGCGAAAGCTGGAACAAAGCCCGGCGCTGCTACGAGATCACGCTGGGCATGCAGACGCGGGTGCTGAGCATGATGGGCAACTGGCTCGGCGGCGCTTTTCTCCATCGGGACAAGAAAGGCGACAAGAACGGGCGCGTTCCTATCGAAGTGGTGCCGGCCAAGCAACAGCGCGACGCCCTGGCCTTCGTGATTGAGAACGCGTTCCAGGACGAGGCGTACGGCCTGACGCCTGAGCTGCTGCGCCACATGACGGTGGAGAAGTGGTGGGACGACCCGTCGTCGGTCATGGAGGAATCGACCTGGCCCATTCACGACCGCATCATGGGCATCCAGGCATACGCCTTGAGCATGCTGATGAATCCAACCACACTGGGCCAGGTCTACGACAACGAGTTTCTGCTCGCCGCCGATACGGACGCGGTAACCTTGCCCGAGTTGCTCGACACGGTCGCGAAGGCCGTCTGGAGCGAACTGGACCACATGTCCGAGAAGAAGCACGATGTCCGCAACCCGATGATCTCGAGCCTGCGGCGGAATCTCCAGCGCGAGCACCTGGAACGACTGATCGACCTGAGTCGCCCGAACGCACGCAGCTCGGCCGTCTACAAACCGATTGCCAATCTGGCCGTCGAGCAGCTTCGTCAGATCAAGCAGGAGAAGATCGCCCCGGCGCTAATGAGGCCCGGCGAACAGCTTGATGCCTATACCCAGGCCCACCTCAAAGACGCCGCCATGCAGATCGAAAAAGCCCTGGAGGCCCAGTACGTCTACGGACAGCTCTGACAAGACCCACTGTAAACCCATTTTTCAAAAGGCTTTATGAGCCTTGTTCGACTTCTGCAAGCCTATTAAAAAGGGGCCGCAAGCTCTGTGCTTGCGGCCCTTCTGCATTTCTCCGGCGCGCGCGAGCCGCGCTTGCGAGAACGATCGGCTTGACTGCCCGGGGCGGACTTTCACGCAATGCGAGTTTATTTGACGCAGAGGGGGTGCGCGCGGTATAATTCAGAACATTAGCGGACGGCGCGTTGCGTCCTGGTTGTGGGTCGGCGAGCAATCCGCTCTTGATCGGTGTGAGGGCCGTCGTGAGGAGACCGCCTGCAAAGGGTTGGGGGTGTGCCGGTATGCGGCCGTACGGCTGCCTTTCTGAATGTACCACTTCACTTCAAAGGAGGATCATCATGCGTAGACAACTCTTCTGTTGGATTTCTCTTGCCCTCGTGCTCGGCTGGACCGCAGCCGCCGTAGGCCAGGAGAACGTCATCGTAAACGGTGAGTTCGACAGTGGCCTTGATTCCTGGGGCCTCTACGGCGGCACCGGCTTCGTCGTCTCGGTCGTTCAGGACGCCGCCTTATCAGGGGCCAACGCGGCTTTCATCGACATAACCGACGCCGCGGCGGCCAGCGCCATAGGAATTGCCCAGGGACCGCTGCCGCTGGTGCAGGGAGAAACCTACCCAATCGGCTTCACTGCCAAAGCGGATCGGGATCGAGAAATCGTCATCCTGATGCAACTCAACGATTCGGGCGTATCCTGGACGGACATTTTTATCGAGAGAGCGTCGCTGACCACCGAGCCCCAGGAATTCGTCTTCGAATACACGCACACCAGAGAATCCACCGAGGACCATCCCGAGTGGTCGTTCGACATCTACTTCATGCTCAAGGGAGCCTACTGGGCGATGAGCGGCTCGGACCTGAATTCCCAGGTCTGGATCGACCGCATCCACTTCGGAGAACCGGAGGAAGTCCAGGTCCGCACCAAAGCGGTGGGCCCGGACCCGGAAGACGGCGGCGCGATCGAAACGCCCTGGTATATGCTCAAATGGCTGCCGGGCGAGTTTGCCGTCTCGCACAACCTCTACATCGGAGAGAATTTCGACGACGTCAACGAGGGCAACGTGGACGTCTTCGCCACGAGCGCTCCCCTGGCAACGGTGGGCACGGGCGATGACCTCTACCCGGACGGACTGATCCCCGGGACCACCTATTACTGGCGGATTGACGAGGTCAACGACGCCCACCCCGACAGTCCCTGGAAGGGCGACGTCTGGAGTTTCCTGGTTCGCCCCTGGACGGCCTGGCAGCCCACGCCCGCGGATGGAGCGAAGCTTGTCATCCCGAATCAGGATTTGAGCTGGGAGGTGGGCACAGGAACCCTGTTCCACACGGTGTACTTCGGGGACAACTTCGACGACGTCAACGACGCCACCACCGGCGGCTTTATGATCACCCAGACAACCTACGATCCGGGGACGTTGGAAACCGACAAGACCTACTATTGGCGTGTCGACGAATTCTCCCAGACCGGCACGCACAAAGGCGACGTCTGGAGCTTCACGACAGTGCACGAGGTTCCCATCGGCGACCCTGACCTGATCGGCTGGTGGACGTTTGACGAAGGCGAGGGAATCACGGCTGTCGACCAGTCCGGCTACGGCGGCCACGGCGCTATCGTCGGAGGCCCGCAGAGGGTGGATGGATATTACGGGCAGGCTCTGGATTTCACCGCGAGCGGCCAGTACGTCAACTGCGGGGACACGGCGGGGCAGGAGATCACCAACGATTTCACCCTGGCGGCATGGGCTCGGATGGCGCCGGAGACAACCGGCGTCTATGGAGGCATCGCCGGCAAGCTGACCAATACCACGACCTACATGGGCTTCGCCCTCGTGCGGCACAGCACAAACGTTTTCCGCCTGTGGGTCGGCGACGCAACGACCGATCTTGCCAAGAGTGCGGTCAGCAGTGACGTCCTCTACATGGATGCCGAGTGGCATCACGTCGCCGGTGTACGCGAAGGCCAGATCAACTCTCTGTACGTTGACGGCGTCAAGCAAGCCGGCACGTCGGAAACAGAGTTCGTCGCAAGTCCGGAGTGGTTCCATATCGGCAGGCAGTACAGCCATATGGACGACCGTTACTTCCGCGGGACGATCGACGACGTCCGCCTCTACAACAAGGCGCTGACCGACGCCGAGCTCGCCGACGCCATGCGGGGCGATCCGCTGATGGCCGCAGATCCCGAACCCGGTCGCGGTGCGCTGGTGGACATTCGAGACCTGACGACCCTGCGCTGGAGCGCCGGCGACACGGCGGCCTCGCACGACGTGTACTTCGGTAAGAACAGGGACGCGGTCGTCGCAGCCGACAGAGACGCCACCGAGTACCAGGGCAACCAGCCCGGTACGAGCTTCTCCGTCGCCGGTCTGGTCGAGTTCGCCGGCGGCAACTACTACTGGCGGATCGACGAGGTCGAAGCCGACGGCACGACCATCCACCAGGGAGACCCCTGGAAATTCACCGTCCTGGACTTCCTCGTTGTGGACAACTTTGAGAGTTATACCAATGAGGTCGGCCAGCGAGTCTTCGAGGTCTGGGTCGACGGCGTCGGCTTCACCCAGCCGGTCGATACTCCGGGCAACGGCACCGGCGCGCTGGTTGGGCACGACATCTGGAGCGCTGACAGTCCTTACACGACGATCGTCGAAACCGGCGATGTCAACGGTGGAAGCCAGGCCATGCCGTTGTACTACAGCAACAGTGCTTCGCCCTTCTACTCGGAGGCCGAACGGACCTGGGCCGCGCCGCAAAACTGGACGGTCACGGGCGCCGACACGCTGACGCTCTACGTCAGAGGCGAAGCGGACAACGGCCCGGCTCCCTTGTACGTCGCAATCGAGGATACGGCCGGCCGCGTCGCTGTGGCGACCCACGCCGATCCGGCGGCGACCACCCTGGACGACTGGACCGAGTGGAACGTGCCGTTTGCGGACTTGACCGCGGCCGGCGTCTCGATGACGACCGTCAAGAAGATGTACATCGGCGTAGGCAGCCGTACCGCCCCGACTGCGGACGGCGCCGGCGTGATCTACGTCGACGATATTCGGGTCACCAAGCCCGGCCAGTAGGCACAGGGGCACGACCCGATCAGAAAGATGAACCCACCGCCTGTTAGAGCCTTGTGTGGGGCTCTAACAGGTGGTGACCAAGAGTCGTTGCACTCACGCATCAAGCACCGAGACAACGACGAGCACTACACGAAGCTTTGAGACACAAGCTTGGAGCACGAACGTTTTTCGTATCGTAACCACTTGATAAAGGAGGACTCTTATGTGTAGAAGATTGGTTTTCACGCTTCTTCTGGTGGGGGTGATCGCGTACGCCGCCCAGGCGGACCTGGTCAGTCACTGGACTCTTGATGAGGGCGCCGGCAAGACGGCCTATGATTCCGGTCCCGCAGGCAATGACGGCACCCTCACGGACAATCCCGCCTTGGACAATCCCACCTGGATTGCCGGCGTTATCGGCGGTGCCATGGAGTTTCATGGCCAGGGCGTAGTCAGTACCGGCGGCGACTACTTCGATTGCGGCAATGACGCCAGCCTGAACATCTACGGTCCGATCTCCATCGCCCTCTGGATACGACCGGATGCCGATGACCCGGAGGGAAAAGGCACAGCCGGCGGTGAGACAGCGCCGATGGCCAAGGCAACGGGCGACTGGAGCTGGCAGGTTCGATATGGGTGGGGAACGGCTACGCCTTACATGGGATTCCAGTTCAATACGTCGCCCCGGGTTTGGGTCTACACCGACCGGAACCTGGAACGTTTCGAGTGGTGCCATATCGCGTGCTCCCATGACGGCGCGACGGTGAAATGCTATCTTAACGGAGTGGAAACCGATTCGGCCCCCATGGGCCAGATCACCAGCAGCACTGCCCCGGTCCTCATCGGCTCGGACGGGTGGTTGTGTGACTGGACTGGCGCGATCGACGATGTCAGGATCTACGATCACGGCCTCTCGGAGGGTGAGATCCTGGCCCTGTCGTCACCTGAGCCCATTCCCACCGCCTACGGCCCCACACCCAAAGATGGGGCCATGATCACGGCGACAGCCACTCTCCTCAAGTGGCAGGCCGGCGCTTTCGCCCGCACGCACGACGTCTATTTCGGAGACAGCCTGGACGCCGTCAGCACCGCGACCCCGGATGACGCCGACGTCTATGCCGGCCGGCTGGGCGTAGAGATGATGCCCGTCGGCGCCGAAGGCAGTCCTTATCCCGAAGCGCTCGTACCGGGAACAACCTATTACTGGCGCATCGACGAGGTCAACGACACGGAACCCGATAGCCCGTGGAAAGGAAACGTCTGGAGCTTCTCGATCCAGCCGGTGACGGCGTTCAATCCCTATCCGGTGGATGGAATGAAGTTCGTGGAACCCGATCAGGACCTGACCTGGGACGCAGGCATGGGGGCGCTCTTCCATACGACCTTCCTCGGAGAGAGCTTCGACGAAGTCAACAGCGCCACGCAAAGCAACTGGATGTCCACTCAAACCACACTGGATCCCGGGCCCCTGGAGCTCGGCAAGACCTACTACTGGCGCGTGGACGAATTCACCGCTACCGCGCAAACCCACAAGGGGCCGATCTGGAGCTTCACCACGTTACCTGATGTCCCTGTTACTGACGAGAGTCTGCTGGCCTGGTGGACGCTCGACGAAGGCGAGGGAGCTACGGTCGTGGACTGGTCGGGTCATGGCCATCACGGCACGCTGGGTGGCGATGCGCAGTGGGCAGATGGCTACTTCGGCAGTGCCATGCACTTCGACGGCAGCGGCGACTACGTCGACTTCGGCACACCGGCGGATCTGTACCTGACGCAGAATTATACCTACACCGCCTGGTTCAAGGTCGAGCGAAACATCAACGGCAACAGCGGCCCTCAGTATCTGCTGTGCATCGGCTCGCGCAGCGACCTGGTCTTCGGCGTCGAAGATGCTGTCGGCGTCGATGGCGACCTGTCGCTGCACTACTATGACACCGCTCCCGGCTTCCACGCCGTCGGCGTCGGGCAGACCGCCTGGAGCGCCGACGAATGGCACATGGTCACCGGTACTCGAGATGGAAACGGCCACAAAGTCTATCTCGACGGCGCGCTGGTGAACTCGGACACCAATACCAACGCGGACAATTTCAGCGGTGCGACGACCCGCATGATTTCCCTCGGTGGCCGGGCGTGGACAACTCCCCAGGTCGCGTTCTTCAACGGCCTGATCGACGACGTCCGCATCTACAACCGGGCCCTGGCTGAAAACGAGATCCAGCAGGTCCTGCGGGGCAACCCGCTGCTGGCCGGCTCTCCGAATCCCGGCCCCGGTGCGGTCGTGGACATCCGCGACGCCACCGCGCTGAGTTGGACGGCCGGCAATACGGCGGCCTCGCACGACGTGTACTTCGGCACCGACAAGGCCGCCCTGGAGTTGCAGGGCAACCAGCCGGGCACGAGCTTCTCGTTAGCCGGCTTGGTCGAAATGGGCGGCGGCGACTACTTCTGGCGCATCGACGAGGTCGAGGCCGACGGCGCCGTGCAAACCGGTTACGTCTGGCGGTTCAACGTGCTCGACTTCCTGACGGTGGATGACTTCGAAAGCTATACCAACGAGGTCGGCTCCCGCGTCTTCGAGAAATGGATCGACGG
>JAFGCA010000808.1 GCA_016932895.1 Sedimentisphaerales bacterium | reverse complement strand
TTCGTTGCCAAGGTGCCGCTTGTGGAAGGTCCCAATCAGGTCGAGATCCGCTGCACCGACGGCGCGAACAACGTCGCCGAACCCCTCGTGCTGACGGACATCACCCTCGACACGACCAAGCCGCAGCTCTTCAGCCTGATCCCGCGGTCGAAGGAAGCTGTGGCGACGAAGACCTTCACCGTCTCCGGACAGTCCACGGAAGCTCTGAAGGGCATCACGGTCAACAGCCAGGCCGTGCCGCTCGGTCTCGACAAGAAGTCCTTCCTGGGGGTGTACAAGGTCACCGCGACCGGCCCCACGACGCTCACCTGGATCGCCGAGGACCTGGCCACCAACAAGACCACGACGCAGATCGTGGTCAGCGTCTCGGATCAACCCGAAGTCCCGAGCATCGTCTCCATTCCCATCTGCGGCGGCGCCGTGGACACGGACTACCGGTACCAGGTCGTGGCAATTCACCCCAACCCGCTGGAAACCCTGACCTTCTCCCTGCCCGTCGCCCCGTCCGGCGCAGCGATCCATCCGCAGACCGGACTGCTCACTTGGCGTCCCTCCACCAGCCAGACCGGGCCTCAGAATATCACCGTGCGTGTCACCGACACCGCCCAGAAGTACGCGGAGCAGGCGTTCCAGGTCGACGTGGTGAAGCTGCCCCCTGACCCCGTCAAAACAGCGCCGCCCCTCAGCACGTCGAGTGCCACACCGGTCTCTCTCGCTTCCGCGTTCCTCTACACCGACAAGAACGATCCGATTCAGCACCTCGAAGACCCGAAGGTCATCGATGTCGTCAAAGCCGGCGTTGTCCGCGGCCGAGTCACCACCTCCGATGGAAGCCCTCTCCCGGGTGTGAAGATCGCGGTCAACGGCCATCCCGAGTACGGTTGGACCCTGAGTCGAGCCGATGGCATCTTCGACATCGCGGTGAACGGCGACCGGACGCTGACCATCAATTTCGAGCATCCGGGTTTCATCCCGGCCCAGCGGCCCGCCTACGTCAGTGCGCAGGACTATGGCATGGTTGCCGATGTCGCTATGATTCGCTACGATCCCATCGTGACACCTATCGATGTCACTCCTTCCGCGCCCCTCCAGGTGGCTCGAAGCAGTCTGATCACCGATAGCGACGGCACACGCCGCGCGACGCTCCTCTTCAAGCCCGGCACCACCGCACTCCTCCAGATCGGAAAGGACGCCCTCCCCCTCAGCACGCTCAGCGTGCGGGCCACGGAATTCAGCGTCGGTCCCAGCGGCTCCGAACGCATGCCCGCGCCGCTGCCGGCGCAAGTCGGTTACACTTATTGCGTCGGATTGAGCGCGGACGAGGCCCGGACCCAAGACTGCGGCCCCATCCTCCTCAGCCAACCGGCCTTCATGTACCTCGAGAACTTCCTCAACTTTCCCGTCGGGGAGGGCGTTCCCGCCGGCCGCTACGACTACGAAAAGGGGGCCTGGGAACCCTCTGACGATGGCCTCGTGCTCAAGGTTCTCTCGATCACTGCAGAAATGGCTGACATCGATATCGATGGAAGCAACACCCCTGCAACCCCGACGCAACTTGCTGCGATCGGGATCGAAGATGCCGAGCGCAAGGAACTCGCCCAGCTCTACCCCATTGGTCAAACTCTCTGGCGGGTTGCCGTTCCACAGATCATGAGTTGTCACCTCCTCACCGAAGAAGCCCCCCCAGCGGCGTGGGATTACAACTTTCCGTGGGGTCCGCGGGACCCGGACGCCATACCCCCCAACGGCGGCAACCCGCGCAATCCTCCTCTTCCGCCCCCTCCCTGTGACGTCGATACTTCCGCCTGTACCATCAAGAACTTCACTCAGGTGCTTCTTGAACGCGTCCCCATCGTCGGCACGCCGTTCACGCTCAACTACTCCAGCGAGCGTGTCCCCGGATACGCTCGCCGGCGCACCCTCCGAATACCGCTCTCCGCAGATAAGATTCCCGCCAGCCTCTCCGCGATCGAACTCGCCGTATCCGTTGCCGGAACTCGCTTCACGAAGAGGTTCCCCCCCGCAGCCAACCTCTCCTACACGTACACCTGGGATGGCAACGACGTGTACGGCCGGCCCGTCCTGGGCACGCGGCACGCGACGGTGGACGTCGGCTTCGTCTATCCGGCGGCATATCAACGCAAGGTTCCCCACTGGAAGCGCAATTTCATGACGCTCTCCGGTTCCCCTTTTCCCGCGAACCCCGGCCGCCGCGAGATCACCATCTGGAAGCGCTCGACGGAAACGCTCCACGCCGGTGGCTATGCCAGCGCCTTCGCCTTGAGCGGCTGGAGCCTCGATACGCACCATTCCTATGAGCCCGGCTACTCTCTTACACTAGGAACCGGAAACTCCCGCGACGCCTACAGCCCACTTGACCTTGTCGCAAGCGTCTTTGGACAAACATTTGCCGGCAGCAGGTTCTGGATGGGCGCCGACGGCTTCCTTTACACAATGGGAAATGACAACTCCGGCTCCCTCACGCCCTGGCGCACTTGCATATTGCGCATCGCACCCGATGGGAAAGCAGAGACCATTTTTTTGTCGATAAGAACTAGTCAATTTGGGAGCGGCGCGACCGATAAAGATGGAAACATATATATATGCTACGGTGGCTGGGTTTCAGGTACACCCCTTACCGTTGCCCATGTCGACCCAACGACCGGCGTTGTCACAAGATTGGCAGGCGACCCCAACAATTTTGAGGGCGGATTCTCAGGCGACGACGGTCCAGCTCTCGCAGCAAGAATCAATTACCCGACTGCGATTGCGCTTGATCCCGACGGGAGCATTCTTTTTGTTGACTCGGCAAATTTCCGTATTCGTAAGATCACGCCCGATGGCTACATCCACACGGTCGCGGGGAATGGCTCAACTAACGTCACCGGCGACGGTGGCCCGGCTATCAACGCCGGCCTCGGGAGACCAGAGGGCCTTGCCATCGATAACGAGGGCAATATTTATGTCACCTGCGGAATTCCCCTGGCCGGCCGGGTCATACGCCGGATTAGCCCCGATGGCATCATTCGTCGGATCGCGGGAAACGGGGGAAACGGACTCGAGAAGGAGGGGCTGCCCGCTCTGTCCTCCCCACTAAATGCCAATTCCGTCCAATTAGACCCCAGCGGCACGCTCTTCTTCGGATCTGGTACAGTGATGCCTGTAGTACACCGCCTCAGTCCTGAGGGCCTGCTCCATAGGGTTGCGGGTGACGGCGTGTCACGCACTGCTGGAATCGGAGGACTCGCAAGGGCTGCAAGTTTTCCAGACACGCGCGAGTTTGCCGTCGGGCCGACGGCGATCTTCATTCGTGACCACGTAAACGATCGTGTATTCAAGGTGGCGTCGAGTATTCCTGAGTTTAATTGGGACGACACCGTCATCCCGTCGGCCGACGGCCGCGAGCTTTTCTGTTTCGATAGACATGGGAAGCATTTTAGAACAGTGGACGCTTTCCTTGCAAGCATCCGGTACGCGTTTCAGTATACCCCGGAGGGACTGCTCGCCGACTGTACAGACGGAGATGGAAACGTCACGAAGATTGTCCGGGATGCCTCTGGAAATCCGATCGAGATTGTGGGTCCGTATGGTCACGTGACGAAGCTTGAGACAGACGCCAACGGGTACTTGTCCACAATCGAGGATCCCAACGGAGAAAGACGCGCTTTCAGTTATACCGCGGATGGACTGCTTGTGACGATGTCGGATCCGGCGGGGAATCGCTACACCTTTGAATACGACGAACTGGGCCGCCTCACGCGAGAAGACGATCCCGCCGGCGGATGTCAGATTCTCAACCGGCAAGAGGGGGAAAAGGAATGCACGATCACCCGAAGGACGGCTGTGGGGAGGGCGACGGTGCATAAGTGGGAGGAGAGCACCGCCGGAACCGCCACAACTGCTGTTACATCGCCCGACGGAACGAAGACGCTTCGGAGCTTTCCCGCGGATGGGAATTTCACTGCAACGTTTTCCGACGGCACGAAGTACGACATGCTTCTTCGTCCCGACCCTCGCTTTGGAATGAACTCAGGAGTGCTGGGTCGGCGCAACATCGTGCTGCCGTCTACATTGACACTAGCGCAGGGTACGACCCGGTCCGCTACGTTGGCGATTGCCAAGGATCCACTGAGCGTTGTGACGGCGACCAGCAACACGATCGTCAACGGTCGCAGCTACAGCACGACCTTTGACAAGCCGTCCCTCACGTACGTCAATCGCTCGCCAGAGGCGCGCATCTCCACCTCGACGGTCGATGCGAAGGGCCGCGTGACGAAGTGGGAGGTGCCACTGCTCGACCCCGTCTACCTCACGTACGACGCGCGCGGGCGGCTTGCCACGCTTCAGACGGGACCGGCAACAAGCCTGCGCAACACCGTCTTCTCGTACGACGTCGCTGGGAACTTGTCGAGCCTCCGCGATCCGGCCTCTCGGCTCTGGCAGTATTCGCACGACTTGAATGGTCGCCTAACGACTCTCATCTTCCCGAGCGCCGAGAAGGTGCTGTACCAGTACGACAAGAACGGAAACGTCGTGTCGATCACGCCGCCCGGGCGCCCGGCGCACGGATTCACCTACACTGCCCTCGGACAGATCAAGGAGTACATCCCCCCGAGCGTCGGCTCGGGGACCTGGACCACGACCTACCGGTACAACCGTGACCGGCAACTCGAAGAAATCGAGCGCCCGGACGCCCAGAAAGCGATCTACCAGTACGATCCGGTGACAGGGAAGCTCACGGCGCGGATCCTGCCTAATGGCACCACGACGTATTCCTACGACGCGAACACAGGCAACCTGGTGACGATTGCCAATCCCGCCGTGACGCTGTCTTTCGAGTACGACGGCTTTCTACGCACGAAGACCACCTGGGCAGGTGCCATTAACGGCTCGGTGTCCCACCAGTACGACACCGATTTCGCCATCGTCTCCGAGAGCGTCAACGGCGGCCACACCGTCACCTTCGAGTACGACAAGGACAAGCTCCTCACGCGCGCCGGATCCATGACGCTCGCGTACGATTCCCAGAACGGACTCTTGACGTGCACGCAGCTGGGCGCCGTACACGACCTATACGCCTACAACAGCAGCGGAGAGGTCGTTGCATACACCGCGTGGCATAGCACTAGCACCCTATATTCGTACCAACTGTCCCGGGACAACCTGGGTCGGATCACGGCCAAGACCGAGTATGTTGCGGGGTCGACTACTCAGTACACGTATACGTACGATTTGGACGGACGGCTGGTAACCGTGAACCGAGGGGCGGTCACGGCGAAGTACGCGTACGACGCCAACGGCAACCGCACGAGCTACGAGTCAGGGACCACTCTTCTGACAGGCACCTACGACGCGCAGGATCGACTTCTCACCTACGGCACAAAGCAATTCGAGTACACGCGGAGCGGAGAGCTTCTCAAGATCACCGATGGCACGAACGTCACCTCGCTCGACTACTGCATCCTCGGCAATCTCATGAAGGTGGTTCTCCCGGGCGGAAAGACAGTTGAGTACGTGATCGACGGACGAGGCCGCCGCGTGGGCAAGAAGGTAGATGGGAAGCTGGTCAAGGGCTGGCTGTACAAGGACGGACTGAACCTGGTGGCTGAAGTCGATGAGAACGGGGCGATAGTCAGCCGGTTCGTGTATGGCAGGTATCGACACGTCCCAGATCTGATGGTCGCGACGAAGAGTACGTATCGCCTGCTGTGCGATCACTTGGGCAGTCCGCGCCTTGTGGTAGATACTGCCACCTCACCCGTCTCGACGATTGCCCAGAGTGTTGACTACGATGAGTATGGGATTGTGTTTCGGAATACCGCACCGGAATTCCAGCCTTTCGGTTTTTGCGGTGGTCTGTGGGAGGATGAGACGGGGTTGGGGCGATTTGGGTGGCGGGATTACATGGCTGTTATCGGAAGATGGACCGCGCGGGACCCGATCCTGTTTGGTGGCGGATCACCTAATATCTACATCTACGTGGGCAATTCACCAACGAATTGCGTTGATCCAGCGGGAGCGAAAATCCTTGTATGCAATCGCCGGGCAGGTTTCCCAATCGGATTGGTTGGGAACCATGCCTTTCTGTGGGACACGGTGAACGAGGAGGGGTGTGGGATGTCCGGATCGTCTGGGGGTAACCAGAGCGGACCGACGTGCGGGGATGAGCCGCCGCCAGATCCTGAGATGTGCGCCGAGGTTGAAGGGAGCGAGGGGAAGGAGAAGGACATCATGGACTGGATGCGGGAAAACGCCAATACTGGTCCGTGGATCCCGTGGTACAATGATTGTCACAAGAAGGCGCAGGAAGCGATCGAGGGGCAGGGGTTGGGGTACCCTGGAGCACCTGGTGGTAGGTTCCCCCCTTTGTAAGTAACCGTCCGACGGTCCCAGGGGCGGCACGGGCCGGTGGGGGCGTGCGGCGGAAGCTGAAGCGGACTTCGCGCGAAGCAGGACGCCCGGCAGCAGGTTCACGCGTATTCGAGGATCTCGTATCCGGCGTCCTGCATCCGCTTCGCCTGCGCGAGGGTGACGACCCAGTAGTCCGGGCAGTCGCCCATCACGATGGCCATGCTCTTGGGGGAGCGGGCGGCGAAGGACCGGGCGGTCGGGAGATGCCGGAAGCGGAACAGGGTCCCGAAGGTTCGCAGGTCGGTCTTGGTCGTCATCGTGGTCTCCTCATCGAGCGCGGGGGATGGTACCTCGGCTGGGTCCGTTCGGTCCAGCGGATTCTGCGGAAAGACCGGGGCAATCGATGGGTCGGCGTGCGCCTG
>JAFGCA010000807.1 GCA_016932895.1 Sedimentisphaerales bacterium | reverse complement strand
TTCTTTTCCTTCATCTCCACCTCGGTCGCGGCGCCGACGTTGATCTGCGCCACACCGCCGGCCAGCTTCGCCAGCCGTTCTTGCAGCTTCTCGCGATCGTAATCGCTCGTCGTCGCTTCAATCTCATTGCGAATCTGCTGTATCCGCCCCTGAATGCCCTTGTGATCGCCGGCGCCCTGAATGATCGTCGTCGTGTCGTTGTCGAGCGTCACCTTCGCCGCCGTACCCATGTCCGCCAGGGTAATGCTTTCCAGGTCCACGCCCAGGTCCTTGAACAGCGGCTTCGCGCCCGTCAGAATCGCAATATCTTCCAGCATCGCCTTGCGCCGATCGCCATAGCCCGGCGCCTTCACCGCACAACACTGCAACACGCCCCGAAGCTTGTTCACCACCAGCGTCGCCAGCGTCTCGTTCTCAACATCCTCGGCGATGATCAACAGCGGCCGCTTCGATTGCGCCACCTGCTCCAATAGCGGGATCAGTTTCTGAATGGAACTGAGCTTCTCCTCATGCACCAGGATCAAGGGATTGTCCATCTCGCAGGTCATGTTGTCCTGATCCGTCACAAAATTCGGCGACATGTACCCCCGATCGAACTGCATCCCCTCGACCACATCCACGTACGTCTCGATCCCCTTGCTTTCCTCGACCGTAATCACCCCGTCCTTGCCCACCTTCTCGAACGCCTCCGCCATGGTCTGGCCGATCGTCCGGTCATTGTTCGCGCTGATCGATGCGATGTGAACAATGTCGTCCTTGCTCGTGATGTCGATGGGCTTGCTCATCGTCCCGAGCTGCGCGATCACGGCGTCCACAGCCACCTTGATCCCGCGGTTCAGCGCCATCGCGTCCGCCCCCGCGGCGATGTGCCGCAGCGACTCACGGAAGATCGCCTCGGCGAGCACCGTCGCCGTCGTCGTGCCGTCGCCGGCCACGTCCGACGTCTTGCTCGCCGCCTCACGGATCAGCTTCGCCCCAAGGTTCTCCACCTTGTCCCGAAGCTCGATCTCCTCCGCCACCGTCACGCCGTCTTTCGTGACCGTCGGGCCGCCCCAACTCTTGTCCAATACCACGTTGCGCCCACGCGGGCCCAGCGTGCTTTTCACCGCCGAGGCCAGTTTCCCTGCGCCCGCCAACAACTTCTCGCGGGCCGTCGCGTCAAAGGTGAGATCCTTTGCTGCCATGTGTCGCTCTCCTTACCTGCGTCCCGGGCAGAAATCCTGCCCCTCTCCTGTCATGCTTCCTGTCTTGTTCGCCAGCCACGATCGCGCGGGCGGACACACCCCGGCCCCACGCTGCCGGCGGATACACAACTAGCAAATCCAGTGCCATAGGGATTCTGGCTGGACCAGAGATCAGGTAACCCATTGCCACTACAGCGCTTACAATTAGACACGATCTGCCATAATCTTCGCGAGTGTCTCGGACGCCACTGCCACACTGGCTGGAGCCGCCCGCCGGGCCTTGCCAGACTGACAGGGCACACTCGATCCCTGCCAGGATCACTGCCCGTCGCCCGCGCGCCGGCCCCCTGTCATTGTGGCAGGGCCATCCCCACGCATCCCTACCCGCTCCACAACCGAAAAATAACCATAACTCTCTTCTTCAAAACCACTTGCGATTCTCCCAAGACCTCCTGGCACACGCTTTGCGACAAGTCCAGATGACCAAGGGGAACGTCGCCACAAGAGATGAAAGATCATAACTGCTTGCAAATTATGCTGTTACGGCACACTGGAGGCTGCAATGCGTTTTGACAAATTCACCGTGAAAGCCCAGGAAGCCCTCGCGACCGCGCAGGAAATCGCCCGAAATTCCGAGCACGCTACCCTGTCCGCCCTGCACCTGCTGGCCGGCCTGCTCAGCGACGCCGATGCCGGCATCGTCGCCTCCGTCCTCCAGAAGGTCGGGTGCAACCCCCAGCGTCTCCAATCCATGGCCGAAAGCGAACTCGCACGTTTACCCAAAGTGGCCGGCCAGACCCAACTCGCCG
The DNA here is from genome assembly GCA_016932895.1 of Sedimentisphaerales bacterium. The sequence goes on along the minus strand of JAFGCA010000807.1, from coordinate 2,845 downwards.
CCGACCCCGCCCTCACTCAGGTCCTCAACCTTGCCGCCAAAGAAGCCCAGGCCATGAAGGACCAGTACGTCAGCACCGAGCACCTCCTGCTCGCCTTGGCCCAGGAAAAAAGCACCGCAAAAGAAATCCTCTCCGTCAACGGCGTCAAACTCGATGACCTCCGCGCCGCCATCACGGAGATTCGCGGCGGCCAACGCGTCGTCGATCAGAACCCCGAAGACAAGTACCAGGCGCTCCAGCGATTCGGCATCGACCTCAACGAGCTCGCCCGCACCGGAAAACTCGACCCCGTCATCGGCCGCGACGACGAAATCCGCCGCTGCATGCAGGTGCTCAGCCGACGCACCAAGAACAACCCCGTCCTTATCGGCGAGGCCGGCGTCGGAAAGACCGCCATCATCGAAGGCCTCGCCCAACGCATCGTCAACGGCGACGTCCCGGCAGGCCTCAAGGACAAAGAGATCATCGCACTCGACATGGGCGCACTTGTCGCCGGCTCCAAATATCGCGGCGAGTTTGAAGATCGCCTCAAGGCCGTCCTCAAGGAAGTCACCGAAAGCGACGGCCGTGTCATCCTCTTCATCGACGAACTCCACCTCGTCGTCGGCGCAGGAAAAGCTGAAGGCGCCGTCGACGCCGGCAACCTCCTCAAGCCCGCCCTCGCAAGAGGCCAACTCCGCTGCATCGGCGCGACCACCCTCGACGAATACCGTAAATACATCGAAAAAGACGCCGCACTCGAACGACGTTTCCAACCCATCAAGGTCGCCGAGCCTTCCGTCGAAGACACCATCGCCATCCTCCGCGGCCTTAAGCCTCGCTACGACACCCACCACGGCGTGCGCATCACCGACGCCGCCCTCGTCGCCGCCGCAACGATGAGCAATCGCTACATCACCGACCGCTTTCTGCCCGACAAAGCCATCGACCTCATCGACGAAGCCGCCTCCCGACTCCGCATCGAAAACGACAGCCTGCCCGCTGAACTGGATGAAATTCGTCGCAAACTCATGCAGCTTCAGATCGAACACGAAGCCCTCAAGAAGGAAACCGACCCCGGCTCCCAACAACAGCTCAAGCGCGTTGACGAGCAGATCGCCGACCTCCAGGAAAAGGACCGCGAACTCGGCGCACGATGGGAAAGCGAGACCGGCCTGCTCCGTGAGATCAAGGCCCTCCATGAGAAGATCGACGACGCCCGCACCCGCTTCGAAGACGCCCAGCGACGCGGCGACCTCGAATCCGCCGCCCGCCTGCGCTATGGCGAGATCGCTGAGCTCGAAAGACAGCTCGAAGAAAAAGAAGCCCGCGACGCCCAGGAGGCTCAATCCTCCGACCGCCTCGTCAAGGAGGAAGTCACCCCCGACGACATCGCCGAAGTCGTCTCCAAGTGGACCAATATCCCCGTCAGCAGGCTCCTCTCCGCCGAACGCGAGAAACTCCTGCACATGGAAGACGCCATCCGCCAGCGCCTCGTCGGCCAGGACGACGCCGTCCGCGCCGTCAGCGACGCTATCCGTCGCGCCCGCGCAGGCCTCGGGGACCCCAACCGACCCATCGGCTCCTTCATCTTCCTCGGCCCCACCGGCGTCGGAAAAACCGAGCTCGCTCGAAGCCTCGCCGACTTCCTCTTCAACGATGAAAACGCCATGATCCGACTCGACATGTCCGAATTCATGGAACAGCACAGCGTCGCCCGCATGATCGGCGCGCCGCCCGGCTACGTCGGATACGAAGAAGGCGGCCGACTCACCGAAGCCGTCCGACGCCGCCCCTACTCCGTCCTCCTGCTCGACGAAATCGAAAAAGCCCACCGCGACGTCTTCAACGTCCTCCTCCAGGTCCTCGACGACGGCCGACTCACCGACGGCCACGGCCGAACCGTTGACTTCCGAAACACCGTCGTCATCATGACCTCCAACATCGCCTCCGCCAGCATCCAGGAACTCGCCGCCCGACAAGGCGCCGACTGGGAAATCGAAGCTCACGTCAAAGAAGCCCTCAAACAGGTCTTCCGCCCCGAGTTCCTCAACCGTGTCGACGAGGTCATCGTCTTCCACCCCCTCACCAAGGATACCCTCCGACAGATCATCGACATCCAACTGCGTTATCTCGCCAATCGCCTCCGCGACCGCGACATGGGCCTCGACGTCACCGACGCCGCCAAAGACCTCCTCATGGCAGAAGGCTACGACCCCACCTACGGCGCCCGCCCCCTCAAACGCGCCATCCAACAGCGAATCGAAAACCCCCTCGCCAGACAAATCCTCGAAGGCCACTTCACCGACGGCGACACCATCACCCTCACCGCCGACCACCACGCCTTCCGCTTCGAAAAATCCTCAACCTGATAACGGTCTTTCACTCCATAAAAAAACGCTCGGGCATCGATCAACCCGAGCGTTCTCTGCGCATCGTATATGCAAATTGATTACGGCGCTAGCGCGAAGCTCCTTACCTCCGACGCCGCCACGCCCGTCCGCTTCGCCCCCACGTCCTCCACCCGCCAGTAGAACACACCATCACCATCGTCTTTCTTCAACAACGCCGCCATCCGCTTCGCCGGCAGCAACGCCTGCATCTCGCCGCGCTTGGCCGGCACGCGATAACACTGCCTGCGATCGCCAAAATCTCCCGCACCGCTGATCACAACCATCGGCCGTAAACACACCACCGGCGCCTCGAACGTAAACACCAGGTCCGCACCTTCCCCCGCCACCGCTCCATCCTCGGGCCCCAAGGCCGTCATCGTCGGCTCCTGCCAACTCAACGTCCCCACCTCCGAACTCACCTCTCCGTCCCGACTGCTCCCCGCCACTCGCCACAGCAGGCTCCGGTCCCCCTC
>JAFGCA010000806.1 GCA_016932895.1 Sedimentisphaerales bacterium | reverse complement strand
TCGCCGCGGCCCCGCAGCAGTGGCCCGAGTCCCCTTCGAACGTGTGCGGGTCCCGCGACAGTACTTGCACTTAAAAGGCCTTCCCATGTTTTGATCACCTCGCGGGGCCTTCGCGAGGCCTGGGATATAAGGTTTTTGTGTCACGGGGAGGGGGTGACGGGCAAGGCTGCGCTTTCCCTGGTGCGCTGCCGACCAGGCTCCGTAGCGCTCCCGGCAGACGTTGCTCCGTTCGGCGAATCGGAGCCGCAAGGCCATGGGAATCTTGGATCTCGGACAAGACCCGACTGCCGCAAACCCAACTTAGACCGCTAAAGCCGTCAACCTTAGTCGAGCGAACCGGCATAGTGTTGAACGGTGGTAACGGCGAGTACACTTGGAGGCACTAGGGCTAATCAAAGAGGGAGGGGGCAAGAACCGGACCGTCTTTCTTGTTGTGCGTGGTCCAGGCACAGACACTCGGATGAGCAGGTACAAGCGCGAGATGCGGAGTCTTCGCTGCCCAGTCTGAGGCTGGTCGACTGCCGGCGCCTGCCCCCGCGCCTCTGAGTGGGCGTGCCCCTCACGGACGGGTTTGCGGGTCGCTAAAGCTTCTCCCGCTGGCACTTCAGGGCGTCTTGATGTACTTTATGGGGGTCGAAGGGCAGGGTCCCTCTGGGTACGGTTCAGGGAAACTCTGTCCCCCGACACGCTTGGCGTGATGTGACAGCGAAACTCATCTAACCGCACAGACGGCGACCAGAGCAGTAGTTGATGCCGAACGAAGCGGATACCTACCGACGTTCTGTCGTTCCCGGGCTTCTGGCCCGCGGGCGGGGACCCGGCTCGCGCCGCCCCGACGAATATGTCACGGCCATAGACCGTCGGATCATCGTCAGCGGCCCGGAGATGCACCATTGCCGGCGTCTGCAGGGGGGAGTGATCAACCGATGGCCCGCTGAATAACACGAGAGGCCGTAGAGAACGGGGACAGCAGGACAGATGACGACGACCGACTTTCCAATTGGGCAACGCATTCGGCTGCCGGGCCATTTCTCGGAGCCTGTTGCCCTGGAGTCGGTGCGACCGCTGGGGAAGGGGTACGAATGCCGAGTCCGTCTGCACGATGGCAGTCTGGAGGAGGTGGTCATCTCCGTCGATGAGGCGGCAACCCTGGTCCAGAAGGCCGCCAGCCCACAACAGATGCTCCGGCTGGTTGAACCGACCGATCTGCAGCTCCTCGTTGAATCTGCACGCATCCGCCTTGCCTACGCCCACGATCGCCAGTTTGCCGTCAGCCTCTCGGGCATCCGCACGCTTCCGCACCAGATCGAAGCCGTCTACCAGAAGATGCTCCCCCAACCGTGTCTGCGGTTCCTGCTGGCCGACGACCCCGGCGCCGGCAAGACCATCATGGCCGGCCTGCTCATCAAGGAGATGAAGCTCCGCGAGGCCATCGAGCGCGTGCTCATCCTCTGCCCGGCGCCGCTCACGATCCAGTGGCAGGATGAGATGCAGCGGTGGTTCGGCGAGACTTTTGACATCATCTTCGCGGCCGTCGACCAGCAGCAGCTTGCCAACCCCTGGAGCCGCAACACCCAGGTCGTCGCCTCAATCGACTATGCCAAGCAGGCCGACGTTCGCGAACGCGTCTGGCAGCAGCGATGGAGCCTCGTCATCATCGACGAAGCTCACAAGTGCTCGGCGCGCACCAAGAGCGGCGGCGCCGGCCGCGGTCCCCAGGTCGAGCCCACCAAGCGTTACGAGCTGGCCGCCAAGCTCTCCCAGCAGGCCGAGCATGTCCTGCTGATGACCGCCACGCCGCACCACGGCGATGAAGACAAGTTTGCCCACTTTCTCCGCCTGATCGATCCAGACCTCTTTGGCGAGCCGCATCGCTTGGGCGACCAGGCCGCCGACCTCCGTGGCGACATCTTTCGCCTCGGCGGCGACTGCCCCTGGATGCTTCGCCGGCTCAAGGAGGACTTGAGGGACATGGACGGCCAGCGGCTCTTTCCCGACCGCCACGCCGTCACCGTGCCATTCACGCTCAACGCCGACGAATTCGCCCTCTACAAGGCCGTCACCGGCTACATCAATGAGTTCATCCCCCAGCAGCAGGGCCAGCGTAAGACCTCCGCCGCCCTGGCCCGGACAGTGCTGCAGCGGCGCCTGGCCTCCTCGGCATGTGCCATCCACGAATCGCTCAAACGCCGCCTCGACAAGCAGCGTGGGCTTCTGGACGAACTCGAAGCCTTGCCGCCCGCTCAGCGAAGCCGGAAACTCGCCCAACTACAGGGCCGGCTGGTGGACGTCGAGCAGGAAGACGACGACCTCGACGACGCCGACAAAGACGTGCTGATCGACGAGTTCTCGGCCGCGGTCGAACTCGACCAGCTCCGCGCGGAAATCGCGGCCCTCAAAGACTTGGTGGAGCAAGCCCGTAAGGTTCGCGAGGCCGCCAGCGATTCCAAGCTCAAGGCCCTCAAGGAGTGCCTGGCCCGCGCCACCTTCGCCGAACTCAAGGACGGTCGTGGCAAGCTCCTCGTATTCACCGAGCACCGCGACACCCTCAACTACGTCAAGGAGCACCTGACCCGCTGGGCTTACACGACCTGCGAGATCCACGGCGGCATGAACCCCCACGAGCGCAAGCGTGCCCAGGAGCAGTTCCGGACTCAGGCCCAGGTTTGCGTCGCGACGGAGGCCGCCGGCGAGGGCATTAACCTCCAGTTCTGCCACCTCATGCTCAATTACGACATGCCCTGGAACCCGACGCGACTGGAACAGCGCCTCGGCCGGATCCACCGCATCGGGCAGCGTGACGACTGCTACGCGTTCAACTTCGTGGCCACCGAGGGGGACAACGGCGATGCGATTGTCGAAGGCCGGATCCTCCAACGCCTGCTCGAAAAGCTGGAGGCCATGAAGGCGTCCCTTGCCGGCCGCGTCTTCGATGTAATCGGCGAAGTGCTCAGCCTCAACGACGTCAACCTCCCCGAGATGCTCCGTGAGGCCGCGGTCGACCCCCGGCGTCTCGACGACTACCTCGACCAGATCGACCGCATCGATCCCGACCGCCTCAAGCAGTACGAACGGGCCACCGGCATCGCCCTGGCCCGCGCCCATGTCGATTTCTCGGGCTTCCAGGAGCGAAACCTGGAGATCGAGGAACGCAGACTGATGCCCAAGTACGTGGAGGGGCAGTTCATCGAGGCGGCCAAGCGGATCGGCCTGCGCATCGAACCGCGGGCCGACGGCCTCTGGCGTCTGGAGCACGTCCCGGCCGATCTGCGATCCGAACGCCTCGCCGCCGTCCAGAAGCTGGGCAAGCCTGAGACCGAGTACCGCAAGATCACCTTCCACAAGGAGGTGCTGGAGCAGGATCAGCACGTGGACGCGGTCCTGTTGGGCCCGGGCCACCCGCTGTATGCCGTCGTCGACGAGAAACTCAACGACGCCCTGAGCCACGCTGCCGGTGCGACCGCGCTGTTCACCGACCCTCAGGCCGCCGCCCCGTACCGCCTGCACTTCTTCGAGATCAGCGTGAAGGGCAAGGACAGCCGCGGCGACGACACGCCCCTCTATGGCGAGGTGGTCGCCGTCCGCGAGGAGGCCGGCCAGTTTGAGGTCGTGCCCGCCGACGTGCTCATCGACCTGCCGCCGCACCCACAGAAGTGGGGCCAGGTCGAGCTCATCGATCCGCAGCCGGCGGCCGACCACCTGAAGAGCACCTACCAGCTCGAAGTCCGCCTGCGCTGCCAGCAGGAGCGCGAGCAGTTTGCCGCCGTGGTCCGCGATTACCTCGAACGCTCGTTCAAGACGCGGATCAACAAAGCTCAGGAACGCTACATGGCCCTCATGGGCGAGCTGAGCACGAGGCCGGAGTACAAACTGGCCGCCGACGAGGCCAAGCGGTATCTGAGCGACCTGGAGCGCAGCAAGAAGGAGCGGCTGGCCGGCCTGGACCGCCTCGGGGTCGCCCGCACCGGCCCCGTACGGCACCTGGCCACGGCCGTGGTGCTGACGCCTGAGGGTGACGTGGCCGCACAGCTCGGGGCCCTGGCTCGCGAGGGCGACGTAGACCTGCGAAGAAAGAAGGAACTGCGGGCTGAGGAAGTGGTTATCGAGCATCTGATGGCCGAGGGCTTCCCGCGAGAGAACATCCAGCGGGTCGGCAACGAGAGGATCGGCTTTGACATCCGGGCCCACCGAGTCACCGACCCGACCACCGGCACGATCGATGTCCGCCGCATTGAGGTCAAGGGCTACACCCGCGGCAACGACATCCAGCTCACGACCAACGAGTGGTACAAGGCTCAGCAGCTTGGCCCGACCTACTGGCTGTACGTGGTCTGGAATCCCCTGGAGGACGACCGCGAACTAATTCGGATTCAGAACCCCGCAGAGAAGCTGGACCACGCGAAGAAGGAGATCGTGATGGCTCGAATGTTTGTGGTCTCATGCGCGGCGATCACTGCCGCAAGTGGTTAGCGCCGGAGCCCCCTATGCCCATTACGCCTGCACAGAAGATGCACGCTGATCAGCAACAGTCAGGCGCCGCGCAAGATGCTATGCCGCGAGTGTGTCTCCTGGCTGGCCCTGGCACTGGCAAGTCCAAAACCATTGAAAAACGGGTCGTCCACCTGCTCAACACTGGTGTCCTCGCCGACCGGATCTATGTTATCTCGTTCACGCGCGCGACTTGCACTGAGCTGAAGCAGAGAATTCAGGCCGCTTGCGCAAACCAACCGTGTGCCGGGTTTGCCAAGGATGTTTGGGTCTCCACGATGCACTCGCTGGCTCTGCGGATACTGCGACGGGCCAATCTGTTGACGGCCTACCCGAGCACGCCGATCATGCTGGACTCGTGGGAGCAGAGGTGCATCTACGACCAGGAACTTGCAGGCCACCTGGGATGTAAGCCAAGCCGAGCCACCGAGATTCGCCTTGGGCACGACGCGGAGTGGCAAACGCTGAGCCCTGCAGCAATCGCCCAGGCACAGATCACGCAAGCCGAGGTCGCAGGCTTTACGAGTTTCCACAGCACACGAACCCACCTGTATAGCTGCGTGTTGCCCGGCGAGGTGATCCACAGGTGCGTCAGGGCCCTGCAGCAGAACGCGTTGATGCCGACCCAACTGCCCGCGATCGATCACCTGATAGTGGACGAATTCCAGGATCTCAATGCCTGCGACCAGGAGTTCGTACGCCTGCTATGCTCTGGGAACACTGTCTTGTTCGTGGCCGGCGACGACGACCAAAGCATCTACTCATTCCGACACGCGAATCCTGACGGAATCGTGCAGTTCGCTTCGACGTATACCGGGGCGTCTACGCACATACTCACGGACTGCTTCCGATGCACACCGGCGATCCTGGATGCCTCGACGCACTTGATCGAGCACAATCCGAATCGTATACCCAAATCGGTGGCGTCCGTGTACGCGGCCTCCGACCCGCCCGTGCCTGGGCAAGTGCTTGAGTGGGCTTTCCTTTCGCCCTTAGCGGAGGCCCAAGCCGTCGCCGAGTCGTGTCAGGCCCTGGTGAACGTCGGTATGGCTGAGCGTGAGGATGAGATCGTCATCCTGATCTGTAACCGTCGGGTCCAACTGCCCCTGCTTGAGCAAGAGCTGAAGAACCGGAACCTGCCGTATGAACCACCGCGCGGTGCCGGATTCGTTGACGACCACGAGAGCATCCGCGCTATCTACTCCATCCTGCGTATACTTCAGGACATAGCCTCTGGGGACCACGACTATCTGGCGTACAGAGACCTGCTACAACTGCTCTCCGGGGTCGGTGCTAAAACCGCCAAAGGGGTCGGGGACGCCTGCCTCCAGAACAATCAGAACTATCGAGATCTGTTCCACCTGGGAACACCGCCCGCTTGGCTCACGAAGCGGCCAGCCGCCGCTGTGCAACGCGTTATGGCGGTAGTTCAGGGCATTGCCGGCTGGAACCTCGCCGATACCGTGGCGGCAAGAACGAACGATGTGGCCACGCTTCTCTCCACCCAAGTGTTCGCCGCAGGCCAGAATGCCGTTCAGCACATCGAGATTTGGACGGCTCTGGCCAATGCCCTGCCGCCGGAGATGATGCTTGAGGAGCTGCTGGCGTTCCTAGCGGCTGACACCGAGGCGGAGCAAGAGGTGATCCTGACTGCGGTAGTAACACGTATCGGGGCCAGCCAACAGCCTGCACCACCGCCGCAAGCCGCGGCTGGCTCACCAAAGAAGATCCGTGTACTGACGATGCACGGGGCTAAGGGGCTCAGCGGCAGCGTCGTTTTCATCCCGTCGGCGGAGCAGGGCATCATGCCGTCGTTCAAGGCCCTGAACGCTACGGGCTTACTTGTGGAGCAGCGGCGTCTATTCTACGTCTCCGTCACCCGGGCCAAGGCGTGCTGTATCGTGTCCCGCACGCAAGAGCGCACGGGCGCGACAGCGTTGGCGTTGGTCCAGAAGCCGAAGGCGTCTTTGGCTCGCTCACAGTTCGTCAGTGAAATGGGGTTAACGACCGTTTGGCGAAACTCGGGCATGACCTCAATGGAAGCGACGGCCATTGTGAATCAGGTGAATAACTTATGACCAACGATCTACGACTGATCGAGGATTACCTCCCCATCGAGGCTATCAGTGCGGAGGCTTCGCGGGAGAAGTCGGTTCGCAAGGGGCATATCTCCACGCTGCACCTGTGGTGGGCGAGACGGCCGCTGGTGGCTTGCCGGGCGGCGGTGTACGGCGCGCTGGTGCCGGCCGACCGGTGGGTCAAGGACGTGGACGTGAAGGACCCGCCGGCCGACGCCGCCAAGGCGGAAAGGGTCGCCAACGGCAAGAAGAAGGGGCTCAATCGCAAGGCCGCCAAGGAGTTCGTGACCAAGCTCTGCCGCTACCCCAAGACCGACCCGACCAAACCCGAAGACATCAAGATCAAGCGTGAAACCGAGCAGGCCATCGCCGACGCCCAGCAACACATCCTTGAGGCCCACCCCGATCGCCTGACCGCCGAACTGGCCGAGGCCAGGAAGACCGGCAAGCCTCCCGCCTGGGTCGACGAGTTCAAGTTCAAGGGCGACAAGGTCACGTATGACGACATCGTTGCCGGCCGCGCGCCCCGGCCGCGGGTGCTCGACATGTTCGCCGGTGGCGGCGCGATCCCGCTGGAGGCCCTTCGGCTTGGCTGCGAGGCCTACGCGCTGGATCTCAACCCCGTCGCCCACATCATCGAGCTGTGCACGCTGGTCTACCCGCAGAAGTACGGCAAGCCCGACCCCAATGTCAGGGGAATGACTGGACCCAAAGGGCCGGATGGTCACCCCACGTGGGGCGGCTTGGCCGCGGAGGTCCGCTACTGGGGCCACTGGGTCCTCGACCGCGTCCGCAAGGAGATCGGCGACCTGTACCCGCCGATCCCCGACCCGGCCGTATGGGCTACACCGCCGGAGATCGCCTTCGACCGCACGACCGGGGAGTGGAAGGTGACCAAACCCGGCAAGCCCAAACGCAGCGTGAACGTAGAGGACGTGTCTCCGACTGCTGGCAAGCAGGCAACGATGTACGGGGACGACGATGATGAGGACGGCGAGGGTGCTGGCGTGAGAGTCATGCTGCCCCCCGGTTTCCTCCAGCCCGTTGCCTACCTCTGGACCCGCACGGTGCGATGCAAGAACCCGGCCTGCGGGGCGACCGTGCCGTTGGTCCGCCAAACGTGGCTCTGCAAGAAGGCCAAGCGAAACGTCGCCCTTCAAATGCACGCCCCACAGAAGGCCAAGCGGGTGAGATTCGAAGTCGTCGAGAGCGAAACGGAGTCCGGCTTAGGCTTTGACCCCGCCGCCTTTTCAAAGGGGGGGAATGCAACCTGCCCGTTCTGTGGCACCGTGGCCGACATCGATTATGTGAAGTCTGAGGGCTGCGCCACACGCATGGGCACGCAGCCGATGGCTGTTGTCTGTACCCGACTTGGTCGACAGGGCAAGGTGTATCTCGCCACCGATGATCTGCCCACTTTGCTGTCGCCCGATGACGACGCCATCCGCTGTCGCACCACCGACTTGTGCCAGCGCACTGCTATGACAGTACCTGATGAACCGTGTGTGCGCACTGGTGGTAATCAAATGGCTGTACTGCACTATGGAATGAACACGTTCGGTGATCTGTTCAGCCCCCGCCAGATGCTCAGCCTGCTCACGTTTACGGCGACTGTACACTCTCCTGATCCTGAGTTCTCCCTAGTAAGCAAGGGGCACTCAATATCCTTAGGTGCGAGTTTGGGCCTCGTGGTGAGCCGACTCGCGAATTTCTCATGTTCACTATGCACCTGGTTCTACGATGGTGGCAGAGGAGTGAAGCACGTATTTGCCCGTCAGGCCCTGCCAATGGTATGGGACTTCGCCGAAACGAATCCTTTCTACGGCCCAGCTGCAAGCTGGAGTACTTGCGCGACGACAGTCTCTGACGAGCTTGATGCCCTTGTTGACGTGGCGAAATCGACACCGACTGTGTGGCGCGGTTCCGCAACGGCAAACCCAGTCGGCTCGCAGACGATCGACTCTGTTGTCACTGACCCCCCGTATTACGACAATGTCTTCTACGCCAATATTTCTGATTTCTTTTACGTCTGGTTGAAGAGGACAGTCGGCCACCTATTCCCGGACCACTTTGGCAGCGCTGGTACGCCCAAAAAACAAGAAGTAGTGGCAGATGCAGCACGACACGCCGGGGACAAGAAGAAGGCCGTTGTTTTCTACGAAGACATGATGGCGCGATCGTTGGCTGAGGCACATAGGGCGCTCAAGCCAGGAGGGACGTTGGCGGTGGTGTACGCCCACAAGACCACGCTGGGTTGGTCCACGCTGGTCGATGCACTTCGACGAGCAGGTTTCGTCGTGGTTGAGGCTTGGCCGCTGGATACCGAAAACACCTCACGGATGGTGGCAATGGACTCTGCGGCACTTGCGTCGAGTATTCTCCTGGTGGGGCGCAAGCGTCCTGCTGGTGCTGGCGTCGGCAACTACGAAGACGATGTCCAGCCCGAGTTGCAGCAGATCGTGCGGGAGCGTGTGGAGACGCTGTGGGATATGGGCATCGCCGGGGCGGACCTGGTGATCGCCTGCGTCGGGGCGGGACTGCGAGCGTTCACCAAGTACGAGAAAGTCGAGTACGCCAACGGCGAGGAGGTGCCGGCCGAGAAGTTCCTGGCTGAGGTCGAGGGCGTGGTCCTGGATGCGATGCTGGGCAAGCTATCAGGGACAGCGGGTGGCAACGTCTCGACGGTGGACAACGCCAGCCGGTTCTACGTGCTCTGGCGGTTCGTCTACAAGACGGCCGAACTTGACGCCGGCGAGGCCATCGTCTTCGCCAACGGGACACACGTCGAACTCGACGGCCCGCTGGGGCTAAGCACCGGCAAGGATGCCCTAGTGGAGAAGAAGAAGGCCAAGTATCGAGCCCGCGCCTTCACCGAGCGCGGCAAGGATGCGAATCTCGGGCTATCCGACGATACGGGAAGGCCCGCGCCGCTGATCGACGCGCTGCACCGCATCCTCTGGCTGCTGGAGAACAGCCCCCGTAAGCTCAACGAGTTCCTCGACGAAGCCCGGCCGGACCGGGAACGCCTGCGTGTGCTGGCTCAGGCCCTGGCCGGCGCAGCCCTGAGCGGCAAGAGCGAGGAAGAGGCCGCCAAACTCGTGAGCACCACTCCGGCAGAGCAGGCTGCACTCGGCAAGCTGCTGGCCAACTGGCGGTCGGTGATTGATAGCGCAATCGAATCAAAGGAGGAACTGGCCGACCGAAAAGCCGGCCAAAAGCGACTGGATTTCAAATGATTGCGAACCTGTATAGGCAGAGTTAGTATAAAGGGTGGCGATGAAGCAGGAACGGATTTTCCAGCTTGATTTGAACGAGACTTTCTCGCACTTGGCCGCCGCGCCTATCGTTGAAGCAGTCATCCACTGGCGAGCGAGAGCGGGCAAGGTGTTTCAATCCGAGGTGCTACGCCAACAGCTGGTTGAGCGGTTGCCTGGTTATCCGGACTGCCGCCCCCAGCATCAGTTGGAGGTAGAATCCCAGTTTGCAGGCGGTTCCGCTAGCCAGATCCAGCGTCAGATCTGGCAAGGGTTTCGGCTTACCTCAGAAGACAAACGGCACATCGTCCAGTTCACACGTGACGGGGTAGCCTTTAGCCGATTGACTCCGTATGAGGAGTGGAACGTTTTTGCCGCGGAGGGCCAGCGGCTGTGGAGGATCTTCGTTGAGTTGGCTGAGCCTACGGAGGTGCAGCGCCTTGGCGTGCGGTTCATCAATCGAATCAGACTTGAGGATCTCACCGAGGTGCGGAAGTACCTAGCCCGGCCGCCCAAGTGTCTGGAACCGCTGGGCCTACCGGTCGGCCAGTTCTTCTACCAGAGCCTTCACGACGTTCCAGGCCATCCTTTCCAGGTCAATGTTGTGCAGACGGTACAGGCGCCCGCTCCACCGCAGACGCAAGAGCTGGGATTGATCCTGGACATCGACGTTGGCACGACACAGGCTTTACTATGTGACGATAGAGTCTTACAGGAGTTTTTGACACAGATGCACTGGCTGAAGAACAAGGCGTTTTTCAACCTCTTGTCAAAGAAGGCCGTTACACTCTTTCAAGGAAGGACGCCATGAACATTGGAGTGCGCACACCAGGATTCAGCGATGCAGCACGGTACGTGAGGGACGCCACGCAAAAGGGGCGCTGGCACTTGCAGAAGTCCAGAAGCTTGGGAGTTGGCGGCGCGTTACATGAGGAGTTGGGAACAGTCTGGGAAGAATGCCGCAGGGCGAACTGGGACGGCTTTGATTCGCTGCCCGTGGACAACGACACACTGCGAAACACCTATGTACTGCTCGAATCATTCCCCTTGGGCTATCCGGGTCCGTCGATTGGTGCGGAGCCAGACGGATGCCTGACTCTGGAGTGGCATAGGAGTACAAGGCGCACGCTATCGGTCAGTGTTGCTCCGGACGGGAATCTTCATTATGCCGCCCTGCTTGGCCCGAATCGTGTGTATGGTACCGAGGCATTCTTCGGTGAAGTCCCTGAGTCGGTCCTGGACCTTATTCGACGAGTGTACGGGGCATGATCGATCCCGCCAACGTGCCAGAGGTTGGGCAAGACGAGACGCTGGCCCGATACGTTCTGTTCAGAGGTCACATTCGACAAGGCCAGACGGTAAAGGCTGACGCGTTCATGCCACCGCCTGATCGCCAACTTTCCGTGACACGGCATCTATTGGCAGCGGAAGCAGAGCTTTGGGAGGTCGGTGAGGCTGTAGCGACGGTGAGGGAGAAGACGCTCTACGGACGCGCCGATATTGGCGTCCCCGCATGTCGTGCCCAGATGCTCGTCGTCCGTGCTAACCCAATTACAGGCAATCCGAATCATGCACATGTGTTGGATTGGCCAGAAGACAAGCCGGCCCAGAAACTCATTGCTCAGGAACTAGCCGCACACGCCGTATTCGCGCCGAAGAGTTGATTGCGAGGCATGCCATGTCTGTTCACTCACTGAAGCCCTGGACCGAACTGGTCAGGCTGCATCCGGACGTGGAGAGTGGCACGCTAGCCGAGGCGGTTTTCGCCATCGACCTGGGAGCCATCGCCACGGGTGACCAAGCCACGCCCAAGGTGTACCGCGACCCTGATGCTTTCTACGCTGCGACCTATGTCACCACCGACCTGCGCAGGCTGCTGGAAGAAGTGCTGGCGAGCCTGGCCGGCAAGGGTAGCTACGACCGTGTGCTCAAGCTCCGCAGCCCGTTCGGCGGCGGCAAGTCGCACACCCTGGCAGCGCTGTTGCACGCTGCCCGCTCGCGCAAGAGCCTGAACCAGATACCCGCCTGCAAGGGGCTGGCCGATCCGGGAGAGGTCCGGGTGGCCGTCTTTGATGGCGAGAAGTTCACGGCCGCCGGCGGCAAGGAGGTCGACAGGGGCAAAACCGTCAACACGATGTGGGGCTGGCTGGCGTGGCAGATCGGGCCGAAGGCGTTCGAGGTCTTCGAAAAGCACGACCGTGAGCGCATCTGCCCGCAAGGTGACGAGATCAGGGCGATGATCGCGGCCGAGGGACGCCCGGTGCTTTTTCTTCTGGACGAGGTGCTCAAATACATGGAGTCGGCCGGGTCAGTGATCCTCGGCGACTCCACGCTCCAACGGCTGGCCCTGAACTTCCTGCAGAACCTCACCGTGGAGGTCGCCAACAGCAAGACCGCTGTCATGGTGTACTCTCTGCAGTGGAGCGCGCGGCAGGCACTGGGCAATATCGCGCTGCTGCAAACCCTGGACACCTTGGTTAGCCGCGTGGATCAGGTACGCGAACCGGTGACCGGCGATGAAGTGCTGGCCGTGGTCAAGCGGCGGCTGCTTGCCGAGGACCCGCCCAGCGATGCGGGCCAGGAGGTCTCCAAGGAGTACACCAAGGCCGTCGGCGGCTTTCTGCGGGCACGGGCCGAGACCGAGTCGGCCAGACAGGATGCCGAGTCGCAGGCGATCGAGATGCGTTCGCGTCTGGAGGCGGCCTATCCGTTCCATCCGTCGCTGATCGACGTGATGAATACGCGCTGGACCAGCATTGATGCGTACCAGCGCACACGGGGGGCCCTGCGGTTCCTGGCCGCGTGCCTGCACGCACTCAAGGCCGGCGGCGGGGCCAAGGCCATGCTGGGACCCGGCGACATCAATCTGTCCGATGGCGATGTCCGCAATGCCATGCTCAAGGACCTGGACCCGACCCAGGCGTATGACCCGGTGATCAAGAGTGACATTACGGGGGCGAACGCACGGGCCAAGCGGATAGACGACCGGTGGGCGAAGGAGACGCCGGCGATGGCCAACGTGCGGCCGGCTCAGCGGCTGGCGACGGCGATCCTGGCCTTCTCCTTCGGGGGACTCAAGCGCGGAGAGGGTAGCGAAGTCCTGCCGCCGGGCGTGACAGAGACGGAGCTGCTGACCGCGTGCCTCGGGCCCGACCTGGACAGCCTGACGGCCAACTCAGTGCTGTCCGATCTGCGGAACTCATGCCTGTACCTGCACTTTGACGGCCTGCGGTACTGTTTCAAGAAGGACCCCAACGTCACCAAGCTGATCGAGGACGCCGAACAGGAAGTCGCCCGTGACCCGGACAGCATCCGGGACAGGATCAGGGAGATGCTCGAAGCCAGACTGGCCGGGCGAAACGAGGCCGTGGTCTGGCCGGCGACGAGCCAGGATCTGCCGGACAAGGAGCCGCGGTTCCTGGTCGGATACATGCCGCTGGAAATCGCCGGACGGAATGGCGGCCAGCAGGACGATGCGGCGAAAGCGATGCTGTCGAAATACGGAGACGCCCCCCGGCGGTACCGCAACGGGGTGGCCCTGGCTGTGCCGGACAAGAAGCCGCTGGAATCGCTTCGGCGAGCGGTGCGGTACCTCATGGCCATCGACCGCGTGGAGTTGAAGAAGACCCAGTACCGGCTGACCAAGGATCAGGCCGACCAACTGAAGGAACGCAAACGCACCGAGGAGGCCGCCGCTGAAACCGCCTTCCGCCAACTCTACCCTGCCGTATGGCTTCCTCGCGCGGGCACTGGCGGCCTCCTGGATCTGGAGAAGATCGAGGTTGGCGGCAGGCCGCTGCAAGCTACAGGGGTGCACGAGCGGGTGATGGAGCTGCTGACGGTCGTGGGTACAAAGAAAGTCCATACGACGTTGAAGGCTCCCAAGGTGGTGGAGCGAGTGAAACTGGGCGAAGCCGCGAACCCCGGAGAGCCGGTCCGCCTGGGTGTCCGGCTGAGCGATGTCCTGGATTCCTTCTACGAAGTCCTGGAGAAGCCGCGGATCATATCGGCCGACGTGCTAAGGCGGGCCATTGCCGAGGGTGTCGGCGATAGCACGTTTGCCTACACGACAGGAACGCCCACCCTCGGCGCTGACGGCAAGTATCAGGTCGCCTTGGCGAAGGTCGCCCTGGGCCGAACGATGAGCGAGGACGAGGTGGATTTGGACAGCGGGTTCCTCATGGTGCCGGCGGCCGTGCCGAGCCCAGCGGAGCCAGCCACCGCCACAGGCGGCGCTGCCGTCACAACCACAACCCCGGCGACTACAGGTGCCGCCACGGCGTCGACAACAGATGGCCAGCAACCCACGGGCGGAGGCGGCGGAGGCGCAACGGTTCGCACTGCGGTTCGTGTTCGCTTTGCCGCCAACCGGGATCAGGTGTTCAAGTCTTTCCCCGCGATCGCCAACCTCGCCGACAAATCCGACGGCGGGAAGATCAACATCAGCGTCGAGGGCCAGGCCAGCGCCGGATACGACCCCAACTGGCTGCGGAACGCCGTCGAGGAGCCGCTGGACGAGGCGAACATCGAAGGGATGCAGATGGAGTGAACACGCTGAGCCTTGGGGATCTTCCTCACAGGAGGTCCGTCGAAGCTGCCAAAGCCACCTTGGCAGAGAGTCCTGTGTCTCAGTCGCCGTTTGCTCTGCCCCGCCGAGATTCGATTGGTACGGCGGGGCGCTCATCGACCGCGAAGGGCAGGTCATCGGCGTGTGCGACTGGGAGCTCGCCGGTGGCAGCACTGAGGGCCTGGCCTTCGCCATCGGCGTCGAGAGCATCCGCAAGATCCTGAACCCCTGAGATGGAGGATTCTACCATGACGGCGGCTGAAACTCGCTCGGCCCAAACCCACAGCAAGATGCTGGCGGTCAATGCCGACTTCTCTCTGATGCAGCCATTCTTTGATCATATGGCCGCGACAATCGACGAAAGCGTGAAGAAGGCCGTCGCCGAGAGCCTGGCGGGACTCCGCGAAACGTTCGCTGCCGAGCGAGTCGCCCCGCCGACGGCCTCTGGTCCCGGCTCCTCAGCAGACAAAGGCGTAGCTCTGACGCCCGAGGACCAGAGGAGGGCGGAGGCCGTTCTCGCTCATCGCGGGCTCAACCTGAACCTCAGGGAGGGCCAGATGCTGATCGACAGCAAAGCGTTGGCTATCCTCCTCGGCATTTCGCACCGCGCTCTGTATCGGCATATATCGACGGGAGCCGTCCCAAGATCTGTTGGTATCGGCAACATGTTGAAGCGGTGGTCGCTCCCCGAAATGCTGGCCTGGGTGGAGCAGGGGTGCCCGAATGACGAACGCTGGCAACGGATCAGGAAGACTGCCATGCGTGACTACCGGGTACCGTTTCTCTGTGGCGGAAGGTGAATAATATGGCTCGCCGCCCGCAATGGGTATGTACCGTGATTCTCAAGCCATCGGTAAACTACCTGGCTGAATGCGGTCGGTTGCTGCTTGACGCGAAGGCCATGTCAGCGTTCCTGGATATCCCCGTCTCAAAGGTCCATCGACTGGCCTGGAGCGACCGGCTCCCTGCACCTATCCGTCTGGGCTTTGGCCATTCCCCGCGGTGGAGCGTACTGGAGCTGCTGGAATGGGTCGCCGCGGGCTGCCCGCGCCGGGACGAATGGATCGACCGGCGAGGCTGGAGCGGCTCCATCCGGAGATCGGGGCAAGGCCTGCTGTGGTGACAGGAGTAGATCGGCCTCGACGTGGTTGCCCGAAGCATGCGCAGGGGTATAGCCTCGTGACCGGTGTCGTCGACCGCTCGGCCACAGACCGACTGAGTGGTGGAGGGGGAGAAGAAAACGCTGCATGCTCCAGGCCGGGGATGCTTCGGCATTTCTCACCGTGCGTGGCGTCTTCGCGAAGGTGAGTCAGGGCCTCCGCAAGACTGCAACAGAAAAAATGTTGCGGATCTGCCTATCAATAATGGAGGACAGGAAAACTTGTGTCTCGGAAAGCGAAGGTGTGAAAGATGGCGCCCCGGAACCGAGTAGTGTGGGAACTGGCGCCGTCACAGTCTACCGATGAGATCTTGCGGAAGTTGTGCAAGACGATGGATTGGCTGCGGGAGCTTCCGGTTGGCGGGCCTCTATCCCGCCGGATGATCGAGGAGGAAGCCAAGGCGGATGGCTGAACTGCTCTCACCAGTGAGAGTAGTTTTCCACTGCAACTCGCCTGATCTATGATCATGATCTATTGAGCTATATCTATCTACTACTACTACGGGACGACGCTTATAAACGCTTTTGAAAAAG
>JAFGCA010000086.1 GCA_016932895.1 Sedimentisphaerales bacterium | reverse complement strand
TGGGAGGGGTCCAGGTTGAGGTCCCCGGACACGAAGTGGCGCCGCAGGGCGGAAGCCACCGCCTCAGCGGCCCGCCTGTCGCCGACCTTCCTGGAAGTGATCCGGCCGCCCTGATGGATGAACACCCACCAGGGTTCTCCGCGGCCTTTCCTCTTCTGTCGGACGGTCACTCCCAAAGCCGGGCTCCTGGAACAAAGCCAGAGAATTCCAGCTCTACTTTATAACGTATCCGGATGCAAAAAGCAAAAGGTGGCAGGCTCGAACCGGGCCGAATCCACCTAACCTGCTGCGCTGCAGCTCTTTACGCTCGATCGCACGGGCGATGGCCCCGCGGACCGGGGCGGGGGTGTCAGTGTATCTGGGGTGGCACCCCACGCCCCCGGCACGCCCTGCCAAAAACCCGATCGCGCAATCCCGTTCGGCTGCTTGGCTTAGCGTTTCCGACCTCCGGGTTGCGGAACCGAACGTCGCTTTCACTGCTTTCTTGGGAACCGGGCATCCCACCAGTCGAGGAGCTCCAGCGGGACCGCCGTATGAAACCGGTGCGCCGTGAGAATCTCCACCGTTCGGCTCCATTCCGGCTCCGGAATCCAGTCTTCCAGCACTGGCAGTTGATCCGGGCGACGCGGGAGCAGTTCCTCGCACGCTTTTGCGAGCGCGGCGTCCACAAGTTTGGGTTCCAGGTCGTATGCATCGCGTGCTTCAGGGAAAAGCAGGAGGTAACAACAACCGGTGGGGTCGGAGGCCGATGCGAACAAGGGCCACGCGATGTCCACTATTCTAATTGATTCTGGTATCAGGATGCGCCCGTCTTCGATCACTGGAGTGTCAATCATGTCTGATTCTCCTTCAATGCGGTTTGTGGCGGGTGAGCGAATGTGCTGGGCGAGCATTGCCGGGCACATCCGAACTCTTGTTCTGCGCCGCCGCTGCAAACGAATTCCTAAACGAAACTCCGACGTCTGCCTTTGCGAGCCGGACGGGCGATAGGGGCCAGCCCCCTAAGAGGGGGGGCTGGGCCGGCCCCTATTCGCCTTCGGTTCGGCCAGGGGCCTGCGAAGCTGCCGGCCCATTTCCGGCCCCTTTCGAGCCCCGGCCCCTGTTGCGGTCCACCGGTCTGTACCGAGTTTTCCTGCCCTCCTTGCTTCTCTCCACCAGCTTCGCCTTTACGAGGCGTTCGCTGGCATGTTTGAAGGTCGATCCATTCAGCTCACTTAACTTGATCCACGCGTCCCGCGCCACCCAACCGGCCTCGGCCCCTTTGGCCCCTTTCCGGAGGGCGGCCATCGCTCGTCTGTCAGACGGGCTTAGATTGGGGTCGGCCGCGTACAGCGGGCCTTCTGCGCGGACTAGGTAGCATGACGATTGCCCGGGAGCGACGTCGGCTGGAACAAGTCCGACATAGATGCGATCGAACGATGCGCCGTCTTTCATCTTGTCGCAGGTGATGACGAAGCGGTTTCGAGGTTGCCCGACGGCCGATGTTTTGATCATCACGTCAGCCGCGCCGCGAAGTGCAGAACTTCCGCGTTCCGCCCCTTTGTCCTTGCCGGTGTGGTGGACGGCAACGACCGTGCAGCCGAACTCGGCCCGGATGCGATTGGCAGCGGCTATATACATGCCCATGTCGCGCGCGGAGTTCTCATCGCCGCCTACCATAGTCTGTGCAAGGGTGTCGAAGATGATGACGTCGGGTTTCTGCTTGAGAACGCGCAGTTCGGCCAGCAGGGCGTCAACATCATCGGTCGACAACAGGTTCGGCGGGTCCGTTACGACGAGGAGGGATTCGGCACTCTGCTTGCGATGCCCGAGTTCCCATGCCCTGAGCCGGAGCCCCAACGCGCCCTGACCCTCCGCCGCGACGTAAAGTGCAACGCCGCGACGACATGGGTGTCCCAGCCACTTCGACTCGTTGGTGATGTGCAGGGCCATGGCCAGGGCGGCGAAAGTCTTGATCGTGCCCGGGGGGCCGTAGAGCACTACGAAACTGCCGCGCGGCACAATTCCCTGCACCTGGTACTCAGGCGACGGCTGGGCCATGATCTCCGCCCCCGTACGGATTTTGAAGCGTCGGACGGGTGGGTAGACCACGTGCGCCTGTCCCTGGAGCAGTTTCAGTAACCGCTGGCCTGCCTTTCTGTGGGCCGGACGGGGCGTCATAGGCGGATCTCCTGGGCGGCGAGCCAGTCTCGAATGTCCTTATGCCCGTCCGGGGCTAGTGCCCAGGGCACGGGCCGGCGGAGTTCCGCCGCGAGCTGCCTTGCGACAGCCTCCGCCCCCTCCTTGCCGGGCCAGAGACCGGTCGGCTTCGGGTCGAAATCGCCCACCACGATGCACTCACGTTTGCCGATCGCGCGGCCCAGGAAGATGTTGCCGTAGTTGTTCGGTCTGCCGATTGCTGCCAATCCCATGCTCAGGCAGGCTGCGGTATCGCTGGGGCCTTCGACGAGAAGAATGAGGTCCGGCATTTCGTCCAGACCCTCGGGGATGTGCAGACCTGGATGGCTACGCTTCAGGAACCGTTTACGACCGTTTGTGTATCTGGTTCCGATGCCTACCACGCGTCGGAGATGGTCGAAGTGGGGGAATGTCCAACATTGAAGGTCAGTATGCCATCCGACGTCCAGCCGCCGCAGCGCTTCCGGGTCGACACCGAGCTGGTCGGCAAGTTGCCGGAGAAGAGGTTTGGTGAGAGCGTTCCTATAGCGCTCGGCCAGCCTTGCCCATCGTGGTGAGAGTATCTCGTCCTTCTCTTTGGCGGTGTCTACAACGGAACCGCCGACTGATCCATTCGCTTGCAGACCATCGGTAATGCGCTCGAAACTCGTACCGCCTCTGGCGTCGTGTCTGAGTGTTTTCCATCCTGGCGGCGGATTCTTCTGGCGCATGCAGCGGGCAATGTTCCCTCGGCGCGTGCAGTAGTCCGGCTTCTCGCAAATCAGACACGGACGCTTCGGCGAGACTCGGACCCACGCGCCCTCATTCTTGTGTTGTGCTCCCATCCTTGGACCTTCCTTTCCTGATTTCCGTGATGATCTGATCGACGGTGCCCTCAACGTCTGCCTGCTGGACTCGGAATTTCTCCAGCCACCGCTCCACGTCCCGCCAGCGGAAGAGGAGCTTCCCGCGCACCTTGATTGCGGGCAGGGCCATCTGGGGGTCCGAGACCCAGGATCGCAGCGTTCGTGGTGAAAACTGCAGCCGCATTGACAACAAACGTAGATCGACGTACTCATCCATCGCGTAGGCACCGTTGCCTGGGTAGTGAACCACTGTCGGCGGCATCAAACTGGATTCGGAAGGTCCCCAACAGCCCAAAAGAAAACGGATTAATTTCGGAGCTGCGAGGCACATGAGGTGTGAGGACGCATGGCAACGCGACAATCGAAACGACACGGGGCAATTCGCGACGAGCTGATAGGCCTCGAATTGAGGGCCCTCGCGGAATTGGTCGCAGACTGGGCGCGCCCGGAAGGTCTTCGCAAGCATATCAAGACATGGCACAGACGTCTCCCGGAGATGCGCCAAGCGGTTTTGGCGGGCCTTCGCAGGCCCGAGTTGTCGGGAAGGACCAAACGGGGACCGCTAAGTGAGAAGTTCCCTCACGAGATTGTCGCCGACGAATTCGCCATCCTTGAACCTGTAGTGCAACGGTTGCGCGCGGCGGTGAAGGGAAGGGGCTGGGTGGCAGATCAAGCGTGGCTCAAGAACACCGGAATTCAAAAAGTGGATGCAGAACCTTGCGACGTTGATCGCCCCTTGCCATGCCCGCAGTCTTACTTGGCGACGTTCTCTGGAGACTTGGCCAACAAGGCGCTTGACACTGCCACTATCGCTGCGGCGCTAACTGGAGCACGCCTGGGTGGACTTGGTGTCCGTACGGTGACCAATGCACGCGACACGGCTAAAGCCGGAGAGGATCGTAAGGAGGAAAGAAGCTCAATTCAGCGCCTTGCAGCCAGCCTTTTTCTTGACCTTTGCTCGTTTGGAATGGGGAGCGAGCTCCAGTCGCTGCGGGTTCGTCTGCTGGATGCGTTGTACCAGTCGAAGTATCCGCCAGTCATGCTTTACTATCTTGCGCAGGCCGGGCACAAAGTCCCGAAGGAGATTGCGTTGCAGCCCTGTGCTGAGGCGGAGATCAGCAAGGTTTGTAATGCCCTGCGTGAGTCGTCTGCGGCTGTGGTTGCCGCGCCTTTCTCGCAGGTTCTTCGATGACGGTCAGAAGGTGCAGGTACGCCAGATACCGCCACGCATTCCCCGGCGGGATGCGTCGCAGTTGTGTCATCCAACGCTCAAGCTGCGAGCCACGGCTCCGCCGCCGGAGTCGCTGGGCTTCTTGTTCGTGCCGGGCCAGGTGCACGTTCACCACGGTCGCGTTGAATTGGGGCGCGGGAATGAACCGCGACCAGGGTGCAGCCCCGCACAGTGCGGCACGGAGAACGGCTTTCTTCCACACCGCGTTCGGCATCAAAACGACTGCCGGCCTCAACTCGACAAGTTCCCCGACAACGAACGGCAGCGATTCAGTCAGCATGGAGAGGTTGCCGATGTAGTCGCGGTTCGTCTGGCTTTTGACG
>JAFGCA010000085.1 GCA_016932895.1 Sedimentisphaerales bacterium | reverse complement strand
TTCTGCCCGATCGCCCAGCGGCAGACGTCCAGGAAGTGAATGCCGTTGTTGCCGAAGTCGCCATTGCCCGTGGGCCAGGTCCAATGCCAGTCGTAATGTAGGTTCTCGCGCATCAGCGGCGCCATGGGCGCCGGGCCGCTCCAGAGATTGTAGTCCACCGTATCCGGAACCGGCTGTGGTCCATCGACCTGGCCGATGCTGTCACGCCGGACGTAAATGATACCGCGCACGAGCTTGATCTTGCCGAGGTGGCCCTGGTTGATGTACTCGATGGCCTCCTGGAGGCCCGTATCGGAGCGGCGCTGCGTGCCGCTCTGCACGATGCGCTTGTACTTGCGGGCGGCGCGCACCATCTGGCGGCCTTCCCAGATATCGTGGGAGACGGGCTTCTCGACGTACACGTCCTTGCCCGCCTGGCAGGCCCAGACCGTGACCAGTGCGTGCCAGTGGTTGGGCGTGGCGGTGATGACCGCGTCGATACTCTTGTCCTCCAGCAGCTTACGCACATCGACGTAGGTATCCACCTTCTCATTGCGCTGCTTGAACTTCGCCTCTTCGCGGTCCAGGAAGGCGCGGTCGGCGTCGCAGATGGCCACGACGCGCACACCGGGGATGGCGCTGAACCACTTGATATGGTTGCTGCCCTGGCCGCGTATGCCCACGACCGCGACGCGGATATCATCGTTGGCCCCGCGCGCCCGGGAGAAAGGCGCAGCTAACGACAGCCCCGCCGCCATGGAGCCCTGGAGAAATCGTCTTCGTGTCGTGCCAGCCATTAGGTACTCCTTTGCTTGAGCCATGCCCGCAGCTTCGACAGGTCCTTGCGCATGGCGTTGGTGACATATTCCTTCGTCGTCGTCAAGCGGCGGGCGCCGTGTTCGGCCCCGCCGATGGGATACTCCAGGTGCAGGGACACCGGCCCGGCGATCCGTTCGCGGTCGAGGACCTTGAAATACGCCGGGAAG
Source organism: Sedimentisphaerales bacterium (assembly GCA_016932895.1). The sequence continues at coordinate 19,274 of JAFGCA010000085.1, read as the reverse complement.
TCCACCGCCCCCTCGCCCAACGGGCAGTTCTCGGCGCGCCATTTGCCCTCTTGCTGCGCCCAGCGGAAGTCTTTGGCCACCAGGGTGTTGATATGCGGCCCGAGCAGGCGCAGCGTGTTCGACCACGATGTCCCGCCCTCGACGGTGGCGTGCCGCACGTCGTACTGACTGCCGAGCCAACGCGGATCGAGGTCTTTCAGCAGCCAGTACAAATCCCAGAGCGGCGCGCCGACGTATTTGGCGCCCGCATGGTTCTGGTACGAGCCCGCCAGGCCATGCTGCTCGTTCAGCGCCGCCAGGTCCGCCAGCATCGGCTTGATCTCATTCAACTGCTCAGGAATCGGCTTGTCGTCGGTATATCGATAGTAGCCCATTCGGTAGTAACGAATGCCGAGCTTGCCAGCGGTGGCGAGGATGGATTGGGTCAGGGCGTCGCGCGGGTCCGTGATGGCGGTGGTCATCATCCGAATCCGGATGCCCGCCTTCTGCGCCGCCTCGACCGCCTTGGCCAGATCCTCCTCGACGCGCTCGGGCAGGACGTGGCCGCCGGGCCGAACGGTCAGGTCGACGCCGTCGAAGCCGACCTCGGCGGCGGTCTCGGCCATGCCCCGGTAGTCCAGCCACTGCAAGTGCTTGGAGAACACGTGGACCGTCCCCTGGAGCGAGCCACCGGCCGAACGAGGCGCCGCCGAGGCGGACCCGCCCAGCCAGAGCGAAGCGGCGGAAACCGCGCCGGCGCAAAGCACCTCGCGCCGGGACCAGTCCGCAGTAGAAATCTTCTTTTGACTCATATCTGCCATCCCACTTATCCCAGGGTCCACGGCTTGCGGTATTCGTAATGGAGCAGCCGGTTGGCCCGGTCGTTATTGGTGATGCGCTCGCTGCGCGGGTCCCAATCGATGCGGGCCTTCGCCGCCAGCGCGATGTTCGCCAGCAGCGCGAACGTGGTCGAGCGATGCCCGGTCTCGAGGTCACAGTGCGTGCGCTTGCGGGTCTTGACGCAATCGAGGAAGTTGCGGATGTGCTGGACCGTCAGGCTGTTGCCGCCTTCGGACACGCGCTTCTCCTCGGCCTCGATGCGGGGCTCGCGCGGCTGGAACTGCCCGCCCGGCGCCGGGACGACTTTGTACCCGCTTCCGCCGGTGTAGAGGTTGCCCAGCGTGCCGCGGAATTCGATCTCGCCGTACTCCAGGGGCGACAGACCGCTGCCTTCGTACTGGCCGAAGACCAGCAGCACGCCCGAAGGAAGCTCGAAGATGACTTCCATCGTGTCGGGCACCGTGCGGTCGTCGTCCACCGCAAACCGGCCCCCGTGCGCCGAGATCGAGACCGGCGCCTGCTCGTTCAACACCCAGCGAATCCCGTCGCAATAGTGGACGCCCCAGTTGGCGACCTGCGACGAATAGGACTGCCACCAGCGGAACTTGTAGAGCGGGATGTTGTCCTTGTATGGCCGCATCGGGCGGGGTCCGAGCCACATGTCCCAGTCCAGGTCGCGCGGCGGCTCCCGGTCCGGATACCGGCCGATGCCGGCCGGATGCATGTTGCTCACGCGATAGGTGCGAGCGACGGTGACCTTGCCGATCTTGCCCGCCTGCACCTGCTCTGCCAGTTGCGCGTACATCTGCGACGAGCGCCGGTGAAGGCCGACCTGGACGACGCGATCATAGCGCCGCGCCGCCTGCACCATCTTGCGACCTTCGATCACCGTCACCGAAAGCGGCTTCTCCACGTACACGTCCTTCCCCGCCTGGCAGGCCATGATGGTCTGGACGGCGTGCCAGTGGTCGGGCGTGGCAATCACAACCGCGTCGATATCCTTGCGGTCGAGTACCTGGCGGAAATCCTTGTACCGCGCGACCTCGCGCAACGACTCCTCCCCCATCTTCGGTACGCGCGAGCCGAGCGAGTCCCGCATGATCTTGCTCACATCGGTGTGACTTCGATTCAGATAGGGTTCGTACACGTCGCACAGGGCTGCGACCTCGACGTCGTCCTGGGCCATGAAGCCGTGCAGCAGTTGTGTCCCCCGGTTGCCCACGCCGATGAAACCGACGCGGACCTTCTCATTCGCGCCCCGGACCGGCGCGGTTATGAGGTTCAGACCCAACGTCACCCCGGCTGCAGTGGCCGTGGATTCATACAGGAATTGGCGTCTCGTCGTCGTGCTCTTCTCGTTCATGCCGCGGTCTCCAATAAAGTCGATGGCACCAGTTCGTCGACGCCTGGCATTATAGACGACCGACCAGCGCTTCGCCAGCATCTATCCGCTCGATCTCCGAAACGTCCCGGCTCAAGCACGTGCGGGCCTCGATTGACAGGGAATCTTCGTTGCGATAGACTTGCCCCGACCATTCGCAGATGAACTATTGGAGACGTAGAAATGCACGACCGTTATGATGCGCGTTCGCGCCCCACACAGCAAGACAAGCACCCGGCGTTGCTTTTCTTCGCAATTCTCCTTGCCGGTCTCTCGCTGGCTGCCGCGGCCTGTCACGCCGAGAGTATCTGGATCGAAGCGGAAGCCCACACCACCGCCAACTTCGAGCACTTCGAGGTCAGCAGCATGGGCAAGCCCGAGCTTCTCTCCGGTGGCGAATGGCTCATAAAAGGAGTGAGTCCGGAGGAAGTGCAGAAGCTCGTTCCCGCCGACGGCATCGTCCTGAAGTACGACGTCACGCCCGCGAAACCGGGACCGTACAACCTGTGGGCCCGCGTCGGCTGGTTCAGGGCCCGCGCGCATTTCCAGTGGCGCCTCAACGGCGGCCCCTGGCACGACGTGCCCCCGACCCATCCCACGATCAACCTCATGGAGTTAGGCTTCTTCTGCGAAGTGTCCTGGGCCGACCTCGGCAAGGTGTCACTGAAGCGCGGAAAGAACGAGCTGGAAATTCGCTACCCGAAAACGACCGGCGAAAAGGAACGCATGCTGGTGGCGCTGGACTGCCTGGCGTTTCTCGACGAGCCGTTCACACCGGAGGGCCCCTTCCCGCCGGGACAAACGTACGACGGCGAAAGCGACAAACAGGCGGCCCGGCAGATCTTTCGCCTGCCCCCGGCCTCCGGCGCGCAGCGCGTCGAGGTCGATCTGAGCGGACCCTGGCAAGTGGCGCGGTACGACGACCCGAACATGGACCGCGACACGTATGTCCCCGTCCCGCGCTTGCCCGGTCCCGACGAATACGAGCTGCGCTGGATGGGATTCGACGTGCCCGGCTCGCCCTGGGGCAAGGCCCCTCTCGTGTTCGGGCACCGACTGATCTACCGCACGCGCATCGACGTACCGGCCGGACACAGAGACCGCGCGTTCAAGTTGCACTTCTCAGGCACGAACTGGATCGTCAGCGTCTTCGTCAACGGCCGCCCCGCCGGCACGCACAAGGGCGTCTGGGTGCCGTGGGACCTGGACGTTTCGCCGTTGATCGAGCCGGGCAAAGTCAACGAACTGGCCGTGGCGGTCAAGGGAACGTACTACGCCCTGGACGCCAACGCCCTGGGAGGCGACAAGAGACTCGAAAGCCACCGCAACCGCCCCCTGGACCGCAAGGACTGGACGCGATGGGTCGCTCCGATGTACCCGAGCACCAAGGGCGACGGAGACGGCTACCAATACGGCATCGTCAATCCCGTGACATTGGTCTCGACGGGCCCGGTCTACACCGAGGACGTCTTCATCAAGCCGTCGGTGTCCGGGAAGCGGCTGGACAACGAAGTGACGCTGCGCAACACGACGAATAGAACGAAAAGCGTGCTCGTGACATGTGCGGCTGTTGAGGACGAAAGCAACGCGGTGGAAAAGATCTTCGGGCCCGTCCGGGTCGAGCTGCCGCCGCGGACGGCGAAGACGGTCTCCGTCGGCGGCTCTTGGCAGAACCCCAAGCTGTGGTGGCCTCAAACGAATCCCGACCTGTATCGCCTGCGGACCACCATTTCGGAGCAGGACAGGCCCGTTGACATCCACGAAGAGTTGTTCGGATTTCGCGAGGTGAGCATCAAGGGCCCGGGCATCTGCATCAACGGCGTGCGCCGCAACTTCTGGAACTGGGTGGACATCCACGCCGGAAGGATCGCCGAGCCCGAGGACTGGGCCCGCATCTGGCGACAGGACAAGAGCCGCTTCATGCGCTTCAGTCACGGGCGACGCATCACGCAGAAACTCAAGACCCGCGAAGAGCGGCTCGAATTCTACGACCGCAACGGCGTCCCGGGCCGGCTCTGCACGATGATCGACGGCATGTTCATCACCTTCGACCTCGGCCTGCGCACCCAGGACGACCAGAGGAAACCGTTGCTGATTCCGAACGACGTGCTCTGGGAGAATTTCCGCGAGCACATGGCCCAGGTCGCCAAAGCCTACCGCAACCATCCCTCCGTCATTTTCTACCAGGTCGAAAACGAGCTGGTCTACATCAACGGCATGAACATCTACGGCGGATACCTCGACCGAATCGAAGAGCTCATGTCCGAGGTCTGCGAGGCCGGACGGGCGAACGATCCGACCCGCCCCTACACCGTCGGCGGCGGGGGCGACCTGAGCGGCCGCCTGGAAATCAACTCGCCCCACTACCCACACACGGCCTTCGACTACTATCCCGAGAACGCCTACACCCTCGAACACTACGCCGAGAAGATCAAGCGCTGGCCCTGGGACCGCACCAAGCCCTGGGTGGTCGGCGAAAGCTGCTTTGCCAACGAGCTGGCCTTCGGGGCCTACGTGTCCGGCGATGACGTCTTCCGCGGCGCCGACGCAGCGAGGCGCGGCAAGGCCCGGTTCCTGCGCATGCTCTACGGCGGCTACCGCTGGGCCGGCGTCGCGGGCTTCTTCCCCTGGGACAACCTGTGGAACTACGAAGACGCCCGCAAGGTCTTCAGCGATCTGTACATCGTGCCGCGCAAACAGACGGCGCGCCTCTTCGCCGGCCGGCGCAACGAGCTGCTCGTCAAGGTCATGAACGACACGTTGAGCGACGCCCCGGTGACACTGAAATGGAGGTACACCATCGACGGGCGAACGGTCGCCTCCGACAGCGTCGAGATGGAGATCGAGCCCGGATTCGGCAAGGAGCACACGCTTGCCATCGACGCCCCGCCGACCGCCGCGCGTCTTGAGGGTGTGCTGACCCTGACCGCGAGCCAGGACGCAGCGGAAGATTATGTGGACGAGCGCATTGTGCCCGTATTGCCCGGCGTCACTTCGTTGCGAACAAACGGAACCGTCCACGTCCTCGACCGCCACGGCGAGTTGGCCGAGTTTTTGCAGGAGACCGGCCTGAAGTTCCGACGCATTGAGAATCTGGAGCAACTCGAAGGCGCATCCGGCCTGCTCTTAATCGGCCGGGACACGCTCAGCCCCGACGAAGCCTTCGGCACGAAACTGCTCGGCTTCGCGGCTCTCGGAGGAAAGGTGCTGGTCCTGGAACAGGAGAACGCCCCGGCCGGCGCCGCCCTGCCCGCTCCGATCAAGCCCACCTCCCATTTCGGAGGCTACGCCCATCCGCAAGCGTTAGGCACACCGCTCTACAAAGACCTCGGCAAAGAAGACCTGATCGACTGGGCCGGCGACGGGCCGACCTACAAGAACGTCTACCTCAAGCCCTCGCAGGGCGGCCGGAGCCTGGCCGAGTGCGGCGGGAGCCTGGAGTTCTCGCCCCTGATCGAGGTCCCCTGCGGCGCCGGCGTAATGGTCTTGTGCCAGCTCCGCGTTGCCGGGAAGCTGGGCGCCGACCCCGCCGCCGATGTCCTGCTGCGCAACCTCATCGATCTCTACAGCCAGTATCGCCCCAGCGAAGGCAAGGTGGCCCTGGTTGCTTCGGACGACCCTGTTCTCACTCAGAAGGTCCGCGACTCCGGCGCTTTGCTCCAACCGGTCGCCGGCGTCGCCGAGGCTCTCGATGGCGGCCGCTTTCGCGTGGCGCTGGTCCATGCCACGCCGGAGAACCTGCAAGCTCTCCTGAAGAACCGGGCGAAAGTCACCGCGTTCGAAGAAGCCGGCGGCTGGCTCATGTTGATGGGAGTCACGCCCGAAGGAATCGATGAGTTCAACCGGCTCGTGGACGCCGATTACATGCTCCGCCCGTTCCGCGTCGAGCGCGTGACATTGGAGAACCCCGACTACGCCCTGGCGGCGACTCTGGGCAATCGCGACGTCGCGATGCAGAGCCCCCAGGGGATCATGCACGGACGGTACTGGGTCAGCGGTAACACCTTCAGCTACGTGATCGACAACAGGGACTTCGCCCCCTTCACCCGGCCACCCGAGGGACCGGAGGACCCCTACGAATACACGCCGACCTTCGACGATCACGACCCGTTCAATTTCGTCAACGGAATGATCTCGAGCGATTTCTGGCGCTACATCCGCCAAATCTGGGTGCCCGAAGGCCAGACCGTCCCGCTGACATTCGCGCTGCGGCGACCCGACCTCGTCAAGACGATCAAGATATGGAACAACGAGAACTACTGGACCATCGAGGACCTGGATATCTACTTCGACGGCGACAAGGCCCGGTCCGTGCGGGCGACGTTGCCGGACTCCAGCGAGTTCACCGTCGTCGAGCTGCCCGAGCCGGTGCCGGTCGAGAAAAGCGTCACGCTGGAAATTCGGTCGTGGCGCGAGCGTCCGCTCGACCGCAAGGAGCTGCGTCTGGTCGGCATCGATAACGTACAGTTCCTGCGCCCGGCGCCGAAGCCGGATGCGGTCTTTCTCGACAACGTCGGCGGGCTGGTCGCGTTTCCGCGCAGCAAAGGCGGGCTGTTGCTGTGTCAGCTCAAGTTCATGGCCGACGAGCCCCGTCCGGAAAACGCCGGTAAGAAGCTGCGCATCCTCAGCGTCCTGCTGCAAAACATGGGCGTCGGCTCGCGGTCGGCGTCGAAGGTGGCGGTGCCCGGCGTCAACGTGCGTTTCACGCCGGTCAACCTCCAGGAATACTGCAACGCCTACCTGGCCGGCCGGGCCGACAAGGCCGGCTGGTTCGGCGACAGGAACAGGGACATGAAGAGCCTGCCGCGCGGACGAAGCGAGCTCGCCGACGTGGCCTATCACGTCGTGGACTACCTGACGGCCCCCATTCCCGAATGCATCATTCTGGGTGGCGAGCGGGCGCAACCCCGGAGCATCCGGGACAACTCCCCCACCGTGACCGGCATCAAAGTGGGCCGCAAAGCCGACCTTCTCTACTCGCTGCACACCGCCCACGTCGCGAGGCCCATCACTGACCGCGAGCGGCAACAGATGCTCGACCGCCGGCGACCGTTTATCCGGCCGAGCGTCTTCAAGTACGTCCTGCACTACGCCGACGGCGCCACGGCGGAAATCCCGGTCGTCCTCGAAGAGCACATCGACCACTGGCTCCGCGAAAACCCCAAGCCGCTCGAGGCCGCGCAGGTCGGCTGGTCGCGCCCGGTGGCGGCCGAGGCACGAGAGCGCGCCGTTCTGTACACGATGCAGGCGATGAATCCGCGCCCGGACGCCGTGATCGATACCATTGAGATCGCCCGCACCAGCGACCGGGCCACACCGGCCATTATCGCCCTGACACTTGGCGAAATCGTCGGCAAACAGTAGGCTGGTGCGAGCAGAGTGTGAACGTCGTGCCGCATTTCGCAAGTTGCGCGACTATGCGGGAGGAGATTGCTTCGTCGCTGCGCTCCTCGCAATGACATAGACGAGTTCGACGTGTCATTGCGAGCGAAGCGAAGCAATCTATAATCGCAGGATTTGTGAAATGCGGTAGTAGTAAGTCGCGCAAAGTCTTGGAATCGTTTGCAGGAGAAGAGCCGTGAAACTCAAGCGTTTTGAAGGCAACCCGATCCTGTCGCCGAATCCGGCTCACGAATGGGAGAATCTGGCCGTGTTCAATCCGGCGGCATGGTACGAAAAGGACAAGCAGCTCGTTCTGCTGCTGTACCGTGCGGCCGAGGCGCACCCGGAATACAAGTGCTACTTCGGCCTGGCCGTCAGCAACGACGGCTATCATTTCGAGCGCGTCTCCGATGAGCCGGTGATCGGGCCCAGCGTCGACGGCTTCGACGCGAGCACCATACAGGACCCGCGCATGGTCAAGATGGGCAGCTACTACTACATCACCTACGCCAGCCGCGTCTATCCCTTCGGCCAGTTCTGGCTGCCCAAGGACGCGCAGTACCAGCGGCCGAAGTGCCCGGGTGATTTCCCGAAGGTGATTCGCACGAACGCCACGAGCACGGGACTGCTGTTGACCAAGGACTTCAAGACCTTCGTGCGGGCCGGACGCATCACCGATCCGCTGCTGGACGACCGCGACGTCGTGCTCTTCCCCGAGAAGATCGACGGAAAGTACGTCATGATGCACCGCCCGCTGGAGTGGGTCGGCGGCAAATACCGCACCAAGCACGCCTGCGCCTGGATCTCCTTTGCCGAGGACCTGCTGGGCTTTCGCAAAAGCAAGCTGCTGATCAAGGCCAAGTACGACTGGGAGGCCGGCAAGCTGGGCATCAACACACCGCCGATCAAGACCGCCCACGGCTGGCTGACCCTCTACCACGCCGTGGGCCCCGACAAATACTACCGGCTGGGCGCCCTGCTGCTCGACCTCGAAGACCCGAGCAAAGTCCTGCATCGAACGAAGGACTGGATCATGCAGCCCGAGACGAAGTACGAGATCGACGGGTACTACCACGGGTGCGTCTTCCCTTGCGGCAAAGTCGTCATCGGCGATACCCTGTTCGTCTACTACGGCGCCGCCGACAAGCACGTGGGCCTGGCCACCTGCAAGCTCGACGCGCTGCTGGAACACCTGCTGTCCTGCCCCGCCTGAGGAAAGGGAGTTGCATGGAAATACCGCTGCAACCGATCGACATTGCCATTATCGTCGGCTACATCGCCGCCGTGATCGCCATGGGCTGGTTCCTCTCGAAGCGCGCCTCCAAGGATTTGAACGCCTATTTCCTCGGGGGCAAGAGCCTGCCCTGGTGGGTGATCGGCACGTCGCACGGGGCCAGCGGCTTCGACATCACCGGCACGATGTGGTTTGTGACGATGCTGTTCACCTACGGCTTGCGAGCGGCGTTCGCACCGTGGATCTGGCCGCTTTTCGACCGCATCTTTCGGCAGGTGTATTTGGGCGCCTGGATTCGCAAATCCAACGTGCTCACCGGCGCCGAGTGGATGCGCACCCGTTTCGGCACGGGTCGAGGCGGCACCCTCTCGCACATCAGTGTCGTGATCTACGCGGTTCTCGTGACGATCGGCTTCGTGGCCTACGCGCTCAAGGGCATCGGCAAGTTCGCGGACGTGTTCTTCCCCTGGGACCTGGCCTGGGGCCCGCTGTCCAGTGCCGAATCCTACGGCATCGTGATCCTCAGCATCACCACGGCGTACCTGCTCTTCGGCGGCTGGTACAGCGTCGTGCTGACCGACCTGCTCCAGTTCGCGCTTCTGACGGTCGCATCGATCTTCATCGCGGCGGTGGCGATGGCAAAGGTCTCGCCGGAGATGCTGGCGGCTGTGGTGCCCGACGGCTGGGACCGGCTGATTCCGGAGTGGCGGCTCGGCCTGGACTGGTCCGGCCACATCGCCGGGCTCAACGACAAAATCTACGGCACCGCCACCACCGCCGGCGACGGCTACACGCTGCTGGGCTGCGTCGTGATGATGTGGCTGCTGCGCGGGATTCTCGTCAGTGCCGGCGGCCCTTCGGCCGGCTACGGGATGCAGCACCAGCTCTCCACGCGGAACCCGCGCGAGGCGGCACTGGAGAACTGGTGGATGTCCATCGTGCAGTTGGCGCCGCGCTCGTTGATGATCGGCGGAATCGCGATTCTCGGCCTGGCCTTCTTCTCGCCCCAAGTCAATGAGATGGTCGCCGGAGGTGGCAAATTCGATTTCGAGCAGATTCTCCCCTTCGTGATCGCCCGGTTCGTGCCGGCCGGACTCACGGGAATCCTCATGGCCGGATTGCTCGCCGCCTTCATGAGCACCTTCGATTCCACCGTCAACGCCGGCGCCGCCTACGTCGTCAACGACATCTACAAACGCTACATCAGGCCCGACGCCCCGAACCGCCGCTACGTGTTGATGGGTTATTTCTGGTCCGTCGCGCTGGTCGTGGTGGCGGTGGTGGCCTCCCTGCGCATCGAGAACATCGACAAGACCACCAAGTGGATCACCGGCCTGCTCTACGCCGGCTACATCGCGCCGAACGTTCTCAAGTGGCACTGGTGGCGCTTCAACGGCTACGGGTACTTCGCCGGCATGATCGCCGGCGCCTGCGCGGCACTGGCGTTCCCGCATGTCAACCACTGGATCGGAAACGTCTGGGGCCACGAAATCAGCGCCAACTACGCCTTCCTCGTGCTGGTGCCGGTGGGCGGGCTCGCTTCGATCCTCGCGTGCCTTCTCACCGCCCCCGACGACCCCGAGGTGCTCAAGAGCTTCTACCGCACGGTCCGGCCCTGGGGCTTCTGGAAGCCGGTGCTCGATGAACTGCGGAAAGACGATCCCAGTATCGAACCCAACCGGAATTTCGCCCTGGACATGTTCAACGTCGCCAACGGAATCCTCTGGCAGCTTGCGCTGATGGTCGCGCCGTTCTGCCTGGTGGTGCGCAAGTGGGATACCTTCTGGCTGTCATTAGGCGTTCTGGCCGTGACGTCCGTGATTATGAAGTTCACCTGGTATGACAGGCTGGCTGCGAACTCGTAACATAGAGGAGCACCGTTTATGAAGTCATGCGAAACGTGTTGGATCAAGACAGTGACACTGGGTCTGATCGTTGTTGTCTCGGGCGCATCGTGGTGCGGCGCGACGGCGCGGGAGATTTTGCGCGAGGCGCTTCTGGACAAGCTGTCGGGCTTCTGGATCGGCCAGCTTGCGGGAAACTACCTGGGCTTTCCGTTCGAGAACGTCTACGAGGCCGAGCCGTGTCCGTTCCTGGTCGACCGCTACTATACGTGGCGCGACGATGCGTCGATCCGGATGAACCGCAACGATCTGCGGGGCTTCGTGCCAATCCTGGCCGGAGCGTTCGAGGGGGCCTTCTCCGACGACGACACGGACATCGAGCTCGTGACGCTCCACGCGGTGGAGAAATACGGCCTCGACATCAGCTACCCCGAGATCACGCAGATGTGGAAGACGCACATCAACCGCAAAATCTGGGTCGCCAACCGCACGGCGCGGAACCTCATGGCCAAGGGGATGGTCGCCCCGGCCACCGGCGCCAAGGCCAACAATCCGAACTGGTTCCAGATCGACCCGCAACTCGTCAACGAGATATGGAGCGCGTTTTATCCGGGGATGACCGCCCACGCCGCCCGGCGCGCCGAGTGGGGCGCGCGGATCACCAACGACGACTGGGGCGTGCATCCGACGATTGCGTATGCGGTGATGTACAGTGCGGCCTTTTTCGAGACCGACACGGCCAAGCTCGTGACAATGGCGCAGAAAGCAGTCGGCGACGACGGGCCGTTCGCCGAGGGCATGCGCGACGTGATCGCCTGGCACCAGCAATATCCCAACTGGCGGGATTGCCGCAGCCGGATTCACGAGAAATACTGGGCGTACAAAAAAGGTGATTACGCCGCGCCGGTGTCGGTAGTCTCGTCGCTGCAGAACGGCTTGTGCGGCGTGATGGCGGTCCTGTACGGCCAAGGTGACTTCATGAAGACGGCGGGCATCGCCGTCTCGGCCGGCTATGATTGCGACAACCAGGGCGCCACCTGCGCCGGGCTGATCGGCGTAATGCACGGGGCCGGCTGCATACCGGACGCCCTGACCAAGGACTTCCTGCTGCGGGGCAGGTGGAGCCAGCCCTTCAACGATCAGTACCTCAACTACAGCCGCGACGGCCTGCCCATCGTCACCAAGATCAGTGACATCGTCGAACGCATCGCCGCGGTTGCCGAAGAAGCCATCATAACCAACGGCGGCAAAAAGATCGTCCGCAACGGCCGCACCGTCTACATCGTCAACTGTGATTTCTGACCCGACGCCCGGGCCGCTCCACGTCACAAACGATCCTGGAATGCAGGCCCCGAACCTGATAGGATGGCATGCGAAGTCCCTGGATATACAAACACACTGTCACAGAAAAACGGGAGGCAAAGAGAGATGGCAACTGCGAGTATGGCCCGACGTGAATTCCTCAGAAAAACCGTGGCGGCAGCACCGGCTCTGGTCCTGGGCAAGTGGGCCTCCAAGGCCCGCAGTCAGGCAGCCGGCGCCGCGCGGAAACCAAACATCCTGGTCATCGTGGCCGACGACATGGGCTACGCCGACGCCGGCTGCTACGGCGGCGAAATCGGCACGCCCAACCTCGATCGCCTCGCAGCCAACGGCCTGCGATTCACCCAGTGCTACTCCACGGGCCGGTGCTGGCCCTCGCGAACCGCCCTCTTGACGGGCTACTATCCGCAACAGGTTCGCATGGACCCGGTCCGAGGGCGATTGCCCGAATGGGCGCGGGTGGCGCCCCACTACCTCAAGCCCCTGGGATACCGCTGCTATCACTCGGGCAAGTGGCACCTGCGAAACGCGCCCAAACCGGTGGCGGACGGCGGGTTCGACCATTCGTACGTCCTGCACGACCACGACCGGTTCTTTTCCCCGAAGAACCATGCCCTGGACGACCGCAAGCTCGCTCCCGTTCCGCCCGACACCGACTTCTACGTCACGAGCACCATCGCCAACTACGCCACCGACTTCCTCAAGGAACACGCCGAGGAGCATCACGACCAGCCGTTCTATTGCTACCTGGCCTTTACCTGCCCGCACTTTCCGCTGCACGCGCTGCAGAAGGACATCGCCCGATACCGCGACCGCTACCTCCAGGGCTGGGACGTCATCGGCCAGCAACGATGGAAACGCCAGCGCGAGATGAAGCTGGTGAACTGCCGGGCGGCCGGCTTTGAGCCGGATGTCATTCCAGGCTGGAACTTCTCCCGGGACAAACTGCAAGAGATGATCGGCCCCGGCGAGGCGGACCGGGCCGTACCGTGGAAGGATCTGACCGAAGAGCAGAAGGAGTTCCAGGCCACGAAGATGGCCATCCACGCCGCCATGATCGACCGCATGGATCAAGAGATCGGACGCGTGCTCGATCAGGTCAGGAAGATGAACGCCCTTGAGGACACGCTGGTTCTTTTCGTCTCCGATAACGGCGCAAGCGCCGAACAGATCATTCGCGGCGACAAGCACGATCCATCCGCAGCGCCCGGGTCGGCACGTTCCTATCTGTGCCTCGGGCCGGGGTGGTCCAGTGCGGCCAACACCCCGTTTCGCCTGCACAAATCCTGGGTCCATGAGGGCGGGATCTCGTCGCCTCTGATCGTCCACTGGCCGGCGGGCCTGAAGGCGCGCGGTGAGCTGCGCCACGATCCCTGCCATTTCATCGACGTCCTGCCGACCGTCCTGGACGTGGCGGGAGGCGCGAATTTCTCGCCGCAGTGGAACGGCAAAACGGCCCCGCCTCTGCCGGGTACAAGCCTTCGGCCGGCCTTTGCCGGAGATAACACCATCGCCCATGAGTACATCTACTTCCATCACATGACCAACCGGGCGATTCGAGTCGGCAACTGGAAGCTGGTCGCCAAAGGCAAAGACGGCCCGTGGGAGCTCTACAACTTGAGTACCGATCGCTGCGAATCGACAGACCTGGCACACGCGTATCCGGACAAAGTGACGCAGATGTCGCAATTGTGGCAGAAGTACGAGGATCAGTTTCGCCGGCAGGCGGGCCCCACCCCCGGAAAAGGTAAATGACACGCGCAAGAGCGCGGACGCAATCGTCTCTTTCACGGGAGGCAACCATGAGCCAGAGTCAATTGGGACGTCGTGACTTCCTGAAAGCCATGGGACTAAGCTGCGCCGCTGCGGCCTGTACCGCAGGACCGTTGGCGGGACAGCAAGGCCGTATGGAGACCAGTGATTTCATATCGGTCGATCCAGAACCGAGGTTCGACCTCTCGCCTTATCTCTACATGCAGTTCATGGAACCCCTGGGCGTCACGGACGGCTCGGTGGATGCCGCCTGGGACTTTGGGGCCGACCGCTGGCGCGAGGACGTCGTCGAGATCACTCAGGAGCTGGCTCCGACGCTGATGCGTTGGGGAGGATGCTTCTGCTCCTACTACCGCTGGAAGGAAGGCGTCGGCCCGATGGACCGGCGCCGCCCCATGCTCAACCAGCTCTGGGGCGGCATCTACAACAACCAGGTGGGAACGCGCGAGTTCGTGGAGTTCTGCCGACGGGTGGCGGCCGATCCTCTGATTGTGGTGAATTTCGAGTCGGACGGGCGCACGTACTGGGCGACGTCGCCCAAGGGCCGCATCCGTTCGGGCAATGCCACCGAAGCCGCCGAATGGGTGGACTACTGCAACAGCCCCGCCAACACCCTGCGGCGTCAACACGGCGTCCCGGCCCCCTACAACGTAAGACTCTGGCAGATCGGCAACGAAACCTCATACGGCGCCGCGATCGACGTGGATACGGCGGCAAAGAAAACGGTGGAATTCGCCCGGGCCATGCGCAAGGCCGATCCAACCATCGACATCATCGGATGGGGAGACAGCGGCTGGGCCGCCCGGATGGCCGAGATCGCCGGACAGGAGCTTCAGTACATCGCCTTCCACAACGGCTTTGGACCCGGCGGAGCGGACTCGCCGCTCCACGGAATCGAATACCGCAAGGACCCCGCCAAAACCTGGGCCTACCTGATGAAGACCTGCAAAACCCAGGAAGCAAAGCTCAATGACATGCGCAGCCAGGTCGCCCGGTACGGCATTCCTCTGGCCATGACCGAATGCCATTTCGGCCTGCCCGGGCGAAACCGGTGCGAGGTGCTGTCGACGTGGGCAGCCGGCGTGGCCAATGCGCGCATTATGAACGTGCACGAGAGAAACGGCGACCTGCTCAAAATCGCCACCTTGGCCGACTTCTGCGGCACGCGCTGGCAAAACAATGCCGTCATGATTCCCGTTCCCGGCGGCCGCTCGTTCATGATGCCGGTGGCCATGGTGATGAGCCTGTACCGCAAGCACTCCGGCAAGCAGAATGTCTCGGTCGCGCGGACGCCCGACGGGCTCGATGTCACGGCCAGCCGCACGGGCAACCGCCTCTTCCTCCACGTGGTCAACACGCGTCGAACGCAGCCGGTCAAATGCGCTTTCCAAATCCAGGGGACAAGGATCGCCGGTGGGCAGGTGTACTGGTTCGACCTGGATCCGGAGTTCGAGGTGTTCGAGTACCGTCCGGAGTGCGTCTTTGCGAAAGAAAAGACTCTGGAGCCGGACCTGGCCTGGACCTTTCCCGCCGCGTCCGTCTCGGCCGTGGAACTGACCATGGAACCGGCATGAAATCCGTATTCGCAAGCGCTGGGAAATGAACCGGTATGTGGAAGGAAAGTGCGATGATGAGAACGGTCGGGAGTATCTTGCCTCTGTATGTCCTCTGTGCCGCGTGTTTTCTGTGGCTGCCCGCCGGTACGCTCGCAGGGTCCGACGACGCCACGGCGGAGAAGGTCGCGGTCGACAGAGAAACTCTGAGCGGAAAACGCTTTGAGTTCTCCTGGAGCTCAGAGGATGGAGGCGGTGTCAACGGCATCGCCCTGCTGAGGGCCGATGGCTCCATCGAAGGCATCGGCAGCCCCAACGAAACCACGTGGGTTGTCGACGCGGCCGGACGGCTGCTGTTCAAACATGCCGACGGCAGGATCTCCACCCGATATGACAAGGTCTGGCGCGAGGAGGGAGTGCTCTGCTTCGAGGGGCCGTTCCTGTTCCGGGAGGGCATCACCCACCATCTCATCGAGATCGAAGGCGCCACCTCCGGGCGCGAGCACGAAATGACGCCCGAGCAGACGAGGAAAATCAAATACTCGACCCAGCGCTTCGTATACCTCGACCCGGGGGAGACCTACAGGTTTCGCCTCAACAACGGCACCGAAAAAGAAATTCGCCTTATATGGGTCACAGAATACGAAGACGCCGTCGTCAACCTCAAGCGCCGGGCGGACATGGAGGTTGAGATCGACGGCAAGCCCATCGAGTTGACGTGCGCGCCGTACGTGATGCCCACGGAAACGCAAGGGATGCGCATCCAGGCCGACACAACCTCCGCCTGGCTCGCCCTGCCCAAGCGAGTCCAGTTTTCCCTGTGGGACGCTGGCGATCCCATCGTGAACACGGACTTGTTTTGCTTTCCCCTGCCCGGGTACCGGTTGTTCTCCCAGGGCATGCAGGGTTACAACGAGCCGGTTCACCTGGGCCACCGGGACGGAGATCCCGTGGGTCAGCGTTTCTATCACAACTACGGCGTCGATCTGGCCGGCTATGAAGGCCGACAGAAGGTTCTGAGCTGCATCGACGGCGTTGTCGTGCAGGTCGGCCGCGAACAGGGCGACCTCGCCATCCAGGACGACCGGGGCGTCGTACTGTACTACGGCCACCTCGATTCGATTCTCTCCGAAATCAAGGTCGGCGCGCCGGTGAAGCGTGGTCAGTGGGTCGCCATGCTGGGCAGAAGAGGCGCGTCGGGCAATTTCTCACACCTTCATGTGGGAACGTACGTGTCGAAAACGGCGATGACGGTGGGCCGTCTGAATCGCAATCTCAATCTCTACCCGTGGCTGGTCGCAGCGTATCGGGCCGAGGCTGGAAAGGACCTCTACGCCGTCGCGCGGCCTCACAAAGTGGCCCGCACCGGCGATACCGTGCTCTTCGATGGCTCGAACTCGCTGGCGTTCGGCTCGAACATCACCTCCTGCAAATGGGAATTCCATGACGGGACCTCTGCGCGCGGACCCCGGGCGAAGAAGGTCTACGAGAAGCCCGGCTGTTACATGGCAACCCTCTGGGTCACGGACAACCGGGGAAACAGCGATGTGGATTTCTGCAAGGTCAAAGTCTATTCCCGGTCTGCTCCTGAAGACATCGTTCCCATCCTCTTTGCAACGTACAAACCCTCTCGGGGACTTCGGGTGGATCAACCGGTTTCGTTTCGGATCTGGCCTCAGGGTCTGGGAGTGGAGAACATTCAGATCGATTTCGGCGACGGGAGTGTCGTTCAGGACTACCGCCCCTATTCCGCCCTCGCTCACACATTCAAGCAACCAGGGATTCACATCGTCACCGTTGCCGGCAGAACGGGGGAATTACCGGTGACGCAAAAGGTTAAGGTCGTCGTGCAGGAGTAGCACCGCATTTCGCAGCAGGGACCGGTGCGCATGGCGCGTCCGGCGCAATGACGCCAATGTTCGGTACTGCATCATCCTTCGCCGAGGCTCATCCCGCCCGGCCGGGTCTTCTCCGCAATCAGGAGGAAGACCGGATAGCCCCGCAGCGCAGCGCCTTCGGCGGGCGCACGCCGGATATTGTGAACGGTTCGCATGCTCCGGATCACAAATCCAAGGCCCTCCAGTTGCGATGCCAAAGCGGCCGGATCGAATCCGTAGTGAAAGACTGTCCGGGTGTTGCGGTGAAAGGTCCCGTCCTCCGGCTCCAGGTCGGCCAGAGCGATCCAGCCGCCCCGACGACACCACTGAGCCAACTGCCTCAGCAACGCGGGGATGTCTTCGATATGGTGAAGAACCATGCTGCTGACAATCGCATCGTACGAAACGCCGGCCTGAGATTCATATCGCGCCTCCAGCAGAAGAGGCTGGATGTTCTCCAGGCCGGCGGTTTTAGCCTTGCTCTCCAACACCGCGAGCATTTCCGCCGAGGTGTCGGCGGCCACGACCGAACGAACCCTCCCCGCCAGCGCCCGGGCAATCAGTCCGCTCCCACACCCGAAGTCCATGATCTGCATCTGCCGCGTCAGGGGAACCGCATGGACCATCGCCTCGGCAACGGCGGCCGCCAGTTCCACTCGGTCCGGCTTGTCATCCCACGTCTGTGCCGCCCGGTCGAATGACGATTCCGCACCAGTCGTCTCGGCCCCGCTCTCTTGCGCTTCCGGCTTGTCCGAAGAATCGATCATCTTTACCCATGGCTCCTGTGAATTCCTGAACGCCAACCAACGATCCGACATCCCTGCTGTCGGGAATCGCCAAGCATACGGCATCCGCCCGTCGTTGGGAAGCGTCGCGCGGCAAGCGCCATCTGCACGACCATTCGGAACAGCGAACCGGTGCGCACGGCACACCCTGCAGTTGTGGCGGAAATGAGTCGCTGCGTGGGTGGTACGCGCCGCGACCAACGGCGCGAGGACGGGGTGCGAGGGGTCAGTTTTGGAAGATTTCGTCGGCGAGGTCTTGGCCGGCCTGGGTGGCGTAATATTGCTTCATCGCCTGGTGGCCCTCGGTGCGGGCCTTGCCGAAGGAGGAGAAGAGCCCCGCTTTCGTCAGGAACAGGATGGCGATGCAGGCCGCGACGTTGACGGCGACGTTCTCATATCTGCGGCACCGCTCGATCAGAGCGGGTTCGGGGCTGGCCTCGTCGAGGCGGCGCTGGTGAGCCCCGTCGCGCAATTCATGATTGAGCATCCTGACGGCGCGGGTATTGGCCCGTCGCAAGAGATCGAGGCCGTGGGGCTGCGACTTGATGATGCGCAGGGCCCAGTCCACCCGGCCCAGGTCGGCCAGCCGCTTACGACAGCGCGGGCATTGAGCAACGTGGCGCCGGACCCAACGCGCATCGGGGCCAAGGCTGCGCGACAACGACGCCTCCAGTCGCCGCCGCAGTTTTCGGCACAGCTTCCGTTCGGCTTTATGCCCAACGAACGAACGGGTTATCTCTCCACGTCTCAGGAGTTTCATCGTTCTTCCCCAGTCTTCATCCACGCCGCCAACAGTTGGACCGCCTTGCAGCGGTACACCCGCGCGGTCCCTACCGAAATGCCCAGGGCGCGGGCGACCTCAGCATACGAAAGCTCGCCCAGATCGCGCAGCATGATCACGTCCTGCAAATGCGTGGGCAGTTGCGCCAAGTGGCTTCGCAGTGTTTCGGCCAGATACCTCGTGTCGAAATCCCGGCCCGGGTCCGCCGCCTCGGACGGCGCCTCGGCCACATTCGACAACACTTTCTTCTCGGCCATTTGCCGGCGCAGGATGGAAATGGCCGTATTGCTTGCCGTGCGAAACAGATACGCTTTCAGGCGCCGGGGCCTCTGCCGGCCGTCGCGATGGGCCAGGTGCACAAACGTGGTCTGGTACGCATCGCACACGTCCTGCTCGTTGCCCAGGATGCGCCAGAGCATGGTGACCAGTTCCGGGCCGTATGTCTGCATCGCCGCCAGAATCCATTTCTGGTCGGCCTCCACGACCTCGCATGCTGCGGGGTCCCAGAACAGGTCGTAGCTG
>JAFGCA010000805.1 GCA_016932895.1 Sedimentisphaerales bacterium | reverse complement strand
TGTGTGGGGGGTGGCGTTCGGTGGGGCGGCTGTTTTGGGGAAAGGGGTTGTTGGGTTATGAAGGATGGGTTGAGACGGGAATGGTTGGGGGTTGTGTTGGTGGTGGCGGTTTTGGGGCCGGTTGTTGTGACGGGGGCGGATGGTGCGGCTTCCGTCGCGGGGGTGCGGCATGTTAAGGTGTTTTTTGAGGCGGGGCGGTTTGCGGGGTGGCCGGCCAATAACGGCATCTGGCAGTGGGGCGACGAGATTCTGGTGGGCTTCAGTCTGGGGTATCTGGCGCCGCCTCAGAAGCAGGGGCTGCACCAGATCGATCCGGACCGGCCGCGCAGCAACATGCTCGCGCGGAGCCTCGATGGCGGGGAGACGTGGTCGGTCGGCGAGGCCGACTATCCCGAGGGGCAAGTGCAGCGGTTCCCCACGGACGTCCCGTTCGATGCGCCGGGCTTCGCTCTCAACGCGCGGGGCGACAGGGCGTTCGTCTCGCGGGACAGGGGCCGCACGTGGAGCGGACCGTTTCGCCTGCCCTTTGCCGATCTGCACCTGCGGGCGCGGACGGATTATCAGGTGCTTGGGCCGGGGGACCTGATCCTGTTCCTCACGGCCCAGAAAACGAACGACCGCGAGGGCCGGCCCTTCTGCGCGCGGACGCGGACCGGGGGCAAATACTGGAACCAGTTCGCCTGGATCGGCCCGGAACCCGTCGGCGGCTACTCGATCATGCCGTCGTCGATTCGCCTGCCGAGCGGCGACCTGCTGGCGGCCCTGCGACGTCGCGACAACGATCCGAAGCAGCACAATTTCATCGAACTGTTCCGTTCCCGCGACGGGGGGCGGAACTGGCAATGCCTGGCCCGGCCCGTTCCGGAAAACGGCGTCCACAGCGGCAATCCGCCCTCGATGGTCCGCCTGGCCGACGGACGGCTTTGCATCACCTATGCCAACCGCGACGAGCCGCGCACCATCCGCGCGGTGTTCAGCAGCGACGACGGCGCGACCTGGGGACATCAGTACGTCTTGCGGCGCGGCGCGGGCGAGCCGGACATCGGCTATACGCGGACCGTGCAGCGGCGCGACGGCAAGCTGGTCACCATCTATTACTGGCTGGACGCGCCCCGCAGCGAGCGATACATCGCGGCGACGATCTGGTCGGCCCCCAAAACCGATTGACCGGCGTGGCGCCATCGCCAGGGCCTGCGGTCTTGACGCTGCCGCGCGAGAGGGCGGTGGTCGGAAGAGAAGGGCTGCCCTCCGACAGCCCCGGTTCCGGTCTTCGATGCTACTGTTCCTCGTCGTCGGGCTCGGTCGCGGTGCCGTCGTCTTCGGGCAGGAGAGTCTCGGCTTTGGCGATGAGATCGACCAGCTCGATGACCTTGGCGTCGCTTTCGAGCCGGCGACTGACCCGCTGGGCGCGTTCGAGCACGCCGGCGAGCGAGGCGCCTTTGGCCCAGTGGCTCTTGCGGAGGATCTCGGCGAACTCGGCGACCGTGGCGGCCAGCTTGAACCGGTCGCCGGCATTCTCGAAATCGGCGTGGAGATCGCCGCGATCGATGGTACGCTCGAACTCGCTCACGTGGTCGTCCTCGGCGTCCTGATAGCGGACGCGCGTGGTGGCGACGGTGCCGCGTTTGTCGGGCCAGAGCTTGAGTTCGTAGAGGGCGGTGACGGTATGCCCGGCGCCGATTTCGCCTCCGTCGTAGTCGTCGTCGCGGAACCTGGCGTCCGGCACGTCGCGATTTTCGTAACCGATCAGCCGGTAGCTCCGCACGACCTTCGGGTTGAAATCGACCTGGACCTTGACCTCGCGGGCGATCACCTCGAGGGTGCCGGTCAGGTCGCGCTTGAAGATGCGGCGAGCCTCGGTGATGGTGTCGACGTAGGCGTAATGGCCGTTGCCCTGGTCGCCGAGCCTTTCCAGCAGGACATCGTTGTAATTGCCCATACCGAAGCCGATCGCCGAGAGCAGGATGCCCTTCTTCGCTTCGTCGGCGATGATTTTGAAGAGATCGTCGGCCGAGGTAAGACCGACGTTGGCGACGCCATCGGAGCAGAGAATGACGCGATTGATGTGGTTCTTGCGAAAGGCGCGGCGGGCCATCTCGTAGCCAATGCGGATGCCTTCCTCGGCGTTGGTGGAGCCGCTGGTGTGCAGCGATTCGATGGCGGCCAGGATGTCGGCCTTCTCGTCGAGGCTTCTGTGGTCCATGACCTTGCGTCCGCGACTGCCGTAGACGGCGATTCCGATCCGGTCCTCCCGGCGCAGGTTCTTAACCAGCATGCGCAGGCTCTTCTTGACCAGCCCGAGGCGGTTTTCGCGGTTCATCGAGCCTGATACGTCGATGACGAAGGTCAGCACGGCGGGCTTGCGGCTCTCGTCGGAGACCTCTCGTCCCTGGAGGCCGATGCGCAGCAGATGGCTGTTCTTGCGGCCCTGGCCGAACGTCCAGGGCGCTGCTTCCATGTAGACCGCGAAGACGTCCTCTTCCGGAGCGGGGTAGCGGTAATCGAAGTAGTTGACGAATTCCTCCACGCGGATCGCCTCGCTCGGCGGCAGGTGTCCCTCGTGCAGGTACCGCCGGGCCACCGTGTAGCTTCCGGTGTCCACGTCCGTGGCGAAGGTCGAGAGGTGGTCGTCCTCGGTGTCGATGAAGGGATTGACGCCGTAGCTTTTGAAGAACATGGCATCGACGGGCTCGCCGTTGGGCGGCGTGGTCCCACCGTGGGCCATCGGCGCAGTGGAGGCGGCTCGGTCCAGCTTGACTCGTAACTCGCCGGGGACCTGCACTGAGTATGTGGAAATCTCGTCGGTTCCCAGAGCTACGGCTGATATCTTGCCCTTCCAGTTGTACTGCACGGTTAGGCCCGCAGATCCGTTGGCAACAACAGCCTGCTCACCCAGGGCGAGTTGATCCAGGTTCGTCTTGCCGTCGGCGAAGAGCACGTTTTGATGGCTTGTCTCTACTGCCTTTTTGACCTCCTTGGCCGTGATTCCGACGGAAGCCAGCGGATCGGGCAGAAGGGCCTGAGGCACCGTTCCATCGACTGAGATACTGTCACTCAACGTCCCGGTTGCTATGGGAGCCTGCTGCAATGTGGAAGCATCGGCAAACAGCCCGTGTTGCTCCGTTGAGAGCGGTATCCTGTGGAGAATCGTTGCGGTCGGATCACCGTCAGCGTCGACCGGCAGCGCGGAGGATTGCGGATTCCTCGTCGCACAAGCGCGAATCCGGCACTTGTTCACGCACGGCAGGACCAGGGCCGCGGCAAGGCCTGTGAGCAGGGCGATGGAGGCCGCACAGACGAGGATCCGGACCCAGACACGCCGGGTCATGCCTTTATGGCGGCCGCGCCCGGCGGCGTTGTTCTGCAACTGGTCGAGAGTCTGGTTCACCACGGCATCGACAAAGGTATCGTTGGGCTGGTCCGAACGGCCGGTCTGCTTGACCAGCCGCATTATGTTTTGCTCGAGAAGCTCATCTCTTCGTTTCATGGTTTCATGCCCCCGTGTGCTCGGCAGCGCTTTGCTGCAAGGCGTTGCGAAGCGATATCCGCGCCCGGTAGAGCAGGCTGTGGACCGCCTTTTCGGTCAGCCCCAGCCGCTCTGCGATTGTCCGGGCGGGCAGGTCGTCCAGGTATTTGTATGTCAACACGTTTCTCTCTTTTTCAGGCAGTTGCTCCAGGGCCTGGCTGACCAGGCCGGCGGTTTCCTGTCGTTCGAGGACCTCGTTCGGGAGGGGCCTGCGGTCGATCTCTTCGAGATAGCGGGCGATGTCGCCGTTGACGCTGGGGCCGGCCGCCCGATTGCGAATCTCCAGGCGGACGTTGTTTCGGGCGATACCAGCCAGCCACTGCCCGGGATCGCCCTTGGCCGGATCGAACGTGCTTCGGCCGCGGACCGCGTCGTAGACGGTCTTCTGGACCAGCTCCTCGGCGAGCGCGGGATTGGGCCAGCGATTCATAAACAGGCCATACAGCTTGGGTATCTGCCAGGCCAGAAAGACCCGCCATGCCTCAGCGTCGCCTTCGGTCAGGGCTGCCCCGGATTGTCGATCGACCTCGTCTGCCATGCGATCCTCGGATTCCGCTACTGCCGGCTTTCACTGAGTATTATGCGCAGAACGGGCCGATTACTCACACTTCTTCTGGATTCGAGGGATTTTCCGCACGGATCGCGCGGTATTTCGCCCGATGCGGCGTTACGGCAGAGAGATGACGTAGTCCTGGGATGTGTCGAGTGTTTGTCTGGCCTTTGTGCAGGAAGTTGCGATGTGGACTGTGGCCTGGCGGTCGTTTGTCTCGATCGTGCGGACGGTCAGGCCGGCGGGGCGTGTGCTGAGAAAGGCGACGTCGAGCGGCAGGGGCTCGTTGGCGTCGGCGGTGTGGAGCTGGGCCCAGGCCAGGCCGCTGGCGGTCAGGTTGCGCTCGACGGCGCGCAGGTAGGCCTTGTCCGCCTGGAAGAGCATCGTGTTGGAGCTCTCGGTCAGCACGATCAGGACCATGGTCACCAGCACGAGCAGGACAATGACCAGCGATAGAACCGATCCGTTTTCCATTCGTCTCTTCATTTGATCGCCTGGTCCTTTCCGAGCCCCCGGAGGAAGAAAACGTGCGAGTTGGCGAACTTATTGTGCCACTTCCCGCGGATGCGGTGCTGTACGGTCGTGTGCACCTCGACCGCATACGCCGTCTGGTCTTGCTTCCACGGCTTCCAGGTCACCACCGCCTTCGGTACGCTCCAGAGGCGCTGTTCGGGTGCAGCGGCACTGTTCGGGCTCAACGTGGTTCGCGCGACCTCGCCGTCGCGGAGCTCATAACTGACCGTGCCCTCGGGCAGCTCGACGAGCAGCCTGTGATCGTCTGTCTGCACGTCCTGGAATCGCTGGGGCAGGGCGACGGCCCGGTCCACGTCGCGGCGGACGTTCCCGAGCATGTCGAGAACGCTGGTGTTCTGCTGGAGAAGCCGCGCGCCCTGGGGGATGTCGCGTACGAAGACGCGGAACATCCCGCTCAGGGCGACGGCCAGAATCGGCGTGATCGCGACAATGACCAGCACTTCGACTAAGGTGAATCCCTTTCGCATGGGACTACTCTCCTTTTGCAACCGCCACGTTGGGCCGGATGTAGCGTGCCAGATGGACCGTGACTGGTCGCGGCCCGGCCTGGCCGGCAGCCGTGACCCGGATCAGCTCCAGCCCCTCCCACTGCGCCGCGCCGGGCTCTCTGCTCACCGAGACCTCCACGGTGCCCCACAAGCGGGTCAGCTCCTGCGGCTCCACGGGCCGGCCCGTGGCCGTGATGCTGTCGAGTTGGGCCTGGGCCGCAGCGATGCAGCGCTGCCGGGCCCACTGGTAGTCATTGAACGAGGAAAATGCGCTCATGGAGGCCGTCAGCCCGACGATGATGATGCCCAGGATGGCCGTAGCGACGATCACCTCCGTCATCATGAAACCCGTGCGTCTTGCTCTTTTTTCAAACACGTTGACACCCGTTCCAAACATCAGGGATAGATCGCCCCGGTCATGATCTCCAGTACTACCACGCCCGGAGTGAAACTCGCGTGAACGACAAACCCGACTGCCAGGCCGAGCAGAATGATTCCGCAAGGCCAGAGAATAAACCGCGCGAGATTCACGCGGTAACTGTAGTTCGAGCGATAATACGATTGCAGCATATCCAGCACGGCCGGTGTGCCGACGCCGCTGTCCTTGTTGTCGAAGGCCCAGGCCAGCGCCGAGCCCAGTCCGCACGCCCGCGCCGAGGCGGCGATGTCGTCGCCCCGCTCGACGCGTTCCAGCCAGCGCCCGAGGCGCTTGCGGAAACAGTGATTGACGTCGAGATCGAGAGCGCCTCGTATGGCTTCGTTGACGGGGCAGCCGGCTCGCAGGGACATGCGCAGCAGCTCCACTACGCGCAGCGTCGAGCGGTTCTTCTCAAACCAGTGGAAGATGGGCAGATACCACCGCAGCGAATCGATCAGACGCGAGAAAATCGAGGGCGTGAGACGCCCCCGGGCCCGCCGCACACGCCGCAGCCCGATGACGATCCAGAACAGGACCAACAGGACGATCAATAAGGGAACCAGGATCTCGGAGGAGAGGATTCGGCTGACCCCTTGTGTGATCCAGATGAGCGCCCGCGTCGAGCGGGGCAGAAGCTCACCTGTGACCATTTCCTCCCAGACTGCGACGAATTGAGGAAGCACGAAAGTGACGTACCCGCCCGTGAGGAAGATCATGGCGGTGAACACCACGACCGGATAGAACGGATGGACCGGTCGTACGCGCTGGCGTTCATAAGTGCGCATCCGCATCTCGGTCTCGACGGCCTGGACGGCGGCCGGGAGCTGGTGGACGCGCTGCCCGGCGGCGAGCATGGCCAACGCCCATCGGCGGCATTGCGGATAGCCGCGCCGCACCGCCTCTTCCAGCGGATAGCCCTTCACGAGCCAGGTCTTGATTCGGCGCAGAAGCCGGCCCACGGCGTCCGCCTGCCCGGCCGCGGCGCAATCCAGGGCCATCGGCAGCGGCAGGTTTTGTCGAATGCTCGAACCCAGGACCGAAAAGACCTGCGCTTCCGATACCCGCCGGGCGGTCAGGTTGTAGCCGACGATCCCCCCAACAATGACAGCGGTTCCCACAAAAAACAGCAAAGGCACCACCGGGCCGGCTTCGAGCAAGACGCACACGATGAGGACGGCGCTGAGCAGGAGCACCAGAGCCACGGCCAGCAGGGTCCAGGTGGCGAACTGATGACACCAGGCCAGCGACTCGCGTTTGTGGGTCGATACCGCGATGACGATCTGCACGACGATGAACAGCAGGGGGGCATAGAGAATCTTCTCTTCCGTCTGCATCGTCGCCGCTGCGAATCCCACCGCAAAGGCAACAAACGGCACCGTAATCAGCGCCACCCCCGGCTTCTTATAGCCGAGGATGACGTAGATGAAGAAAAGGACGACCACGATGGCTGTGAAGTTAAACATATCTTCCCCTGTTAGCTCATGGCCGACAGACTTGTCACGACCTGAATCATGGGCAAAAACAGCGACAAAATGGCCAGGGCCAGGATGCACCCGACGGCCATAATCAGCACGGGCAGCAGGACGGCCTGAAGGCGGGACTGGCTGACGCGCGCCTGGTCGGCGTACATGTCGCCGAGACTGTGCAGGTTGTCCTGCAGCTCATTCCTCTGGGAGCCGAGCTGGACCGAATAGAGGAACAGCCGGGGCAGCAGGCGGAGATTCTGTCCGGCCTCGAGGAGGTTCGCGCCTTGTTCGATTCGACCTGCAAGCCCTTCGCTTTCGTGGGCCAGTCTGTCACTACCGGAAGCGACCGCCCCCAGGCGCAGGCACTCGGGGGTATCGCACCCGGCGCCGACCAGCACGGCCATGGCCTCGGCCATACGACTGAGCACGCTGTTTCGGTACAGGTTGCCGATGATGGGGACGCGCAGGAGAATGGCTTCTTTGCTGCGACGGCCCGCCGGCGAACGCGACAGCGCTAGGCACACTCCGATCAGGATCGCCGCCAGAAGGACCAGACCAAGCCAGATCGCCGCCGTATTCTCACCCAGCACCAGCACGGCGTTGGTCACGCTCGGGAGGTTGCCTCCGACGATGTCCTGCAAGACCCCGCGAAACTGCGGGACGATGTACGCGAAGGCGAATGATACGATGATCGTGCCGAGAATCAGAATCACGACCGGGTAGCTGAGGGCTTCGAAGATGATGCGCCGGGTCTGTCCGGCCAATTCGAGATGCCGGTTCAGGCTGGTAAGCATCTCGCTGAGACGCCCGGTCGTAACACCAGCCTTCAAAATTCGCCCGTAGAGGGGAGGAAAGTGCTTTTCCCGTTTCTGGAAGGCCTCCTCGATGGGAACGCCGGCCTCCAGGTCCGACGCGATGTCCTCGACGAGCTTCCGCATCGAGCGGGAAGAGACGTCTTCGGCCAGCTCGCGCAGGCCCTTTTCCAGCGGAATGCCCGCGCGGGTGATGGAAGCGAGCTGCTGGTTGAACAGCAAAAACTCGTTGCGTCCGATCGCCGTTTTGGGTCGTTCCGGCTCGGCCTTGTCCAGGGAGTTGACGTTGAGCTCCATTGCCTTGAGCTGCTCGGTCGCCTCTTCGGCGGAACCGGCCTCGATGGTTCCCTTCATCAGCCTTCCCGCCGCCGTCAACGCATTGTATCTAAAGGTCGCCATACTCGATTTCCCGTATCCAGTGTCCTGTCACTTGGTTTTTGACGTCATTTGCCCATGGATCACGCGAATCCGTCCGGTTTCCGGTAGCCCGCGTCCGTCCCGCAGGCTTTTTGAAGTTCGCTCGGGGTAGTGACGCCCGCTTCGATCAGGCGCCGCCCGTCGCTGAAGATGGTGGCGTGGCCCCTGTCTCTGAGCAGGCTTTCCAACTCGTCGAGATCAGCCTTGGCCAGGACGGCGCGGCGCAGCTCGCTGTCGAGCTCGACGATCTCGGCGACCAGGGCCCGGCCGTGAAAGCCGGTGCCGAAGCACGCGTCGCAGCCGACCGGCTCGAACGTTCCGTCCGGGGCTGCCTTCTTGCACTGCGTGCAGAGCCTTCGGACCAGCCTTTGGTTGACGACGGCGGCGATGCTCGAAGTGACCTGATAGGGCTCGACACCCATCTCCAGCAATCGCAGCAGTGCGCCGGCGGGCGTGCCGCTGTGCATCGTACTCATCAGCAGGTGGCCCGCCAGGCCGGCCTCGATGACGATCCGGACCGTCTCGGCGTCGCGAATCTCGCCGATCATCAGGACCTGCGGGTCCTGCCTCAGCAGCGAGCGCAGCGCCGTGGGGAAGGTCATCTGGCCATGCGGCGTGATGGGGACCTGGGTAACGCCGTCGATGCGGATTTCCACCGGGTCCTCCAGCGTTACGATGCTCTTGCCCGGGAATGTGCGCACGATGTGTCGCAGCAGGGCGGCCAGCGTCGTGCTCTTGCCGCTGCCGGCCGGGCCCGTCAGCAGCAGCACGCCCTGGTTCTCGGTGGCAATCGCCCGCAGCCGCGACTCAATGGCCGGGGCGAATCCAAGCTGATCCAGGGCCAGCAGCTCGGGCTGGCGGTAGAAGAGGCGGACCACCGCCCGCTGCCCGTAGATCGTGGGAAAAACCGCCAGCCGCACGTCCGTGATCGTGCCGGAGCCGTTACTCGAAATCTCCAGGCGCCCCTCCTGCGGGATGTCGTTGCGGTACGTCAAGAGCCCGCCCAACACCTTGAGCCGGGCGATCACGTTGTCCGCCACCGCCCGAGGGAACTTCTCGAACGGGTTCAAAACGCCGTCCAGGCGGAATTTTACCTGCAATTCCGAGTCGGTGGGCTCGAAATGAACGTCGCTGGCGCCGGCGGCCACGGCCCGGTCGAGCAGATCAGCCACGATATCGACCACATCCTGGGCTTGGGCCGGCGGCTTGGAATCGGGGTTTTTGCGTGTATTTTCGATCATCCTGGTTGACTCGTGATTTCCAGTCCTTCGATTGCCATCAGACGGTGTTCCACAAATAGGACGTACGGGTGGTTCGCTTGTTAATCGGCGGCGGTTTTATTTCACATTTTCGCCATTTTGTGTTAACATACGCAAGTGCAGCGCGTCGTACAGTACGAAACTGATGCAAACCGAGTTGGGTGTCATGTTCGATAGGGCCGCTACGTACGACCTGTTCTGGGATTCCGCGGCATGCGAGGCCGTGGAGGAGAGCCAGCGGTGGATTCTCACCGCCATGCAG
>JAFGCA010000804.1 GCA_016932895.1 Sedimentisphaerales bacterium | reverse complement strand
GCATCCAGCCGAACATGATTCTGGGCATGCTGCTCGGGGCCGAGTTCGTGCCGGCCACCGACCGGGACGCCGATATCACGCCGGCCTGCCTGGTGGGCCGACCGCCTGCCGATCTGCCCGCGCCCGAAACGCTGGCGGACCATGACCTGGTCAAGCTCTTCGACGAGCAAATCACCCGAATACGGGACGAATCGCAAGGCCGGCTCCGTCCCATCCCGCCCTTCTTCTGGGACGCCTCGGGCCGGGCGGCGATTCACGGCGTGCTCACCACGGCGCAAAAGCTCTACGGCGAAACCATCTTCCTGGACATGATGACCGAGCCGGAGAAATGCGCCGACATCATGCACTGGATCGCCGAGGCCTGTATCGTGCTGTGCCGGCATTTCGCCGAGATCGCGAACCTGCCCCTCGTCGATATTCACGTGGGCGAATGCTCCTCGTGCATGGTCAGCCCGGCCTCGATCGAGCAATTCGTCGTGCCCGCCACGTCCCGAATCGGACGAGCCCTCGGGCACATCCGCCTGCACTCCTGCGGCCCCAGCACACACCTGCTACCGGTTTTTGCAAAGATCGACCGCCTGCACTCGCTCGACGTAGGCGGCGAAACCTCCATCGCCAAAGCCCGGGAAATCTTCGGTCCGGAAATGCCACTCAGCATCGCTCCCCTGCCCGGTGACATGTCCGCCGACACGACACAGCCCATCCTGGACTGGACCCGACGCATCCTCGAGGAAAACGCCGCCGGCCCCCTCGAATTCGTCTACCACCTCGAACCGACCTACAACATAGACACAATCCAGGTCCTGACAGCATTCCTGAAACACCAGGAAGGTCTCCAGAATCCGCCCCCGTCGCGCGCGTAGGGCACATTGCGGAGGCTACGCTCAGCGGAAGACGTACGCCGACAAATCGTCGGGGAGCTCCGCACCGGCATAATCCTCTTCCGCAAAGTCTGGGGATGACAACCGAGACTTCTACGACCGGATTCCATAAACCGTGCGACTGTAGATTGCTTCGCTTCGCTCGCAATGACAGGAGCAACCCGTACATGTCATTGCGAGCAGCGCAGCAACGAAGCAATCTCCTCCCGCGTAGTGGCGGAACCTGCGAAATGCGGTACTACTTCCTGAACTTGGACTTGAGTTCCATGATGACGGCCCCATGGGCGGTCACTTTCTGCGACTCGAAGGTGCTCTTGTCGGTGGATGCCCTCGCCGACATACAGGCCTCCGCCCCGATGTCACGACAGAACAAACAGTGGTAACTGTGGTGAATGACTCGCTCTTTCACCAGTTTGTGGTAGACGTCAGACTGCCTGATCGGCTTGTCCTTGTGGGCCGTGTCGAGAACGACGACATCGCACCAGTCTCTGCCAGTCTTGCTCAAAAGGGTACAGATCTGCTTGGGCCATTCATCGTACTCGTACCAATAAAGCAAGTGATCGCTTGACACCTTCCAGGCCAAAGGCTTTATCGTCTCGTTAATCGCGTCTTCCAGGTCGCCGGACACACAGGTCGAAGGTTTTGCATAGTGGTGTGTTTTGATCGCGAACTTCTGCATGAGCCTGCTGTCCTCAAGGACACCACCGTGGCTGCTGATGATCAGGGCACGACCGGTGGCCTTCGCGATGACGTCGCCCCAACTCCCGGATCGAGAACAGAGATAGAAGCCCGGCTCTTTGAACCACTTGTACATGACCATACCCTTTCACCAGATACGAATGCGAAACAGCTTTTGACTGTCAAACACCAGCAATTTGACGACTGCACGGCTTCTCCGTGGCCCCGGAGACACTCATCCGTTCTCAGGCACAGCCGGCGTCAGTACATGGCCCCCGCCTTCTTGGCTTTTTTCAGTCCAGAGTCCGCAATCGCCATCTTGTATGCCAGCCTCAACGACTCGCCCCCCATCTTCGCAGCCGCCGGCACATTCTTCTCGACGCCATACGCGTCGCAAACCACATAATCCGGCCCGTTGGGAAATTGCGCGCACGTCAGGTCAACGACGAACCGAATGTTGCCTGGTGTCAGCGCGGTCACGAAGAAATGCTCGTTCCCTCCCGTCGTCACGCATACCACGTTCGCCGTTCCTCCGTTGATGTCGATGAACTTCCTCACCAGCGCCGAACAGTACGAACACATCCCGGGCTCCGTGACCTCCCCTTTTACCGCCACTCCTCCGTAGTCTTTGAATACCAGTTTGGCCTGATATACAGCGTTGGCCTGCAGGGCCTTATAGTTCGTTTGACCCACGTAATACGGCCCCGAAGTCTTCGGGAACAGCCCCACAGAGGACCCTTCATATAGCGCCTTGATGTTGTTCAATTGGCCGTTTGGGATCTTCCGCCATTCCATCTTCGCGCTCCTATCTCGTCTTCCGCTTGACATCCAAGGACGGTCGTCGAACCGTAACCTTCCACATCCGGGCCGACGCAACGTCTTGCCCGGCGACGTGGAGGCGCACTTCTGTGCCTCACCGCCGCCTGGATCTGCGCGCCGGCACGGTACGTCTCCGTGACAAAGAGCCGTTTCTCTGAAGCGGGGCCGACGGTGACACGTCGCCGGACACCGCGTTAAGATGCATGTATCCGCAACTGCCTCATACTGTATTCTGCCCGGCCCCAGGCGGCAGCGTCAACCTAAATCCGGTCGGAATTCGGAATTCTTTCACCCAGCCGCCGCGAGACGGCGCCACTGTCGTTTGCCGGCGTGCGTGCCGTTGTTGAAGGAGCAATTCCTGACCCGAAAAAAAAGGGAGACAAGGTTGACAGCCCCCAGACCGGGGCCTACAATCAATGTTTAGCAGTAGAGGAACTTTTTGCCGTACTGGATTGAGGCAGCGTGCGGAAGGAAAAGGACACGCTGTCCGACCCGGGGCGATATGGTCAGGGAGTCTCTAAGGTAGTTTACGGAAGTCTCGTGCCTGGGCGTGACTCGGGTGCGGAGGAGGTCTGAGGAGTTTGCCTGCCGCCATGTCGGCCAGCGAAAAGCTCCGGGGACGTGCCGCGCGGTACAACCAGGCGATGTGTGAGAGTAACCGATCTGGTGGGGAGTCAGTATGGCCGTTGACGTGGAAAGCCTGCTTGCAGAGGTGAGCGAGGACGCTCCCTGCGGTGGCGATCTCTCCTACGATTCTTCTTTCCTGGCCCTTGAGGATCTGTTGCGCGCCAAGCCGGCCGATAGTATCGTCGAGGGTGTGGACGAAGCCGCCGAAGAACCCAACTGGAGGGAAGTCCGGGACAAGAGCATCGACCTGTTGCGGCAGTCCAAGGATCTCCGGGTGGCCGTCTACCTCACGCTGGCCCTGCTGCGAACCGAGGGCATCGGCGGTCTCAGTGACGGTTTGTCTCTGCTTCGCGGACTGCTGGAGCGCTTCTGGGACCATCTGCACCCGCAGCTCGACCCGGAGGACAACCACGATCCGCTGCAGCGGATCAACATCCTTCAATCACTGTCTCCGGGCGGGGTCAGCGAGCAGGACGCCATGCGATTCACACAGCGACTGGCGGAAGTGCCGCTCTGCAATTCCGCCCGGATGGGCAAGTTCAGCCTGCGAGACATCCGGGTGGCCAAAGGAGAGCTTGCGCTGGACGGAGAAGGGCTGGCCGAGGCGCCCGACACGGGTGTGATCGACGCGGCCTTTCAAGACACCGCCACCGAGGAGCTGCTGGCCACCGCCCAGGCCGTTGAAAGAGCCCTGGAGCACGCAACGGCCCTGAGGACGACATTCGCCCAGCGAGCCGTCCAGAACCAGTCCCCGAACCTGAGCGACCTGGAGGGGGTCCTGGGCCACATCAACAAGTGTCTCCAGGAGCATCTGGCCAAGCGCGGGTACGGGCAGGCCATATCCGAAGGCGCGCCGACCGGCGGCGAGACAGAAGCAGCCGCGCCGCCCTCCGGCGAAATCCGATCCGCCAACGATGCCCTCCTGGCCATGGAAAAGGTCTGCCAGTATTTCGAACGCCATGAACCGTCGAGCCCCGTGCCTCTGCTGCTGCGACGAGCGCAGAAACTGGTCTCGAAGAACTTTTTGGAAGTCATTGAGGACGTGTGCCCGGACGCCGCCAACCAGGTCAAAATGATTGGCGGGATCGGCGACTCCGACAACCGGTAGCGCCGGTTGGGCCGATTCGAGAACGGGGACTGTCACGGGCGATCCCGCTTTCACTCTGGAAAGGAGTAAGCATGGCAAAGAAGAAGAGTAGCCAGAAGTTCATCGCTCGCAACCGAGCGCCGCGCGTGCAGATAGAGTACGATCTGGAGCTCTATGGTGCCGAGAAGAAAATCAACCTGCCTTTCGTAATGGGGGTGATGGCCGATCTGTCCGGCAAGCCGGCCGAGGGTCTGCCGGCCGTTGCCGACCGCAAGTTCCTCGAGATCGACGTCGACAATTTCGACGAACGGCTCAAAGCGATGAAACCCCGAGTGGCCTTTCAAGTGCCCAACACGCTCACGGGCGAAGGAAATCTAAGCGTCGATCTGACGTTTGAGAGCATGGACGATTTCTCCCCGGCCGCCGTGGCCCGCAAAGTGGACGCCCTGAACAAGCTGTTGCAGGCCCGAACGGAACTGTCGAATCTTCTATCGTACATGGACGGCAAAAGCGGCGCCGAGGAATTGATCGCCAAAGCGCTCAAAGACGAAACGCTGCTCAACGCCCTTACATCTGCGCCCAAACCGGAAGGCGAATCTGCTGACGCTGGTAAGGAGGACTAATCCGATGGCCGAAAAGAGAGAAGAAGAGAGGCAGGCTGGGGAAGCCGCCGCCCTGGAGCCGAGCGAGTTCGATCAGTTGCTTCAGAAGGAGTTCAAGCCCAAGACCGACCACGCGCGCGAGGCGATCGGCGCGGCCGTCCGGACGCTGGCGCAGCAGGCCCTGTCCGAAACCGCTCTCATCTCCGAGGACGCGGTCGGGAGCATCGAAGCGATTATCGCCGCGATCGACCAGAAGCTGTCCGAGCAGATCAACCAGATCATGCATCACCAGGACTTTCAGGCGATTGAGGGGGCCTGGCGCGGTTTGCACCATCTGGTGAACAACACGGAAACGGACGAAATGTTGAAAATCCGGGTGCTGAACCTCTCGAAGAAGGACCTGGGAAAGACCATCAAGAAGTACAAAGGCGTCGCGTGGGACCAGAGCCCGCTTTTCAAGAAGCTGTATGAAGAGGAATTCGGCTCTCCCGGAGGCGAACCCTACGGCTGTCTGATCGGCGACTACCAGTTCGACCACAGTCCGCCGGATACGGAGATCCTTAACGGGATCGCCCAGATTTCCGCGGCCGCTCACGCGCCATTCATCAGCGCCGCAGCTCCGACCTTGATGAACATGGATTCCTGGCAGGAACTGAGTAATCCGCGCGACCTGACCAAGATCTTCCAAACGGCCGATTACGCCCCGTGGCGCTCCCTGCGCGAGTCGGACGATTCCCGCTACATCGGCCTGACAATGCCCCGGTTCCTGGGCCGACTGCCGTACGGCTCCCGGACCAATCCCGTGGAGGCGTTCGATTTCGAGGAAGAGACCGGCGGCGGCGACCACTCCAAGTACCTCTGGGTCAATGCCGCGTACGCCATGGGTACGAACATCAACCGTTCATTCAAGGAATTCGGATGGTGTGCGCGGATTCGGGGCGTGGAGAGCGGCGGGCTTGTCGAAGGGCTGCCCTGCCACACGTTCCCGACCGATGACGGCGGTGTGGACATGAAGTGCCCCACCGAGATCGCCATCACGGACCGAAGGGAGGCGGAGCTGGCCAAGAACGGCATGATGCCTCTGTCGCACTGGAAGAACCAGGATTACGCCTGCTTCATCGGGGCCGAGTCGCTGCACAATCCCGCCGAATACGACGACCCGGATGCCACGGCGAATGCGAAGCTGGCCTCCCGACTGCCCTACCTCTTCGCCACCTGCCGCTTCGCGCACTTCCTCAAGTGCATCGTGCGGGACAAGATCGGATCGTTCAAGGAGCGGACCGACGTGGCCAACTGGCTCAATCGATGGATCAGCCAGTATGTCACCACCGACGCCAACGCCAGCGAGGAAGTCAAGGCGAAATACCCGTTGGCGGCGGCGGAAGTCGTGGTCGAGGACGTGGAAGGAGATCCCGGGTATTACTCCGCCAAGTTCTTCCTGAGACCCCATTATCAGCTCGAGGGACTGACCGTGTCGCTTAGACTGGTCTCGAAGCTCCCCTCAGCCAAGAAAGGCGGGTAAGCACCGGACACCAATGAACGGAGCCATTCCCGGGTGTCTTTTGGTAAGCCACCCGGGTCGATGATACACGGGAAGACCAATCGCGGTAGGTTATCTTTCAAGGAGATGGGAAATGCCAGCAGACTGTTTTTTGAAGATCGGAAACGTCAAAGGCGAAAGTTCCGACGACAAGCACAAGGAGTGGATTGAAGTCCTGTCCTACAGTCACGGCGTATCGCAAATGCTCGCCGGGGAACGAAGCACCGGAGGCGCCGCCACCGCCGGACGGGCCGACCACCAGGATTTCAGTATTGTCAAGAACCTCGACACCACTTCGCCGGAATTGAACCTGTCCTGCTGCAAGGGCACGCACTTCGACAAGGTCACGGTCGAGTTATGCCGCGCTACCGAGAACAAAGAGCCCTACATGCGATACACCATGGAGAGCGCTATCGTTTCCTCGGTGGACGTCGGCGGAGGAGGCGGGGGATTGCCCACCGAAACCGTGACCTTCAATTACGGCAAGCTGACCTGGAACTACATTCAGACGCACCACCAGGACGGCTCGCCCAAGGGCAACGTAGAGAAATGGTGGAGCTGTGTCGATAATAAGGGCGGCTAAGAACGCCGTCCCAGACAGTTGACAGCTTGAGGCTGACAGGTCGGTCTCCACGGGGCTGGCGAACGGACGTTGTACGGCGAAGGAGGCCCTCGCTATGCAAGCGGAAGAGTTGTTGCGAACAGGCCAGCTTGACGAAGCGCTGGCTGCGGTGGAGGATCAGGTGCGCGCGGCTCCGGCCGACGCCAAACCGCGCGTGTTCCTCTTTCAACTGCTCGCGGTCATGGGAGACTGGGAACGCGCGCTGACCCAACTGAACGTGGCGGCCGAGCTGGACCCCCTGAATTTGCTCATGGCCCAGGTCTGTCGGTCGGCGCTTCAGTGCGAAGCCTTGCGCAGGGAGATCTTTGCCGGCAAACGCTCCCCGCTGGTTTTCGGGGAGCCCGAAGAGTGGGTCGGCCTTCTGGTGCAGGCCAACGAACTGATTGCCCGGGGAGAATATCAGGCGTCGCAGAACCTGCGAGAGGCGGCGTTTGAGGCCGCGCCTGCTACGGCCGGTTCGGTGGACGACCGGCGATTCGAGTGGATTGCCGACGCCGATTCCAGGCTGGGACCGCTGCTGGAGGCCATCGTCGAGGGCCGATACTACTGGGTGCCCTTCACGGCGATCAAGGAAGTCCAAATTGAAGCGCCGGCCGATCTGCGCGATCTGGTCTGGCTGCCGGCGCAGTTCACCTGGATCAACGGCGGCCAAACCCCCGGGCTGATCCCCACGCGCTATCCCGGCTCAGAGACCAGCGAAGAAAACGCCATCAAAATGGCACGCAAGACAGACTGGATCGAGCACCCGGGCGACGTGTACCTCGGACTCGGGCAACGCATGTTCGCCACGGACGACGGAGAACTCGCCCTGCTTCAAATACGACAGTTAACGCTCGACGCGGCGCCGACAAGCCAGGAAACGGGTGAGCCGAACGATGGCTGAACTGACGTCAACAGATCGCCTGCAGCCCTGCCTGCTGGACCGTCTCACCGACGAGGAGCCGGAGATTACCAAGGAGAGCCGGGACCACCGTGTGGTTTCGTTGCGACGCTACCGACAGGCGGTGCTTCGCGACCTGGAGATGCTTTTGAACTCCCGGAAGTATCCGCCCGGAGCGGAGGTGTACGATTTTCCCGAGGTAGAGGAGTCCGTGCTCAACTACGGCATTCCCGACCTGACCGGTTTGTCCGTTTCCGCGATCAGTCCGACGGAATTCCAGGCCTATATAAAGCAGGCCGTCCTCTGGTTTGAGCCACGGATCGCGCGAGGCTCACTGACCGTGCGCATCGTGCCTGCGGCCGATCCGGAACACGCCCGCGCCATCCTGTTTGAGATCGAAGGTGAATTGTGGGCCCAACCACTGCCGGAGCGGCTGTTTGTGAAAACGGAGGTCGATTTGGAGACGGGGCACCACAAGTTGAAGGACGAAGCAGGTGGATAGACGGCTGCTTGATCTATACAACCGAGAGTTGGCCCATCTTCGTGCCACGGGTGCGGAGTTCGCCCGCCAGTTCCCCAAGATCGCCGGCCGTCTGGGCGGTCTGGACGAGTTCCAGCCCTGTCGCGATCCGTTTGTGGAGCGTCTGCTGGAGGGTTTTGCCTTCCTGGCCGCCCGCGTCCAGCTCAAGATCGATGCGCAATTCCCCCGGTTCACGCAGTCCCTTCTCGAGACGGTCTATCCGCACCACCTCGCCCCGACGCCATCCATGTGCATCGCCCAGTTCGAGCCCGATCTGGACGAGAGTGCGTTGGCCGAGGGGTTCGTGATTCCCCGGGGCACGTCGCTGTCCAGCACTCTGGGCAAAGGCGAGCAGACCCGCTGTGTCTATCGCACGGCCCAGGACGTCACGCTCTGGCCCCTTCGGGTTCGCCAGGCCGGCTACTATACCCGCGAATTGGCTTCCATCGGCGTGGCGGATGTACCCGGGGCGGCGGCGGGGATTCAAATCCGCCTGCAGTGCACCGCGGGGCTGAAATGCAGCGACTTGAACCTGGATTCGCTGGCCTTCTACCTGATGGGCGTCGGCACAACGGCCATGTGTCTTTACGAGCAACTCTTTGCCAACGCGATCGCTGTCGTGGTGCAACCGGCGAGCCGGCCGACAACGTGGCAAAAGGTGATAGAACCCTCCTGCATCCGGCCCGTCGGCTTCGAGAACGATCAACGACTCCTTCCCTACGATGCCCGGTCCTTCCAGGGATATCGACTGGTACACGAGTATTTCGCCTTTCCCCAGCGATTCATGTTTTTTGAGATTACGGAGTTGGCGGAGGCGGTCAGAAGCTGCGATGAAAACGAGCTGGATCTGACGGTGATATTCGATCAGCGAAACGAGGAGTTGGAGGGGATCGTCAGCGCGAACAACTTCGGGTTGTTTTGTTCGCCCGCGATCAATCTATTTGAAAAACGGCTGGACCGCATCCCGGTGTCCGACCGCACGTATGAATTTCATGTCGTGCCCGATCGAACGCGGCCGCAGGATTTCGAAGTCTACGAAATCACGCGCGTCACGGGGTATGGAGCGGACTCGAAAAAGCGGCAGGAATTTTTCCCCTTCTACCGGGCGCGGGATGAGACCGCCGCCGCAGAGGGCTATTACGCGGTGAACCGAATCCCCCGGCCGCAGTCTGAGAAGGAAAGACTGAGAGGCCGACGTTCGCAAAGCTACACCGGCAGCGAGGTCTATCTCGCACTGGTCGATTCGGCGGCCGCACCCTATCACGCCGATATCGCCCAGTTGGGCGTGGAGGGTCTGTGCACGAATCGGGACCTGCCGCTGCACATGGCTGTCGGACTGACCACGTCCGACTTCACCATGACCCGGACGGCGCCTTGTACGGCGATCCGCTGCCTGGGAACGCCCACGGCCCCCAGAGCCTCGCACGTGCTGGGAGAGTTCACGTGGCGAATCATCAGCCACCTGTCCTTGAACTACCTGTCACTCAGCGACGACGGGGAAGGAGCGTCGGCGCTTCGGGACATCCTGAAGCTCTATG
The DNA here is from genome assembly GCA_016932895.1 of Sedimentisphaerales bacterium. Next base: position 10,880 of record JAFGCA010000804.1, on the reverse strand, counting down.
GTGACAACAACGACCCGCAGATCGGAAAGCAAATCGACGGCGTTAAATCCGTAACGTGTGAACCGATCACGCGCAGAGTCGCTGCGCCGGGATCGATCGCATTCGCGCGGGGGCTGGAGATTACCGTCACGCTCGAGGAAGCCTCCTCCGAGGGGACGGGCGTATTCCTCCTCGGCGCGGTCCTGGCCCGATTCTTCGCCAAGTACGTTTCGGTCAACTCCTTTACCGAGACGGTCGTCCGAACGGTGGAACGTGGAGAGATCATGCGATGGACCAGAAGGAACGGGCTACGCGCTCTTCTTTGACCGAAGCCTTACGGGACAGACCGTTCGACTTCGACTTCTTTCAGGCCGTGCGGCGGCTCGAGAGCACGCATCCCGACCGGCCGCGCGTGGGGTGCGCATCGCGGCCCCAGGGGGACATCGTCAGATTCCGCCAGAAGGTGTCTCTCGGGTTCGAGCCGGCCGCCATCGCCGCGTACCACCCCGGCACCGAGGAGCGTCCGAGCCAGCTCGTCGTCAACTTTCTCGGCCTGCTCGGCACCAACGGCCCCCTGCCGCTGTCCCTGACCGAATACGTGCACGAACGACTGTACAACCGCAAAGACAAAACTCTGGCCTGCTTCCTCGATATCTTCAACCATCGGATGATTTCCCTGCTCTACCGGGCCTGGGCGTGCAGCCAGCAAACGGTGAGCCACGATCGCCCGGACGAAGACCGGTTCGCCTGCTACGTGGGATGTCTCTTCGGCATGGGGCCCGCCTCGTTTCGCCGGAGAGATGCGCTACCCGATGTCGCCAAACTCTATTACGCCGGACGGCTCAGTTCGCAACCCAAAAACGCCGAAGGGCTGCGAGCGATCCTGCAGGATTACTTTGCGGTGCCGGTGGCGATCGAGGAATTCGTGGAGCAATGGATCGAACTTCCTCCGGAATGTCTCTGCCGCCTGGGGGCGGTCGCTGAAAGCGCAACGCTGGGCTCGACCTCGATTGTGGGGTCTCGTTTCCTGGAATGCCAGCAGAAGTTCAGGATCAGGCTGGGGCCCATGGGCTTCTCCGATTACCAGCGCATGCTGCCCGGTGGCGACAGCGTTACCCGGCTCATCGCCTGGGTCAAGAACTACGTCGGGGCCGAACTGAGCTGGGAGCTTAATCTCGTGCTGCGCCGCGGACAGATTCCCCAGATCTGTCTGGGCAAAGTGGGCCGGTTGGGATGGTCCGCCTGGCTCGGCGACGCGGAATTCGAAACAGACGTTGACAATCTTGTTCTTCAGCATCTGTGTCCCTGACGGGCGCCTGCGCTGCGGGCCCCGTCCCGCGATCGGCAAGGCGCAGAAGAAAAGACAACCTGACTTAGGATGAAGAGTTTTGCAAAATGGAGATTAGGCTTATATTCTCCAAGGAAATCGTTGGTGTGATTTCCTTAAAGAAGGAGCTTATACACCTATACGAAAAGCACTTACGTTCTCGGGAGGAAGAATCACGCAGAAGATTTTTCCTCCCTAAAGCAAGCCTAATCTCCATTTTGCAGAAGTTCAATTAGGATGCAAGAACGATTTATTTGTGAGAGGATTGCGACATCGTGGGCACGAACGAAAGAGAAGATTTAGCCGGCGACATTTGTGAAACGGCGCGGCGTCTTCGTCTGATCCAGGTTGATTTCGCCAGCGAGGATCAACAGACGCGTATGGAATACCTGCATGAGGAAATGGCGCGGGTGTTGAAAACCGTGCTGCCCGAGCACCGGAAGGCATTCCTGGAAGGATTGATGGAACGGTTTCCTGCCGAACATCCGACCACAACGCCCGCCGCCGCGTCGCCGGCGAGCGGGCCGGCCCCGCAGGAGCCCAGGGACGCGGAGAAGATCGTATCGAGCCTGGTGGAGATGGCCGCTTCACTTCCCGCCGACCGGAAGCAGGCCCTGGCCGCTCGTATGCAGGAAGCCGGCTTTGAATTGCCGGCGGCAACGGGTCCGCAGGGCTCCGGCGAGGCCGCCGAGACGCTGCGAGCCAGGCTTGAGCTTGATGAAGGGACGCGCATCGACCGCGAGCAGGTCGCGGTGCTGGCCGGCATGCTGGCGGACTTTGCGTTGAAGCTTGAGCCTCTGATCTGGAACACGTGGCGCACCCTGTCGCCCCGGTCCAGCATTCGACCTCCACGCGGGTTGAGGAAACGGCTGGGCGAATCGCTGTCGGGCGAGGCGCCGGGACAGAACCAGAGGATCGAGCTGGAGCTGCAGATGCTGCAAAAGCTCATCGCCGCCACGATCACCGCCGTGGGCGGAGTCGGCAGGCAGTTCGCCAAGAACTACCTCGCCCGATACGCCCCCCGAGAGATCGAGGCCGCCGTCGCCCTGGAGGGAACCAGTTTCTTTGGAAAAAGCCGGGACGGAAAATGCTGGGAGAAATATAAAGAGCTTGCGGAAACACTGACTGAAGATTCGATGGAGGCGGAGCTGAGAAAGGCCATCGCCGATTATGCGGAATCCCTCTTGAAGGGCCTGCACCGATGACTTCTGTATGAGGCAACATCATATGACTGCAGAGAGCGAAATATACTGGCATGAAGGTCTGTTCCTTCGGCCGCATCACCTGCAATACATGACACGGCAAATGCGAGGCCGGCTGACGCGAGACCGTCGTCTGCGGCGGGCTCATCCCTACGGGCTCATCGAGGCACGAATCTCCGACGATCAGCTCGAGAACATGCGCGTCTCCTTTGACCGGCTGCGGGCGGTCATGCCCAGCGGCCTGGAGGTGAACGTTCCCGAGAACGCCACGCTCCCCTCGCTCGATATCAAGGAAGCGTTTACCTCAACGGCCGCCCCGCTTACGGTGAGTCTGGCTGTACCCCTGTGGTCGGCTTCGCGCGCCAACGTGATTGAAAAAGGAGCGGACCAGGATTGGCGGGCCAAGCGCCTGTACTGTCTGGCCGAACAGGAAATGGTCGACGAAAACTCCGGCGGCAACGCTCAACCCATCCTGGTCCGTCAGATCAACGCCCGGCTCCTGTTGGACAACGACGATCGCTCGGATCTGGAGGTGCTGCCGCTTCTGCGGATTGTCCACGCCGCCGGCGAGGATGTCGGTCTGCCGCGTCGCGATCCGGATTTCATTCCGCCGTGTCTGGTCATCGGCGGCTCGCCGGTGCTGAGAGAGCTGTTGAGGGACATGGCGAACCAGGTGGTGGCCAGCCGAAATGAATTGGCGGTCCAGTTGAGCCGGGGAGGGTTCAGTATCGAGACCATGCGGGGCGTGCAGTTCGAGCAGATGCTCCGTTTGCGAACGCTCAGCCGCTTTGGCGCTCGACTCAGCGCCCTGATTCAGATGCCCGCCAGCGTGGCGCCGTTCGAGATGTACCTGGAGTTGACGCAGCTCCTGGCCGAGCTGAGCGCCCTGCGCCCCGACCGCGACCAGTTCGAAACGATCGACTACAACCACGACAAACCCGCCCTGGCCTTCAGGGAGGTTTGCACCAGGATTCGCGGGCTTCTCAAGGGGGCCGTCCCGGCGCGCTTCATGAAGGCCGCCTTTACCCGGGCGCCGGAGCAGAACATCATGGTTGCGACGCTCACGAACGAGGCGATTTCGCTGGCAAATCAATATTTCCTTGCCATTGCGACCAAGCAGGATCCGTCGGAACTGGCGGCGCTCGTCCTGGACCGCGACCGGTTCAAACTGATGCCCCTGACCCTGGCCGGCCAGCGCGTGTTCGGCATTCAGCTCGCCCAGGAGCTCTATCCTCCGGTCGAACTGCCCGCCCAGGTGGGACTTCACTATTTCCGCCTGGTTCCCGCAGAAAGTGCGCGGCTCTGGGAGCGTGTGCGCGAAGAGAAATCCATCGCCGTGAAGTGGCCCGAGATCGAATCCTCCGACTACCAGATCACGTTGTATATGACCGTTCCAAGTATCAACGGGGAGCCAAAATGAGACTGCTTGAACTATGCGAACCGCTTTTCCAGTACGTGGCCCGCCTGTGTCGGTCGGCGCGCATGGGCTATGCCCCGGAAATGACCCAGGTGCGCAACGATATCGAGAGAATTTTGCAGACCATGGCGTCCGATGCGCGTGCGGATGGTGAACTGTTACGTCAATACGAAAAGGTCGAGCTGCCGCTCATCTTCTTCGTCGATTTCATGATCAAAGAGAGCAAGTTGAGCTTTGCCGCCGCGTGGCAGGAGATGGCCCGCGCGAGGAACGAGCTGGCGGGAGACGAGAAGTTTTTCGACCTGCTGGACGCGGAGCTGGCGGACCCCAGCGAGGCCGCCAACCAAAGGCTGGTTATCTATTATACGTGTATCGGCCTGGGCTTTACGGGGATCTACACGGGACAGCCCGAGAACATCCTCCGGCTCATGTCGGAGATCTCGGCGCGCATCTCCGGCATGATAGACGCCGACGCGGAATCGTACATTTGTCCCGAGGCGTACGAAAACGTGGACGCCCGCGATTTCGTCGAGCCGCCCGGGGCCAAGTTGTTGGGGGTCGGCATCGTTCTGATCGGTCTCCTGATCGTCTGCAGCGTCGCATACATGGTTCTGTTCATGAAAACCTCATCCGGCGTAGCCGATGCGCTGGAGACCATCACCGAATTCCGCAGTGTTTCCGCAACGACGGTTGAGGCGCCGCAGGGTGGTGACAACTAAGCGAAAGGAGTCTACGACAGCATGATACGTGGGATCTCTGCATTTACAGACCTTCCAACGCCGGTCAAGGCCGGAGCGGTGGTTGTCTCGGGAGGCGGCCTGCTCGCGGGATTGCGGTATCTTCTTTCCCCCGGGGTGTTCTGGGTTGTCCTGATCGGACTGAGTGTGTTGGCGCTGGTGGTCGTGTTGTACCTGCGCCTGCTGAAATGGCTCAAGAAGCGCAAGGCCGCTCCCATGGAACGCGACCTCTTGCAGAGCAGTTCGGTTACGCCGCAGGGCGTCAGCGAACCGGCAAGTGTCGCCCGGCTCGACGATCTGCGAAAGAAGTTCGCAGAGGGAACCCGAAGGTTTCAGCAGGCCGGCAAAAGCCTCTACGACTTCCCGTGGTACATGATCGTCGGCGAACCCGGCTCGGGCAAAACGGAGGCGATACGGCATTGCAACGTTGGCTTCCCTCCCGGCCTGCAGGACGAGTTGCAGGGAACCGGCGGCACCATCAACATGAACTGGTGGTTCACGGACCACGCGGTGATGCTCGACACGGCGGGCCGGTTGATGTTTGACGAAGTGGATACCGGCGGCTCACAGGAATGGAAAGAGTTCCTGAGCCTGATGAAAAAGTATCGTCCGCGGTGTCCGGTCAACGGTCTGCTGCTGGTCATCCCGGCTGACAGCCTCATCCGAGATTCCGCCGACCAAATCGAGCAGAAAGCCTCCAAAATCGCCCGCCAGCTCGATATGATCCAGCGCACGCTGGACGTGCGGTTCCCGGTCTTTGTGGCGGTGACCAAGAGCGACTTGATCACCGGATTTCGAGACTTCTTTGACAGCTTGCAGGACCCGAAATTGCAGCACCAGATGTTAGGCTGGTCCAATCCGGCGCCGCTGGACGAGCCGTACAACTCGGGTTTCGTGGACCAGCAAATTGCCGCCGTCCGGGGACGCCTCTTTCGGCGCAGGCTTGCCCTTCTCAACGAAGTCCTGGCAGAGGAACCCGACGCGGAGAAAAGACGCACCGCCGATGCGCTCTACGCGTTTCCCCAGAGTCTGGCCCGATTGGCACCGCGCATGACGCGATACCTGGAGCTCATCTTCAGCGTGGGCAGCAAATGGTCTTGTAAACCGTTGTTCTTCCGCGGCATCTACTTCACCTCGTCCATGCGGGAGGGTTCGGCCCTGGACGCCGACCTGGCCGAATCGCTGGGCGTCCCGGTCGAATCGCTTCCCGACGGCCGGGTCTGGGAGCGCGACCGCGCGTACTTCCTGCGCGATGTTTTCGTCAAGAAGATCTTTCCCGAAAAGGGGCTCGTCACCCCGGCCACAAACGCCGCCCGACTGCACAAACGCCGCAAGGCCGCCGTCTATATTTCCCTGGCGGCCAGCTTGCTCCTGCTGCTTTTCTTCATCCTCTACGGCGCGCGGCAATTCGACAAGAGTATAGGGCATCTACGAGACTACTTCCCGCCTCTGGCCGCTTTGATGGCAGAAGATCCCCTCGGGACGGCGGAGGATCTCCAGACGATAAAGGTCAGAGGAAGCGGGTGCATATACCTCGGCCGAAGCTTCATGAAGGATATCGAAGACACGACCAGAGCCAATGTCTCTGCGCGGCTGGCTCAAGCGGTGAGCGAATTCAACGAAAAAGGAGTGCCCTGGATCTTTGCGCCGGCGGCCAAGTTTCGCAGACGCATCACGGAGGCCAAATTGAACGAAGCCCAGGCGGTGATCTACGAAACCGCCGTCCTCGAGCCTTTCGTGAAGGCCACCCGAGGACTGCTGCTCGCCCAGGGCAACGGTGCGTGGACCCGCCAGGATCCGCAGGTGAAAGCCCTGCGTCAGCTCATCCGACTTGAAGCGGGCAAACCTCTTGGCGACGAAGACGGCTACTCCGCCGAGACGTTCCTCGATGTTCTCTCCGCATACATCTTCAAATACGACGAGAACGAAGAAGGCTCCGAGAAAGCTACGCTTTACAGCGAAGACAAGGGCGATTTGCATGAGCCGCTCAAGAGCCTCTATCACCCGGCCGGCGCCGCGACGTGGCCGCCGGCGTCTCTGCGAAGCGATCCCTGTACCCCGGAGGCCGCCCTGCAGCAAGGCATCAGTCATTTCAACGAATATTGGAGAGACCCCACCAGCAGCCCGGACTACGCAAAGGCTAAAACCATACGGGAGCTTGAAGGGGCCCTCCAGGATTTCAACGACGCCGAACAGCGCATATTCGCCCTGCAGGATCGCTTGCCCGGTGAACCGGGCGGGGTTCATACGGTCGCACAGTTGGACGCCTTCGCAAGAGCCTGGAACGACGAGTTTGCCCGGCTGAAAGCGGCCAAGGATGCTGTTGACGGGTACCGCCAGAGATTTGCGGCCGATGCCACGCTGGAGCAACTCTGGACCCAGGCAGCCGAGCCCGTGCTGCAGGACGTCAACGAGAATTATGACTTTCTTCTCAGCGAGCTGAAGGACGTCAACGCCCCGCACTTTCTCATCTCCATGCGCGACCAGCTCAGCACGACCCGGCGCACCATCATCGAGAAGCTGCGCGCCGACGAGCATGCCCAAGAGCGTCGGCAGTTGGACCGAGATTTTTGGGCGAACGGACAAGGTAATGATCGCCTGTATGACATACGGTTCGAGATCTATTCGCGCGCCGATAGCTGCCTGCGTGCTGCCGACAGCGCGCCCGCACTGGCGCAGGTCGGCCAAATGATCGCGGAATTCGAACGGGTGATCGATACGGCACGAAAGGATGTCAGGAATTTGTTCAGTCTGCATCAGAAGGCCTTTCACTTCCCGGAGGCTGTTCTGATCTCCACATTGGGTATCACGGCAGCCGAACAAAAGCACCTGCATCGCACCGCGCAAAGCGCTTTCGCGGCGGCGCCCAAGAGTGTCGAAGAGATCGAGAAACTGGTGGAAGCCAACGCCGCCTGGGATTGGAAAGGAATTCCCGCCGAGCTCGTCGACAAGAAGTACGATCCGCAGGCTGCCGCCGCCGTCATGGCCGGCTGGAAATCACTGGGAGAGATCCTGGGCAAATACGAATTGCCAAACGAAAGAGAGCTGCGCCGGACGCATGAAGACGCCAAGGGCAAGTACACCGAGTACGCCAGCCGCTGCATCGGCGAATACTGGCTCGACCGGGTCCTGCGAGGCGCGATCCAGGCCCAGGTCGCCCGGGACGCGGAACAGTTCAATACCCTGGTCGTCAGAAACGTCTTCGACGAACTCGAGGAACTGGGCAAGGCCGTTGAAAGGGCTCTTCTGGAATTCGGTACCGACGGCGTCCCGGAGGATAAGACACGCGCGCAATTCGCAGCGGACCTTGAGAAACTGATGGAAACCGACCAGGCGGACAAGACCTATCGCCACTGCCGGGGGGTTCTGAGCAAGTGGCGCAGCCTGTCCGATGACGTGTGGGAGGCCCGAAGGGCACTGCTCGGCGTGCAGCCCGCCGACTTCCGGGAGGACTACATACCCTTCTCCTACCGGTCGTACGCGATGTTTGTGGACGCCTACTGGACCGAGCTGACCTACACGCTGCTACGCCAACGGGCGCAGGCGGTGCACCAGGAAGGCACCAAGGCGTTTCGCGAACTCCAGAGAGGGTATGGAAACGCATTCCCCCTGGCCTGGGATAGCCGGACGGACTTGCCCCCCGATCAACTCGTCCAGGCAGGACTGCTTCTGAGCAAGTCTCGCAGCCAGGAGAAGTTCGACGCCCAAACGATCGGCGGAGAAGCGACGACGGATATTGATGCCGTAAACGAGTTGCTCGCGCAACTCCGCGGCATCCAGCTCGCTGGGAATGACGCCGGGTGGTTTGAGCGCGTGGAGCGGTTGTTTGAGAGTCTGCCGCGAGGACAAGAACCTTACTACTGCAAGATGACTCTCTTGGGCGCGAAAGAACAGATGACCCTCGCTCGCCCCAAGAAAGAACAGCTCGTCCTTGACTTCGTCAGGAAATTCAGGCTGGTCCAGGGGACCCGCAAGAGCGGGCAGTTGGGAACCAGCGCACCGGAGGACGCTCCTGTGGACAGCCTGATAGTGGAATATCCGGGTCCGCCGCTTGCCGTCGAGTTCTACCGGTACATCGGCGACAGCCAACCGATAAAGAACGCGACGCTGACGTTTGCCGAGCCGTGGGCGTGCCTGAGAATGTTGCGAGACTGTCATGACGGGCAGAAGGAAGGGTGCGTCAAGCTGGTCGTCCCGCGCACGGAAGAGCAAGACGGCGGTGTGTTGTATTTCCGGCTCGACTTCTTCCGGGACCATGAGTGTAAGCAACCGGTCAATATGTTGACGTCCGATCAATGGCCGTCCTTAAAACAGTAGGAGCCGCCCAGACGTGGCTTCCATTCTCAAGAAAATCCTGCGGCGCTGGAATGCCGGGGAGCCGAAAGGCTCCTCGGAAGGCGCGTTTGTGGCCGCCTTCGGCAAACACCCCGGCTGGGACGACCATATCGACGACATCGGTCTCGATACCGACGTTCTCATTGCGGTCAAGCGTCTCCTCTATATTGAAGGCATCGGGGCCAACCTCGACGCGGGAAGCTGGGACAGGCTGGACCCGGAGCAACGGGTCGACGAATTCGGACATGTTTTCTTATGGCTGCTCAAGGGAGACGTCGTGGTCGGCCGCCTGTGGTCGTCGCGCGATGGAAAAGGGCGTGCACGGTACCCCATGGTGGTCTGCATCCAATGTTCGGGGCTTCCGCTGCTGTGGGTGCTTACCCATATTCTGCCCCATCTGGAGAGAATCGAGGCGGCCTGTGTCGGCACCACTTCACCCGGTGACGTTCGCCGGATTATGGAGGCCGCTCAAAGCGAGGTCCAGCAACTCGTGCGGCAGCGTGAACGAGTGCCGGCTCCCGGACTGGAGGCCGCCCGCCCGCTGGCCTGGCTCGCGAAACTCCCGGAGATGGGTCCCAACCGACAGGGCCTTCACCGCGTCTTGTACCATCTCGATCGCGAGGTCGGCCAAGGGCCCGCCGGGGCCGAGAGGCGCCAAGCGGTGCGCCCCACCGCCTTGCGCGTTCCTGCTTCCTGGGCCGCTTCACGCGAAGTCGGCCTTGCCTGGATCCGCTTTCTGCGCGCCCGGTTCGGCGCAGATACGTCCATTCTCGCCCTCACGCCTTTGAAAAATCCCTGGATCGACGTGATCATCGGTGAACCCACGAGTGTACAGATGTTCTGTCTTCGCGCGGCGCTCGGCGCCCTTCCTCTCACGAACACGATCCCGTACAGCATGGATTCGGAATTCGTGGCCCGGACGAACCAACTGATCGATGACTTCCAGGCCGAGCCCACGGACAAAAGCCGCATCGGCTGACACACTCGCAGGGGCACTCTTCAGAACGAGACTCCCCGCCCAGAGAACAAATCCCCCGCGGAGAGGCCGAATAGAAGCAACGCGCGTTTCAGAGAAACGTGGAATCCCCCGTGCATCACGTTGCCTTCGCCCGACGGACTGATATAATCCGATGGTGTTGTTGAACCAATTCCAACCTGTTAGGGAGGATGTCTCGATGTCACAAGAAAAGCAGATTTCCAGACGCAGCTTCATCCGTCAGGCCGCGGCCACGGGCACGACCGGCGTGGCGGTCCCGTATTTCGTCCCGGGCAGCGCCCTGGCAGGCCAGGGCACGCCGGGCGCCAACGACAAGATCGGCGTGGGCCTGATCGGCTGCGGCGGCATGGGCCGGGCCAACCTGAACGCCTGTGCCGGCCGGCCGGACGTCGTGGTCACCGGCGCTTGCGATATTTGGAAGCCCCGCCGGGATGCCGTCGTCGCCCAACACAAAGACACCGCCAAAGGCTATCACGAGTACCGCGAGATGCTCGAGGCCAGGAACATTGATGCGGTGATTATCGCAGCGCCCCCGCACTGGCACTGTCGCATGGCCGTCGATGCCTGCGAAGCCGGCAAAGACCTCTACCTCCAGAAACCCATGACCCTGCACGTCGCGGAAAGCTTCGCCGTCCGCAACGCCGTGCGCAAGCACAAGCGGGTTTGTCAGATCGGCACGCAGATCCACGCCGGACAGAACTACCGCCGCGTGGTGGAGTTCATTCGCTCTGGCAAGCTGGGAGCCATCAGCGTCGCGCGAACGTTCAACGTCATGAATCAGGGCCCCGGTGGCATCGGCAACCCGCCGAACAGCGATCCGCCGCCCGAAATCGACTGGGAACGCTGGGTCGGACCCGGGCCCATGCGCGCCTACAATCCGCTCCTG
>JAFGCA010000803.1 GCA_016932895.1 Sedimentisphaerales bacterium | reverse complement strand
TTCCAGCCGCCCTGGCCGTGCATCTCACTGCCGGCGGCATAGGACTCGAAATCCTCCGAAAACACCTGGCCCGCCGCCATCGAGCCGACGCCCAAAATCACGAGAGCCATTACCAGAAATCCCAAACTGCGCATTGTTTCACCCTTTCCAAAAGAAATGAAGAAAAAACAATTCAACGCATGAGAATAGACATGATCCAATCACCACACCTTTTTCTGCCACAGACCATAACCCAGACCGATTCTTATTTTAGCGTTTCGCCCGATAACATGCAAGGCAAATTACCAACTATTCCGTGCCGTTCCTTCGGCCGCCCGGGGAGGCGCCACAACCAGCCTTCGGCTGAATACTACGGGGAAATTACCGGGAAAAGACCGGTCGTGTCAGATTCGCCTCGTTCCAGAGACGGGGCGTCTCATGGCAAAACCGGACCGCCCACGCGATTTTAGGACCCGTCGGGAGGCCGGGGCCTTGGACCCTGTCGTTCAGTCGGAGAGCCTCAAAACGGATTTGATGAAGTTGACCCTCAGGCGGCTGTAGTGCATACCCCCGATGCCGTGGCGAGATTGTGGATACACCATGACATCGAAGTCCCGGTCGGCCCGCTGCAGGGCCTGTATGAGCTGGTACGTGTTCTGGACGTGTACGTTGTCGTCGATGGCCCCGTGAACGAGCAGGAGCCTGCCGCGCAGCTTTGCGGCCGCTTGCACCGCGGACGTCCTCTCGTAGCCCTCGGGGTTGTTTTGCGGGGTGTCCATGTATCGCTCGGTGTAGATGGTATCGTAGAGGCGCCAGTCCGTCACGGGGGCCCCGGCGATACCACCGGCGAAGAGGTCGCTGTGGGTCAGGGCATAGGCCGTCATGAAGCCGCCGTAACTGTGGCCGCTCATGCCGATGCGGTCGCCAGCGACGTAGGGCTGGTCCTTGAGCCACGCGATTGCTTCCTCGATATCGGCGAGTTCCTGGACCCCGAGCTGTTTATAGGCCTTCCAGGCCGAGCAGGCCCCCTTGCCGCTGGCGCTGCGCGGATCGCACCCGAAGACCAGCGCGCCCATCCGGGCCAGCATCTGATCCCACGCGCGTCCACCGCTCCAGGTGTCGCGAATCGTCGGCGCGTGGGGGCCGCCGTAGGTGGTGAACCATACCGGATACTTGCAGTTGGGGTCGAAATCCGGAGGCTCCAGAAGGCTGGCTTCCAGCAGGAAGCCGTCGGACGTCTCGATCTGGAACTGGCGGTACGCGCCGAACTCATATTCCTCGCGTTGATAAACGGGATTGGTGTCCAGCGTGCGGACGTGAGTGCCGTCACCGTTGCAGAGCGCCGTCCTGGCGGGTGTGGCGCAGTCGCTCCAACTGTCGATGAAGCGCTTCCCATTCGGACTGACGTTGACGCGATGATGGCCGGACTGCTTCGTCAGGCGCTGGATCGTGCCGCCGTCCAGCTTCACGCGGTACAGATTCTCGGCAATATGGGAATCACGCGTCGCCGTGAAGTAGACCCAGCCGTTCTCCTCGTCGACGCAGTGGAGGGCCCTGGCTTCCCACGGTCCCTCCGTGACGGCGCGCTGGAGTTGCCCCTTCACGTCGTAGAGGTAGAGATGCTTCCATCCCGTCCTCTCGCTGGACAGCAGAAAGGCCCCGTCCTTGAGGAACGTCAGCTCGCCCGGCGACTCGATCCACGCTTCCGTCGCGTCGCGCAGCAGACACTCGGGCTTGCCTCCGGAGCGGGAGACGGCACAGAGATCCAGCCACGTCTGGATGCGATTCTGCACGTAGAAATACACCCGCTGGCTGTCGGGCATCCAGCCGGCGCCGGTAATGAGGCACGTCCCTTCGGTGTACGCGCCCAGGTCCACCCAGCGCACCGGGCCCCCGGCGACGGAGACGATCCCCAGCTTGACCAGCGGATTCGCTTCTCCCGGGCGCGGGTACGGGCAGACTTCCACGCCCTGCTCCTTCGGCACGTTGTTGACCACCGTAAACGAATGGACGGGCGTATCGTCGACCTGCAGGAAGGCAAGGGCCGAGGCGTCCGGACTCCACCAGAACAGGCGGCGCTGCCGGGAATACAGCTCCTCGTGGTAGACCCAATCCGCCTCGCCGTTGAAGAGCATCCCGCCGCCGTCTGCGGTCAGCGCCCGTTCGGTCTGCGTGGCCACGTCGACGACGTAGAGGTCCCTCTCGCGCACGAACGCGACGAACTTCCCGTCCGGCGCAAAGGTACTGTAATCCTCCCGGGCCGGACTGCTCGTCAGCCGGACCGCGGTCTTACCGTCGAGAGTACAATAGTACAGGTCGTTCTGGTAGTCGATCAGGATCGCCGTGCGATCCGGATTCATCCGAAGCCACGTCCGCCTCGACAGAGACTCGGCGTCCTTCTCGGACATCGCGGGCAGGCGCTTGAGGCCGGCGGCCACCTTGGTGGGATCGACAAAGGGAACCGACCGTCCGCTGGCGGCGTGGACCTTGTACAGCCGTCCGTCTCGCACCTGCAGGTAGTGGTCTCCGTCTTCCAGCCAGGTCAACCCCCCTATCGGCTGGCCGTTGAAGTTGACCCGTTCCTTCCGGTCGTAGACGGTGTCGAACGTAATGGGCTTGTGGAGCTCGCGCGTCTCCGCCAGCGGCCGCACCGCCCCGTGCCGCACGGGCACGTACGAATCCAGCGTGCAAACCGGAAACATGTCCCCTTGCTCCATGGAATCGAAAAGATCTCGCTCGTCCGGGCATTTTTTCGCCTTGGGGTCCAATAAACGCACCAGGGTCTCGGCTTCGTCCTGCTCTGTCTTGACCAGAATCGTCCCGGTGCCAAAACGCTGCGTCTCTTGTCTTTTGCGGGTCTTGAAGCGAAAGAGAGCCTCTGATGAGCCTTGCCCCTCGCGTTCGACCACGCGTTTGATTCGGTGGACCCCCACGTCCAGATCGATATCCTCGCGCAGCTCCTGCACGTCCACCTTCTGTCGCTGAAGATGCTGCGTCAGGGCCTCCATCGCGGCCGGGTACAGGTACGCGTAGGGCTTCGCGGCCGTGACGCTCTCGGACGACTTGCCTTCCGCTCTCAGTCCCGGGGCGGTGGACAGGATCGTCACAGTGACCAACAAGACGGCCTTCGTGACAGCGCGAACTACGGATAGATTCTGCTCCGGCAACATTGCATCGACTCCTCTTGTAACCACGATCGATTTCAGCCCGGTCCCCACGGGCGCTCGACACAACCCAGTCCCCCTCCCGCAGGGCATTCTACGCCGGGCGAAGGACGCATCCACAAAGCTACTCGCTGAAGAGCAGCTTGAGCAGGTCGTTCCACCGGGAGAAGTCGCCGATGACGACCTGGGCGCCGGCCTTGATCAGGCGGGTGCGTTTCTCCTCGTTGAGCCCGTGCCGGCGGATCTCGTCGGAGGCCACGCCGACGGCGATCCCCTCGCGCTTGCGGCACTCGCGCAGCTCGACGGGCCCGTCTCCGAAGACGACCAGTTCCGGGCCGGACAGATCGTTGTCGGCCATGATCTGCTCGAGGACCATTTTCTTGGAGTACTTGCTGATGTCCCCGAGAGCGCCGTAGATACCGCCGTTGAACAGATCGGCGTAGTCCAGCGCCTCGGACTCGGCGACGACGTCCTGGCGGTCGGTCCCGCTGGTCAGGTACAACGTCACGCCCCGCTCGCGCAACGCCCGGGCGAATTCGACGGAGCCTTTGACGGTGAAGTCCGTGACGTCCAGGCCGCCGCGCTGGAGCCGCGCGATGCGCTCGTTGACCATTTGCATGAGAGCTTCGTTGTAGAGCCGCTTGTAGCCTTGCTTGTCGAGAACCTCCTCCGGCGGCACGATGCCGAATTCACGAACCATCTCGACCAGGCCCTCCATCTGCACGATGGTCTGGATGCCGGTGGATTTATCGATGTAATCCAGGACGCGGAGGCGCACCTTCTGCAGGAGGCCGGCGTCGGCGGTGTCGTGCCGCTGGCCCAGGATGGCCCGGATCATCACCGGCGCCATGATCTGCTCCCAGCCCTGGCGCAGCGTGCTGAACGTCCCGTCGTTGTCGAAGACCGCATGCTTGATGTGCCCGAACGGCACCGACGCGGCGCACAGCTCGATCTCGGTCTCCGCCACGTAGCGCGCCCGGCGGCGGTCCTCCGCCAGCTCCGGCTCGTAGATGTAATCCGGGTCGGACCCGACCGCGAGCACCTCCTCGCCGTTGGCGGTACCCGTCTGGTAGAGCTTCTGGACCGTGACACCGGCGGCGAGATTGGCGAACTCGCCCGCCTCGGCCGGCGGCACTCCCGCCCCGAGGCACAAAGCCAGGGCACTGGTGACGGTGTCTCCGGCCCCGACGGTGTCGAGCTGCTTGAGAAATTGCAGGCCGCCGATCTCATACACGCCCGCCCCGTCGACGATGAGAATGCCGCGCGGCCCGCGGGTGAGAAAGACGGGCTTGCGGAACTGCTCGTAGAGGTTTTCCGCGTACTTCCGCACGTCGTCGGCCGGGACGGCCTCGCCGAGTCCCACGTCGACGCCGTTGAGCATCGCGGCCTCGCGCTCGTTGGTCTTGCGGTAGATATGCTTGAACTTCGCGCCGTAGTGCCGTGAGTCCAGCAGGATCACCTTGTCGGGAAACTCGGCGAACAGCGCGTTGGCCCGCTCGATGAACGCCTCGTTGGCGATGCTGCCGGGGACCTGCTGGTTGACGATCAAAGCGTCGGCGGTCTCCAGGGCGTGACGCAGGCCCGCCAGCAGGGCTTCGTCCGTCGCGGCGCTGCGCTGATTGGCGAAGCCGAAATCGACGCGCGGCTCCTCTTTGCCCTCAAGGTAGGGCTTGGCGAATGTCACGGTATCGAAGTTCTCGCGCTGGATCACGAGATGCGTGGTATCGACGCCGAGCTCGTCGAGCTGGCGGCGCAGCTCCCGGCCGAAAATGTCGTCGCCAACGGCGCCGATGACCCGGATCGCCCGGGGCTTCAGCGCCGCGACGTTGGCCACAACGTTGGACGCGCCGCCGAGCGAGTAGTAATGCTTGCGCACGGCGCGGGCCTGCAGGCCCGTCTCGACCGAGACCTCCGAGCCCTGCGGGTCCAGGATCCAGTAGGCGTCCAGGCAGAAATCGCCGTAGACGGCCACGGTCACGTTTTCGATCAGGGCCAGGATCTCTCGGATGCGCGGTTCCTTCATGCCGTGTCCCTCCGATTACGAAGCGGTGACGATCTTCCTGTACAGCAGCGGAAAGGTCTGCTTCTGGTTGCCGGCGATATAAAAGCCCCGGCCGCCGAAGGCCTCGGGGATGCGCGTCACGACGCTCTTTTGGTCGCGGAAGTAGTAGCCCGGGGCCGACTCGTCCGTCATCTGCGCCGGGTCATGGCGGCGCAGGTCGAAGTCGGCCGTAAGGATGTCACGCGGGACGCTGCCCACGTTGGCGGCCATGGAGACGGCTTTGAGCAGCACCTCGGGCCCGGCCACGGCGCTGCCGATGTTGAGGACGACGCCGCCTTCGGTCAGGGCCGCGACCTGGTCGGTGTAGATCAGAAAGTCCCGGCCGGAGCAGCCGCCCTTGGCCTGCCCGTCGAACGTCGGGTGCTGGTCGATCACGTCGGTGCCGATGCCCGCGTGGACGGTAAAGGGGACCTTGCAGTCGTAGCAGGCCGCCAGCACGCTCACTTCCGGGTGCTGGAACCGCCGCACGAGACTCTCGCCGGCGACGAGGGAGAGAACGCGCTGCTGAAACGCCGCGTCGCAGATGACCCGGCCCAGCGCCTCGCCGAACCCGAGCTTCTGCTGGTTGCCCACCGACAGGGCCATGTTGATGTAGGCGAATTCCTGGGCCATGCCGAACTGCCCCTGGTCCAGGGCGGCGGGAACGTTCTCGCTGGTCTGGCCGATCAGCGCCAGCTCGAAATCGTGGATCGCGGTCGCGACGTTGCCGGCCACCAGCGTCACGCAGCCGCGCCGCACCAGATCGAGGAGCAGCGGGCCCAGACCGTTCTTGATCAGGTGCGCGCCGGCAAACAGCATGACGGGCTTGCCCTGCCGACGGGCCGCCACCATCACCTGCGCGACGGTCTCGATGTCACGCTGCACGTTTTCAGGCAGTCCCGGCGCCTCGGCCGCGAGACGGTCCGGGAACACCAGGTCGGCTAACGTGACCTTGTTGCTGCGCGTCCGAAGCGGATAGGTGGTGATCCGGGCCGCATCGAACGCCGTGTATCTGCCTTCGTATTCCATGGGTCTTCGTCCGCTTCGGCGTTACGCCAGAAGCCTCTCGAGCCGCTTGATGCACTCGACCATGCAGCGAATGGTATGATAGTTGACCTTCCAGGAGTGGCTCATGTGCGTCCAGATGGGCTCGCCTTCACGCGTGGTCAGCGGCCACCACTCGCCGACCTCGTGGTAGATCATTTTGTCGAAAACGAAGCGATGGACGTTGAGGTAGCCGGGCCAGTAGTCGTCCGGGCCGAACCGCAGGCAGCCTTCGAGCATGCCGATCATGACCTCGGCCTGCTGCCAGAACTCTTTCTCCATATCGTGGACGCCGCCGGCGTGCGGGCCTTCGACGTAGACGCCGCCGTATTCGGGGTCGATGCCGTTGTCCCGGCCGTGGTCCATCGCCTTCTTGATAACGCCCTTATACTCGTCCCAGCCACTGCCGAGCACGTCGGTGGCGTGGGCGAGCAGCCAGGCGAACTCGACGTTGTGTCCGGCCGAGGTGTTGTCCTCGGCGTTGGCTTTCTGGCCGCCCTCGGTGAACCGGTCCCAGCCCCACACGATATCAAACTTGATCTGCGGCGCGATCTTCCAGTCCACCGTGAACTGAGGAATGCCCGTAGCGTACTGCGGATGCAAAATGCGCTTGAGCAGGAGATCGATGTCTTCGATCAGGGTCCGGCGGTGGATGCTCTGGCCCGTGCACTCGAACATGTTGGTGAACGCCTCCATCAGGTGCATGTGCACGTCGAGGGTCTTGCGGTCGCCGCCCTGGGGCCCGGGGCCGCACAGGTCCCAGTTGCGCTCGAACATCTCGAAGTAGCCGCCATACATGGTGTCCGTCGCGTGCTTCTTGACCAGGTCGAAGGTCTTCTCGGCGTATTCCTGCCCGCGCGGGTCGCCGGTGGCCATGGTGTATTCGGCCAGGGCGTACATGGCGAAGCTCAGACCGTACATGATCTTCTTGTCGATGGCGACCTCGCCCTTGCGGTTCGTGGTCCAGTAGAACCCGCCGTACTGCTTGTCCCAGACCTTCTCGAGCAGGAAGTCCACGCCGTGCCGGGCGTACTCGCCGCAGCGGCCGTCCCCGTAGCCGGCCCGGTGCGCCGCCGACATCGTGTAGACCGTTCGCATCTGGGCCAGCATCGACTTCTCGTCGAGCCCGCTGTCGTTGCCGTCCTTGTCGAACTGCGTGTTGAAACCGCCGTTGACGTCGTCCTTGCACCGGTCCAGCCAGAACGGCAGCAGCTCCTTCGTCAGATGATGCTTGCATTCCTCCAGACACGCCGAGACCCGATCGCGGTCGATAGCCATCACGATACCCTTTCGCCAGATCGTCCTGAACATCAAAACCCGCACACAACGCGGAGCATTCTAATGCGGACCGTCCCACGCGTCAAGGCGGAGGGCAAACCGTTGCGGTGCGGTGGCGTGTAGTCTTTCGGGTATCAGTGTCCTGAACCCTGGACAGCTACGGGTGGCAGCGTCAAGTCCGAAGGACTTGGCGATGGTTCAACGCCCGGGGCTCGTACAGCGCCACACGCAGCAGACAACTCCCCCATCGCCAAGCTGGCGCTTGACGCTGCCACGCGCTGTGTCATTGCGAGCGAAGCGAAGCAATCTGGGGTCGCACGATTGGTGAAACGTGGTGCCGGCCCGCGGTTTTGGGCGATTAGGGATTGCGATTCGGCGTGAGATTTGGTAGGCATGGTCCCCGGCCGCCGTGCAAGCCGCCGGCGGGCGATTCGCGACTGAATGACGGAAGAATCGGAGATCGAAAGGAGCCCGTTGTGAGCATCGAACTCAAGAAAGATTGTCGTTACGCTCTGCTC
>JAFGCA010000802.1 GCA_016932895.1 Sedimentisphaerales bacterium | reverse complement strand
GTCGATGCCGATGCCGGTATCGCTGACGGCGACGCTAAGCTGGCCCTTCTCGATCGCAGCCGTCACCGTCACGCGACCGTGCTCCAACGTATACTTCAAGGCGTTGCCAACCAGGTTGTGCAGCACCAGGGCGATCTTGTCACGATCCGCCTGCAGAACGGGCAGCTTCGGAGGCAGCTCGAAGTCGAGCGCGACCTGCTTGTCCCTTGCCTGGGCCTCGTGATCGGTCTTGAGCTGTTGCAGCATGGTGTCGAGGTGGACGTCGTCGCGCTTGAGCCCGAAGGAACCCGCCTCGATCTCGGAGACCGACAGGATTTCGGAGACGGTGCGCTCGAGCCGCTGCGCCTCCTCGTTGATCACGTTCAGGCATTTGCTCGTGGAAGCCAGGTCTCGCTCGCAATGCTCCAGCGCGTCCTCGACGAACAGGCGGACGTTGGTCAGCGGCGTCCGCAGCTCGTGAGCCGCCTTGGCCAGGAAACTGTTCATCGCCGCTTGCGCGACCCGCTGCTGCGTGACGTCTTCGATGGCCACCAGGGCGCAATGCGAATCGTCGTGACCGACGGGACAAAGCGTCAGACGCAATACGCCCGCCGTGGCCGAGCCGTTGGGCTCGAGCTCGATGGCCACGCGCTTCGCTCCGAGGTTTTGCGTCGCGGCGCGGATGTCGGCGACCACGCATGGATCATCGATCACCTGCGCCACGTCGCTGCCGACCAGACGCTCGCGCTCGGTCCGCAGCAGGACCGCCGCGGCGCTGTTGGCACGCGATATCTGGAGCCGGTCATCGACCAGAAGGAGCCCGTAGGGCGCCACGTCGAACGCGGCGGACATCTCGTCGGCCGTCTCCGAGCGCTCGTGCAACGCCTTCTTGACCTGCTTGATCGCCGAGCGAATCTGCGCGCTCTGACGCTCGCCCAGCAGCTTGTTCCACGCCACCGCTTCGCGACCGAGACTCGGGTCCAGCTCCAGCATCGAGAGATCCGCGTGCCCGTCCTTGCCGCCGGCCGCCAGCAGGATCTCCTGGATCGCGCCGATGGCCTTGAGCCGAAAACGCGCGTGACGATGCACCAGCAGCATGCTCGCCAGCGCCAGGCATCCGATGGCCATCTGGGCGGTCTGGGGGGCCAGGCCGGCTTCGAGGCGGTCGTCGATTTCGGCCGCGATTTCCAGCGTGGCCTCGCCGCGGTTGGGCACCGACAGCGGGAAAATGAACTTCGCGACGTTGCCGCTGAATTCATGGCTGGCCGGCGGCGTTTCGCCTTGCCAGGAGGGCGGCAGCGCTACGGCGGTGATTTCGGCCGGTTTTGCGTCGGCAATGACGCCGCCGTCGGGCAAAACGATGCGGCAGGCCTTCAAATCGTGTTCGAGGCCCGCTTCGGCTAACACCCGGCGCAGGGTCGAGAGCTCGTCGGCGCCGATCAGCGCCTCGGCCGTTCGCGCCATGACGTCCCCGACGACCTTCACCTTCTGTACGCCCGCCTTCTCCTGTAAGTCCTTTCGATACACAAGGTTACGCCACACCGACGCGACGAGGCTGACCATGAAAACCGCCACCACGGCGAAAATCAGCACGGCAAACAGCGAATCGCCGCGCAGCAGGTCGCCGCGCACGGCAAACAGCCGGCCGGTCGCAGACCTATCCGTTCCCATAGTATCTCCTCATAGAATGAGCCTATACGCTCTGTCTTTCGGTCATTTTCGCAGCGATATTAAGCTCTCTCGCCGCCCGGACGGTTCGCCGGCCCCGGCGCAAGCCAAGTCCCATAATGGACTTGCGCAAGGGCGAATCGGACGTCGCCGGCCGTGCCGCAGCGGGCGAGTCGTTTTTGGCCGCTGCGGCGGACGCGCGTATTTCGGACCCTCCGGCCGCAACGACCCAAACCGCCCCGACCGCCCAAATCGACCCGAAAAAGTGCCCATTCCAGATGAACGCGCGCTACTAAAAAAAACTCAAAAACCCCTCAATTTTCGCCTTAAGTCCCTGCCGATAAAAGGGTTAACGCAATTTTGCCGGAATCCCGAAAGGGCGCCTCTTTCGCCCCTTTTGGGCCACTTTTGAACTGCTTCGGTGCTTTTTCGAACCCCAACCGAGCACCTTCGGCGATTGTTAGCGCCACCAAACTTTCCACCCCCAAAGCCCCTCCCACTCTGGCACGGAAGTTGCTACGGCCAGCGGGCGCGCTGGTAGATGAGTAGATCGGTAAAAGAGTAGATGAGAAAAGTATTAGGACAAGTGATCGAACAATAAGAGATGCTTATAGCAACAACGCACTGATATCGATCCGCAGATGGACGCAGATTCGGTCTTGTCATTGCGAGGAGCGAAGCGACGCGGCAATCTCACGAGCCACGGGTCACGAGGCACAGACTTGAAACCGCAGATCAACGCAGATAAGGGCAGTGCAAATCAACAGTCAATGATCAATAATCCTTAACCAATTGCAGGGACCACGAAGGGCGCGAAGCAGGCCGTATATAAAAAGGTAGGGCAGGCCGGGAAGGTGAGGCAGAAAGAAAGGGCCCTTTCGGGCCCCAATGGCACATAGCCATCCACCTCCAGAAGACTGGATTGGCTGTAGTGTAGCGCACCTCGGGAATCTTGTCAAGCGAGTTCCGATAATGGGTGCCCTCAGCCTGTTACATTGCAGTGGCCCCCCCATTTACGTGTGAGTGTCCCAATCATTCCCCAATCCCCAATAAGCACGCGTTATTCGCCCTGATAGGCCGTGCCAATTCGCCTCTCTTTCTTGGCTCAGGGTTGACTCTTTGCGGTGGTATATGTACTGTTTAGCGTTGTTCCAAAACCGAATTGATTGTTGCGGGGACAAAATGGCGATTAGCACAGAACTCAAATTTGAGAAGCTTGATAACCTCCTCCTGGATCCGTTGAATCCCCGCTTGGGACGCAACAACACCGGACCGAGGGTTTCGCAAGATGCGGTTCTTGAATTGATGAGAGACTGGACACTTGATGAACTTATCGTGTCCTTCCTGGAGAGCGGCGGGTTCTGGACCCACGAGGCAGTTCTGGTCGTTGAAGAGCAATTGTATGGAGCCAAAGGATTGGTTGTCGTTGAAGGCAATCGGAGAATCGGCGCTCTGAAGTATCTCCGCATGGCAATGGACGGAGAAAAGGTGCCTCGAAGAATAGCGGAGATTGCGAAGGGTGCCAAACCGAAGAAGTCTCTCTTTGAGAGCATACCCTACATAAAAGTGGACTCACGGGAGGACGTGGAAGCTTTTCTTGGTTTTCGCCATGTGACTGGCATCAAGGAGTGGAAGCCAGCAGAAAAGGCGGAGTTCATTGCCAAGTTGGTGGATAGCCGAGGTTTCACCTACCAGCAGGTGATGCGAAAGATCGGTAGCCGAACGGACACGGTCAGGCAGAACTACATCTCATATAGGCTGCTATTGCAGATAGAAGATCTAGAAGCCATTCCGGAAGAGCAGTTTGAAGAACGTTTCAGCGTCATGTATCTGTCGCTGAGGACCCAGGGAGTGCGGAAGTATCTTCAGATCGACATTCAGGCTGATCCTCAGACAGCCAAGAAGCCTGTGCCAAAGGACCGGCTGCAGCCACTGAAGAACTTCGCCCTGTGGCTGTTTGGAGATCAGGATAGGCTGCCTCTCTTTTCGGATTCTCGGCAAGTGGATAATTTCGGGAGAATCCTAGAAAGCCCCAAAGCCGTTGCTTATCTCGAGAAGAGCGACGATCCACGATTTGAAATCGCACTACGCACGGCGGGTGGTGATGAGCCTGAAATCGTCCAGTTGATTGAGAAGGCATCTGATAATGTCGAGTTAGCGCTGACCCGTGTACATCACTACAAGAAGTCGAAGAAGATGCAGTCCGTAGTGAAGAGACTTGGTGCCGATGCGCTCCAGATGTTGGAGATATTCCCGAAGATCAGAAGCGAGTTGGAGAGGGGAGGCGAATAATGCTGGCATTTCCGACGAAGGGAATCTCCCGTTCGATTCACACGCACAACGTGGACTTGCAGATATTCTGTGATTGGATTGAGGCAGACGTTCTATTCGACGACGAAGAACTGTCTTCCAGGGACATTGTTGACGCTTTGATGGAAGAGAACATCTATGAAGACTCTGATATGGCCATGCAAAGGGTGAATGATGCGTTCACCGAAATACGACGCCGACATGGCTGGATACCTGATACCAGTCCGTTTGTGCTGAAGCCCGGACGGATTTCAAGATGCAGGACATGGAGAGCGTTTAGTGCTCATAGCTTCTGTCTTCTTCTCTCGTTGGCCCAATGGTACAGTGAGTGGTCGCAGCAGTTTGGCTCCAATTACACCGAGCAAGGTGAACTATTCGAGGAGTTGACGAGAGAATCGCTTGTTCGACAGTTCCAAGGATGGCAGATATTTCGGACCGGATGGTCGAGGACAAACTGCAGGAACCTCAGCGCTATAGTGAATAGGATCGCGGTGGAACTTGGCGAGAGCGTCGGCGACGTCGGACGATGGACTACTGACCGCGCGAAAGATGGTGAACTCGACCTGGTGTGCTATCGTCCTTTTGTCGACAAACGCGTCGGGATACCTGTCTACCTGGTACAGTGCGCCAGCGGGGCCGACTGGACTCGGAAGCGGCACACCCCACAACTCAACCTATGGCGCAAGATAATCAATTGGGCCGCCGACCCGAGGAAGGGCTTCGCAACACCATTGGCGTTTGAGGATGGTTCCTTCATTCGTAATTGTGGCCTTGTGGATGGTATGCTTCTAGACCGCTACCGATTACTTGCTGCCGGGGGGTACGCGAAAAACTGGCTGTCGCGCGATCTTCGCAACAGGCTTCTCGATTGGGCAAAGCCAAGAGTGGCGGCCCTGCCGCATAGGAACTAGATGGGGCGACGAGTTCTCTTATTCGGGTTGGGCTTAGATGAGATTCGTTGACTTGTTTGCTGGCCTTGGTGGTTTCCATCTCGCAGCGGCACGCTTGGGCGCTCAGTGTGTATTTGCCAGCGAGTTAGACGAGAAACTCCGTTCGATATACGCGACCAACTTCGACGTGAAACCGGGCGGCGACATCAGAGAGATCAATCCCATTGACATCCCTAAACATGACCTTCTTTGTGCCGGCTTCCCGTGTCAGCCATTCTCCAAGGCTGGCGCCCAAAGGGGATGGAGGGACGCCGTGAGAGGCACCGTATTTTTCAATATTGTCGAGATCCTCCGTCATCACCGGCCGGAATTCCTGATCCTGGAGAATGTTGCCCATTTCGTTCGCCATGATGATGGAAACACCTATCTGAAGGTGAAGGAAGCCCTCGAATCCTTGGGGTACGAAGTGGAATACATGCAGTTCTCGCCTCACCAGTTTGGTGTCCCCCAGATCAGAGAACGCGTATATATGGTCGGACGGCTATCCGGCTTGAATGGATTCGATTGGCCTAAGGCAAAGACAAGTGGCGATGAACTGTCCATCCGGAGCGTCTTAGACAGGACTCCATCAGACGCCACTCCACTGAGTAGCCAGGTCACCGACTGCCTTGACACCTGGCAGGAGTTTCTCCAAGCTTTCCCCAAGGACGACAAGCTACCTTCGTTTCCAATATGGAGTATGGAGTTCAAGGCAACATACCCTTTTGCGAAGGATTCTCTGTACAAAGAGCCGCTGAAAATCCTGCGGAAAAGGCGGGGCGTTTTTGGGCAAACACTGAATACGTACTACAGACGCGATATTCTTGATCGCGTCCCCAGTTATGCCCGTGCAGAGAAGAACGCGTTTCCTTGCTGGAAACAATTGTTCATACGGCAAAACAGGAGCCTGTATCGGAAACACTGCGCCTGGATTAACCCATGGATACCTAAGATACGAGAGTTTCCTCCAAGTCTCCAGAAGCTGGAGTGGAACTGCCAGGGCGAAGAACGTGACATTTGGAAGTACGTCATCCAGTTCAGGGCATCTGGCGTCAGGATCAAGAGGCCGAATACGGCACCGTCTCTTGTCGCTATGACCACAACACAAGTTCCTATCATCGGATGGGAACGACGCTACATGACTCTCCGTGAGTGCGCTCGCCTACAGTCGATGGACGACCTTCAGCATCTACCTCGCGGAGTGAGTGGTTTCAAGGCACTGGGGAATGCTGTCAATGTTCGCGTTGTGTATCTCATTCTGAAAAACTTGCTCGGGACTTAGCTTGTCATGGATGTGCTTACACCGAAGCAAAGATCCTACTGCATGTCGCGCATACGCAAGTACGATACCGCACCCGAAATTGCGGTTAGACGACTGGTGCATAGCCTGGGCTATCGGTTTCGCCTCTACAGAGCGGATCTTCCTGGATGTCCTGATATCGTCCTTCCTCGTCACCGAAAGGTCATTTTCGTTCACGGCTGCTGGTGGCACCGTCACAACTGCCGCCTCGGCAGGCGAATTCCCAAATCTCGTCAAGAGTATTGGCTTCCGAAATTGAAGCGTAACAAGGACCGCCACAGGAAAGATGTTCGCTCCTTGAAAGAGAAGGGTTGGCGCGTCCTGACAGTTTGGGAATGCCAGATAAAAGACTTGCAGGAGCTTCGGCGTCGTCTACTCACTTTCCTCGCAGATTCCGAATGACATCCTGGGTGTACATGTGTGTGAATTGCAGGTGTGCGGCACATTTTCGGGTCTCGGGAAGTTGGTTACTTCGATGTTTCAACTGCAGGAAGAACCCGCATGGGCAACGAGTTGCCGATCCTACTGCTTGGCGTTCTTTGCGTCCTTGTTCGTTGATAGAACCGATGTTTTGCGGTAGATCTGGTATGATGTTTGGGAAAAGCGCGGCGGGGTCCGCGTGGTTGGTGAAGATGGAGGTTGTACTGGACAGTCGTACGCAGAAGGAAATCCCGCTGTCGCGGATTCAGGGTCTGATCGCCCGGCGGATGCTGGCGTCGAAGCGGAGCAAGCCGTGCTTCTACTTAGAGGCGCGGGCGGACGTGACGGACCTGATGGGGATGCGGCACAAGCTGAGCAAGGCGCTGGGCGTGAAGATCACGAGCAACGCGTTTTTCATCCACGCGCTGGCGCTGGCGGTGCGGCGGTATCCGCTGATGGTGGGCCGGTACGTCGGGCCCGACGACGGCGGCGGCGCGGCGATCGAGATCGCGGCGAATATCAACGTGGGGTACGCGGTCAATACGGCGCGGGGTCTGATCGCGCCGGTGGTCAAGCACGCCGAGCGCAAGTCGCTGGCGGAGATCGCGGCCGAGGAGAAGCGATTGACGGCCGGAGCGCGCAGCAACAAGCTGACGCTGGCCGACTTAGAGGGCGAGACGATCGCGCTGAGCAACCTCGGGGCTTATGACATCGACGCGTTTTTGGGAATCGTGCCGCCGCCGGCCAGCGCGATCCTGAGCGTGGGGAAGGTCGCGCCGGCGGTGGTGGTCCGGGAGGGCCAGCCGACGATGCGCCGGCTCGCGAGCCTGTCGCTGGCGGTGGACCATCGGATCGTCGCCGGCGACTATGCGGCCGGCTTCCTGCAGCATATCATCGAGGAGCTCAAAGCTCCCGAACAACTTATCGCATAAGGAGGAACGCAGATGTACGAGCGTGCAAGAGAGAGACGGTGTTTCGTGGTGGCGACATTGCTGGCGCTGGCGTGGGCGGCCACGGCGGCGGCGGGTCCGCCGGTGGAGAACCTGTGGCCGGCGGCGGCGCCGGGGGCCAGGGGCGACGCCGAGGGTGACGTTCCGACGCTGACGATCTATCTGCCGCCGAAGGAGAAGGCGACCGGTGCGGCGGTGGTGATCTGTCCCGGCGGCGGGTACGGGCACCTGGCCATGGACCACGAGGGGCACCAGATCGCCCAGTGGCTCAACTCGTTCGGCGTGGCCGGCTTTATCGTGAAGTACCGGCATCGCAACAGCGGGGCCGGGTACGGGCATCCGGCGCCGCTGCAAGACGCCCAGCGGGCGATTCGGACGGTCCGCAGCCGGGCCGAGGAATGGGGAATCAAGCCCGACCGGATCGGAATCATCGGCTTTTCGGCGGGCGGGCACCTGGCCTCCACGGCGGTGACGCACTACAACGACCGGGTGTACGATGCGCGGGATGAGATCGACGAGGCCGGCGCGCGGCCGGACTTCGGCATTCTGATCTACCCGGTGATTTCGTTAGCGGCGCCCTATACGCACGGGGGCTCCGGGCGCAACCTGCTCGGCCCCCATCCGGACAAGGAGCTGCTCGCGAGCCTCTCGAACGAGACGCAGGTGACGCCCGAGACGCCGCCGACGTTTCTGCTGGCGACCTGGGAGGACAAGGTCGTGCCGGCCGAGAACAGCATCTACTTCTACCTCGCGCTGCGCCAGGCCAAGGTGCCGGCGGAGATGCACGTGTTCCTCAAAGGGCGGCACGGCTTCGGGCTCGGCCAGAATCTCGGCGCCGTCTCGGCCTGGCCGGGGCTTTGCCAGAAATGGATGGACAACCTGGGGGTGCTGAAGAAGTAAGCCGGGAGGCCGTCATGATCTCCCGTGCTGTTCGCCGGGCGTGCGACAAGCCGCGAACGAAAAAAGGCAGCCCCTCCGGAGAGGCGCTGCCTTCGGATCGCTGTTCTTCGTTCTGTCTACGGGCGTCTCTTGCGCCAGAGGGCGAGTCCGCCCATGAGGGCCAGGCCCAGTGACGACGGCACCGGTACGGCCGGCATATCGCTCGGTGCGGCGGAAGCGGATTCTACGGCCAGATACGGGGCATAGACCGCGTCTTCGCCGCTGGCGAAGTACATGGATGAGTACCCGTCATTGACGAACTGGAAGGCCGCCCAGGAGTAGCCGTTGGTTACATCGTTCTGGATGAAGCTGGTGACATCGAAGGACAGCCAGCCCAGGCTGTCGGCCGTGGTGATCGTGCCCACCGTCTCGGAGCCGGCGATCCGCTGAGAGGCGTTTCCGTCGGCGGTACTGGAATCGGCCGCATGCCTGACGGTGGCCAGCAGACCGTCCCCGTCATCACCGTTGCGCACCATGTAGATGTTGAGCGAGGCGCCGGTAATGTCGCCGGCTGCCGGCAAACCGCCCAGGCCAACCTGAAGGAAGGTGTCCCGGTAGGCGCCTGCCCCATACTCATACCAGTGATAGACCGGGTTCGGATTGGCGTCTGTCTGCCAGGCGTCCCACTCATAGGACCAGCCATAGCCGGGTCGAGACTTGCCGATGTTGCCGTCACCTTCCGGCAAAACCTTCGTGATGGTGACACCGGCGCTGGCGCACGTGGCCATCAGACACGTCACAACAAACAACACTCCCCATCTCATACTCATCAATCACCTCAACCAATCAACAGTGACAAAAATACTGCTCCGGCTGCTTGGGCCGGAAAACGGCGCGTACCAAGGGCGGCCCTCTGCGAATTGGATATCTACAACCTACTCCCCCAGGATGAGGTTTGATACCAATGCTTCTTCCAATAGAACCAGCCCAGAGTATACTACAATTCGCCGGGCCAGTCAAGACTCGTTCCAGAAAAATGTCACTATGTCCCGAATGTCGCGACATAGCGCCCGAAGGCGGCCAGGAGATATCTTTCGCCGGCGGGGCGGCTACGGTGTTGCCGGGTCGTCAGGGGCGGGCGGGTTGGGCCCGCCGGGCGTCTGGGACGGGTCTGGCTCGGGGCCCGTCCAGAGGGGCTGGGGCCAGTAACAGCGGGGGGCGGGCAGGTTGACCGCGCGGATTTCGATGGGCGGGTCCTGGGGCTGGTCGCCCTGGGACAAATCCTGGTAGGGCGGTTGGGATGCAGGGTTTTCGATGGGGGATTGGGGATCGGGGATTTCGGATGGACGGTCTTCGACGGAGGCAAATTCCGCAGCGTTGCCAAACGACTCGTCAGCATCGGGTGCCGGCGAGTCCGGGGAAGGACAACCATGGGGGGGCGCCCCGACGGTCTGCGGCTCCGGCGT